>JANJTU010000153.1 GCA_024710965.1 Thauera sp. | reverse complement strand
GAAGGTGCCGCTGCCCGAGACCCTGTACGAGGCCATCCGTGCCGCCCAGGGCTTCAAGATGGAGGCGCGCCGCCGCCAGCTGCAGTACATCGGCAAGCTGATGCGCAAGATCGACCCCGAGCCCATCCAGGCCCAGCTCGAGATCTTCGCCGGCAACTCGGCCGCCGAGGTGGCGAAGATGCATCGCCTCGAGCGCCTGCGCGAGCAGCTGCTCGAGGACGAGCAGACCATCGGCACCATCGCCGAGACCTGGCCCGAGGCCGACCTGCAGTATCTGCGCACCCTGCGCCGCAATGCGCTGAAGGAGCGCGAGGCGGGCAGGCCGCCGAAGGCCTTCCGCGAGATCTTCCGCGTGCTGCGCGAGCTACAGGAGGCGAGCGATGCGGCTGAAGAGGCCGCCGCCGAAGCCCAGGCCGAGGACGGGAACGACAACGAGAGCGCCGGCGCCGGCGCCACCTCCGACCCGCGCCATCCCGATCCGCGCGACTGAACCCGAGATTGAACCCATGAGCGAACACATCCGCATCGGCCTCGTGTCGATCAGCGACCGCGCCTCGCAAGGCACTTACGAAGACCAGGGCATTCCGGCGCTGCAGGACTGGCTCGGCCGGGCGCTGGTGTCGCCGTGGAGCGCCGAGACGCGGCTGATCCCGGACGAGCGCGCGGTGATCGAGCGCACCCTGATCGAGCTCGCCGACGTCGCCGGCTGCAGCCTGGTCCTCACCACCGGCGGCACCGGCCCGGCGCCGCGCGACCTCACGCCCGAGGCCACGCTCGCCGTCGGCGACAAGGAAATGCCCGGCTTCGGCGAGGAGATGCGCCGCATCAGCCTGAACTTCGTCCCCACCGCGATCCTGTCGCGCCAGGTCGCAGTGATCCGCGGCCAGAGCCTGATCATCAACCTGCCCGGCCAGCCGAAGTCGATCCGCGAGACGCTCGAAGGCGTGCGCGCGGCCGACGGCACGGTGCGCCACCTCGGCATCTTCGCCGCCGTGCCCTACTGCATCGACCTCATCGGCGGCCCCTACGTCGAGACCGACGAAGCGGTGATCAAGGCCTTCCGCCCGAAGAACGCGATCCGGCCGAAGCAGGCCTAGCGCGGTGAGCGATCTGCCGACGATCGGCTGGACCGAGGCCGGCGCGCCGCGCCGCGCGCTCTGGCGTTCCGAGAGCGGCCAAGCGCCGCCACAACGCGTCGTCGTCGCTGACGACACGATCAGCGCCGACGCCGCCTGGCGGCTCGCCTGCGAAGGGACGGCACTGCTGTGGCGCGGCGACTTCCACAACGCCCGCCAGCTGCTGCAGGCGATGGCGCGGCGCCAGGCGCGCAAGCCGCGCAAGGCGAAAGTGCCCGCAAGCCCGCGCGAGGCCTTCAACCTGCACCGCCTGGCGCAGGCGCAGCGCGCGCGCACGCTCGGCATGCTGCTGCTGCCCTTCGACGCCGACTGCACCATCCCGCTGCGGCGCGCGCCCGACGTGCGCGCCGCGTGCACCGAGGCCTGGGGCGAGGCGCGGGCGCCCTTCGTCGCCTCGCTGCGCGAGCTGCTCGGCCTCATCGGCGCGCACGAATGGCGGCGCAAGGGCGTGCCGGTGCCGGCGCTGGGCGCACACATCCATCCGCACTACGGCGTGTTCTCGCCGGTGCGCGGCGAATACCTCGACCTCGTCGCCGCGGCGCCGCTGCCGGCGACGACGCTCGCCTTCGACATCGGCACCGGCACCGGCGTGCTCGCCGCTCTGCTCGCCCGCCGCGGCGTGCGCCACATCGTCGCCACCGACCAGGACGCGCGTGCGCTCGCCTGCGCGCGGGAGAACATCGAGCGCCTCGGCCTCGGCGCCCAGGTCGACATCGTGCAGGCCGACCTTTTTCCGCAAGGGCGTGCGCCGCTCGTCGTCTGCAATCCGCCCTGGCTGCCGGCGCGGCCCAGTTCGCCACTGGAACATGCGGTGTACGACCCCGACAGCCGCATGCTGCGCGGTTTCCTGCAGGGGCTGGCGGCCCATCTCGAGCCGGGCGGCGAAGGCTGGCTGATCCTGTCCGACCTCGCCGAGCACCTCGGCCTGCGCCCGCGCGAACAGCTGCTCGGCTGGATCGCCGACGCCGGCCTCGAAGTGCACGGCCGCGACGACATCCGCCCGCGCCACCCCAAGGCCGGTGACGCCGACGACCCGCTGCACGCGGCGCGCGCGGCCGAGCTCACCTCGCTGTGGCGGCTCGGCGTGCGCCGCCCGTAGCGCCGCCGTAAGCGGCGCGGCCCGCCGCGCTCATTTCGGCACGATGCGGATCACCGCCCGGTTCAGGGCCGGCGCCGGCGGCGACACGGCGAGCTGGCGCCGGCGCTCGAGCTCGCGCCACCAGGCGCGCGCGCCGAGCAGGGCGGCGAGGATCAGCGCGTAGAGGAAGGGCTCGAGAAGATCGGCCTTCACCAGCCACCAGTAGTGCAGCACGCCGAGGATGGCGATCGCGTACACCGCGCGGTGCAGCGCCTGCCAGCGCCGCCCGCCGAGGCGGCGGATGGCGAAGGCGTTCGAGGTCGCGGCGAGCGGCACCAGCAGCACGAAGGCGGCGAAGCCGACGGTGATGAAGGGGCGCTCGAGGATGTCGCGCGCGATCGCGCCCCAGTCGAAGAACTGGTCCAGCCACAGGTAGGTGGCGAAGTGCGCCGTGCCGTAGGCGAAGGCGAACAGCCCGAGCATGCGCCGCAGCCGGATCAGCCAGTGCAGGCCGGTGAGCCGGCGCAGCGGCGTCACCGCGAGCGTGATCAGCAAAAAGCGCAGCGTCCATTCGCCGCCGGCGCGGGTGAGGGTCTCGATCGGGTTGGCGCCCAGGGCGTCGGCGCGCCAGCCCAGCGCCAGATCGATCGCCGGCAGCAGGCAGAGCAGGAACAGGACCGCCTTGATCGTGGTGATCTGCGCGCCAGTGGGCGCGCGCAGCAGTTTCGTCATCGGGGCGTGGGCTCGGGAATGCGGCGCCGGGCCGCGGGGATGGGGGTGCGCGAGGGGACTGCGCGAGCGGGATGCCATCTGCTAGCTCAGAAATTGCGCCGCAGATCCATGCCCTGATAGAGGCTGGCGACCTGCTCGGCGTAGCCGTTGAAGAGCTGCGTCGGGCGCTTTCGGATCTCGCCGATGCGCCGTTCGCTCGCCTGGCTCCAGCGCGGATGCGCCACCGCCGGGTTGACGTTGGAGTAGAAGCCGTACTCGTTCGGCGCCGCGCGGTTCCACGCGGTGGGCGGCTGCTGCTCGGTGAGGCGGATGGTGACGATCGACTTCGCGCTCTTGAAACCGTACTTCCACGGCACCACCAGGCGCACCGGCGCGCCATTCTGGTTCGGCAGCAGCTCGCCGTACAGGCCCACCGCCAGGATCGTCAGCGGGTGCAGGGCCTCGTCCAGGCGCAGGCCCTCGCCGTAGGGCCAGTCGAGCACCGGCCGGCGCAGCATGATCTCGGGGTCGTAGTGGGTCAGGAACTCGACGTACTTCGCGCTGCCCAGCGGCTCGACTGCCTTCAGCAGCGCGGCGAGCGGAAAGCCCACCCAGGGGATCACCATCGACCAGCCCTCGACGCAGCGCAGGCGGTAGATGCGCTCTTCCAGCGGCGCCAGCTTGAGCAGCTGGTCGAGGTCGAAGCTGCGCGGCTTGCCGGCCAGGCCCTCGACGCGCACCGTCCATGGCCGGGTGACGAGCTTGTGCGCATTGCGCGCCGGGTCGGCCTTGTCGGTGCCGAACTCGTAGTAGTTGTTGTAGGTCGTGATCGACTTGTACGCGGTCTGCGCCTCGGTCGTGCTCAGCGCCGAGGGCAGGGCATCGAGCTTCGCCGCGGCGCGTGCCGGCGCGGGCCGCCCGTGCCACAGCGCGGCGCCGGCGGCCACGCCCAGGCCCGCCTTCAGGATCAGGCGGCGGCGGTCGTCGAACAGGGGGCGCGGCGTGATTTCGGAAGGGGCGATGTCCGGGGGACGCTTGATCAGCATGGTCGGTGTTCCGTGTGGGGGCATGGCTTGGTCGCGCCGGAGACGAAAACCTTACAGCCGTTCGCCGCGCGCAGACGATGTGCCTGATAAGACGTAGTGCCGCCGCATCGGTTCAGGGCGCCAGCTGGCGGTAGATGGTGTCGGCCGCAGGCAGCAGGGCGTCGCGCTCGAGCTCGCCGGAGAGGGCGTAGGCGAACTCGCGGTCGACCCAGTAGAACACGCCGATGCCGTTCTCGCGCGCATAGCGGAAGGCGGTGCCGGCCTCGCCCGCAGCGTCGGCGGCGACGTACAGCGTCAGGCGCTGGCCGGCGGCATTCTCGTACATGAACTGCGCGCCCGGCCCGGCTTCGGTCGCCAGCAGGCGGCCGCCCATGAGGCGGAAATCATGCGCCGAGAGGTCGGGGATGCGCAGCGGGCGGCCGAGCCGCTTCGACAGCCAGGCGACGAGGTGGGCCTCGTCGTCGGCGCCGACTTCGACCGGGTGGCGCTGCTCCGGCGCATACACCGCATGCGCCAGCGCCGCCTGACGCGGCAGGGTGAGCGCGGCGGTGCGCGCCTGCGGCGCCTCGCGCACGCTCTGCCAGACGGGAGTGTCGCTGCCCAGCCGGTAACCGCTGCCGAGACCGAGCAGGCCACCGAGCGCGATCCAGCCCAGCGCCGCGGCCACGCGCAGCAGCGGCAGCCGCGGCCGGGGGCGGGTGGCCGCGGCGAGCAGGCGCGCCGGGACCGGCTCGTCCAGCACCGGGTCGTAGCGGGCATGGAGGCGCTCGTTCAGGCTGCGCCAGCGTGCCAGCTCGTCGGCCGGCCCGGGGTTGGCCGCGAGCCAGGCCTCCACCGCGGCCCGACGCTCGGCATCGAGCCGGCCGTCGACCCAGGCGTGCAGGTCGTCATCGGAGACGGGGGGCGATGTTGTCGGCTTCACTTCACGACCTTCAGGTATTGGGGCAACTGGGCGCCCTCGGCCAGCAGCGCACGCAGCCGGGCGCGCGCGCGGGACAGGCGCGACATCACGGTGCCGAGCGGCACCCCGGTGATCCGCGCCACGTCCTCGTAGCGCATTTCCTCCAGCCCGACCAGCAGCACGACCGCCCGCTGTTCGGCGGGCAGCGCCTGCAGCGCGCGGTCGAGGTCGCGCAGTTCCAGGCCGTCGCTCTGGCGGGCGCGCACCGGCAGTTCGGGCACCTCCGCCGCGTCGCGGAACTCGAGCGGTTCGGCGGCGCGCAGCTGATTGACGAAGACGTTGTGCATCATCGTCATCAGCCAGGCACGCAGGTTGCCCGGGCGCCACAGCCGCCACTTGCCCAGCGCGCGCTCGAGCGTGTCCTGCACCAGGTCGTCGGCGCGCGCGGCGTCGCCCGTCAGTGCGCGCGCGTAGCGGCGCAGGCGGGGGATCTCGGCGAGCAGCTCGCGCTCGGGAATCATCGCCGCGGCGTGCGTCGTCGTCCGCTCACGGGCGGGCGAGGCGCCACACGTTGTTGACGCCGTCGCCGCTGCGGTCGCCCGGTTTCTGGTCCTTGATCCACAGATAGACCGGCTTGCCCTTGTACGCCCACTGCCGGCTGCCATCGTCGCGCGTGACCGGCTTCCAGTCGCCGTGCGCGGTGGCGCCGGCCGCGGCGGCGAGCGGCGGCCAGTTCGTCGCGCAGGGGCCGTTGCAGACGCTCCCGCTGGCGTCGGCCGGGTCCTTGTCGAAGGTGTACAGGCTCATGCCCGCTGGATTGACGAGGATGCCGTCCTGGACGCGGGCCGGCATCATGCCCATGTCGGCGCGTTCGCCGGGCATGGCGCTGCAGGCGGCGAGCAGGGTAGCGAGCAGCGGGGCGAGCACGAGGCTGGAAAGAATGCGGCGCGGGGTGTTCATGGTGCATCTCCTGGCTGAGGGGGTACTGCATGAACAGCGGCGGCGTGCCGATTATTCCACGCCGATGAAAACAATGCCGCCGCGGGCCGGCGCCGCAGGGCGGCGGGGAGTTCGGCTAGAATCGAATGCTTACATCCGTTCTGAGACCGAGTTTCGCCATGTCCGCCTCCATGAAGATCCATATCGACGACGTCCGCATCCAGGAGATCAAGGAGCTCGTGCCGCCCGCGCACGTGCTGCGCGAGTTTCCGGCCACGCCGAAATCGGCGGAAGTCGCCTACGAGGCGCGCCAGGCGATCCACCGCATCCTGTACGGCGCCGACGACCGCCTGCTGGTGGTGATCGGGCCGTGCTCGATCCACGACCCGGTCGCCGCCATCGACTATGCGAACAAGCTCAAGGCCGAGGCCGAGCGCGTGAAGGACGACCTGCTGATCGTCATGCGAGTGTACTTCGAGAAGCCGCGCACCACGGTGGGCTGGAAGGGGCTGATCAACGACCCCTACCTCGACAACAGCTTCCGCATCAACGAGGGCGTGCGCCTCGCGCGCAAGCTGCTGTGGGAGATCAACGAGCTCGGCCTGCCCGCGGGCACCGAGTTTCTCGACATGATCACGCCGCAGTACATCGCCGACCTCATCGCCTGGGGCGCGATCGGCGCGCGCACGACCGAGAGCCAGGTGCATCGCGAGCTGGCCTCGGGCCTGTCGTGTCCGGTCGGCTTCAAGAACGGCACCGACGGCAACCTGCGCATCGCCGCCGACGCGATCAAGGCCGCGCAGGCGCCGCACCACTTCCTGTCGGTGACCAAGGCCGGCCACTCGGCGATCGTGTCGACGCGCGGCAACGAGGACTGCCACGCCATCCTGCGTGGCGGCAAGCAGCCCAACTACGACGCCGACAGCGTCGAGGCGGCCTGCCGCGAGCTCGCCGGCGCGGGCGTGGCGGCGAAGGTCATGGTCGACTTCTCCCACGCCAACAGCCGCAAGCAGCACCGCCTGCAGATCGAGGTGGCGAAGGACGTCGGCCACCAGCTCGCCGCCGGCGACGACCGCATCATGGGCGTGATGGTCGAGTCGCACCTGAAGGAAGGCCGCCAGGACCTGATGCCGGGCAAGGAGCTCGAATACGGCAAGAGCATCACCGACGCCTGCATCGGCTGGGAAGACAGCGTGCTCGTGCTCGACATCCTCGCCGAGGCGGTGCGCCAGCGCCGCGTCAAGCGCGCGGCCGAGCTCGAGTGAGCAACTCAGCCGCCTGACGTCGCCACCGCGGCGAGCGCGCAACGGGCGGTCGTAGACCCAGGCCGCGCCTGTCAGCGGGCGCTTTCCTGCAGCTTGACGAGGCGGAACACCGCCTCGTGCGTCGGCGCTGCGGCGCCGTGGCGCTCGGCCAGGGCGAGGAAGGCGCCGGTGATGGCGTCGATCTCGGTGGCACGCCCGGCGAGCACGTCCTGCAGCATGCTCGCGCGGTTGCCGGCAGTGGCGCCGGCGACGGCGAGCACGCGCTCATGCGCCGCGGGCTCGTCGAGCGCCAGGCCTTCGGCGTGCAGCACCGGCCAGGCCTCGCGCACGAGGGCGTCGAGATAGGCGCGGAAGGGCGGCTCGCGCAGCGCACCGTTGGGCACGCGGAAGATCGCCGCGAGCGGGTTGATCGCCAGGTTCACCAGCAGCTTCGCGAGCCGCGCCGCCTCGATGGCGGGCTCGACGCGGGCGCGCAGGCCGGCGCGCGCCAGGTGCTCGGCCACCGCCTCGAAGCCCGGCGGCAGCAAGGTTTCGCCGGCCCCCGAGGGCACCACGCGCTCGCCATCGCGGAATGCCCCTTCGGTCGTGATCCCCTGGTCGCTCGGCAGCGCGCCGCAGGCCGCGCGCAAGACATCGCCGACGAGGCCGTTCTGCAGCGAGACGACGCCGCGTGGCCGCATGGCGAGCGCCGTGCGCGCGGCGGCGGCGGTGTCGCCCGCCTTCACCAGCACGATCACCCAGTCCGCCGCGGGTGGCTCGGCCGGGCCGAAGGCGTCGAAGCGGTGGCGCTGCGCGCCCACCGTCACCCCGGCGCGCAGCGCCTGCGCCCGTTCGGCATCACGCGCGACGAGGGCAAGCGGGCCGCTCTGGGCCAGGCGCGCGGCGAAGTGCAGGCCGAGGGCGCCGGCGCCGATGATGGCGAGCGGGTAGCGTGGCGGGGGGGACGGGAGCGCGGCTTTCATCGACGGTCGGTGATGGCGAATGAGGCGCCGTGGTGGTGGGCCGGCGAGTCCTCGACGCGGCCGGCACCCGTGCGCGAAGGGGGCGGTGGATCAGGCCTCAGGTTAGCACGCCGCGCGTGCGGGCTTGGCCGCGCTGGTGGCCGCGCCGAGGGCGATGGCGCGCGATCGCCGGTGCCGCGGCCCCTCAGCGTGTGTCGCCCGCGCCGGCCAGCGCCGCCTGCTCGGCGGCGGGGAACAGGTGCACGACCGAGCGCCGGTACTCGGCTTCGACCAGCGCCATCGTCCGAAACGCGGGCGGGATCGGGCGGGCGAGCATCTCCGCCATGTCGGCGCCGCCTTCGGCGCCGGCGCGGATCGCCTCGCTCAGCCACTGCAGATAGGCCCGCGTCTCGCGCAACGGCGTCGCGTCCGTGCTCGGTTCGCCATGCCCCGCCACCCAGCGCGCGGCGGGCAGGGCTTCCAGGGTCGCGAGCGCGGCGAGCCAGCGCGGGATGTCGGCGTGCGGCGTGGTCGGCGCGCGGCGGTTGAACACCAGGTCGGAGGCGAACACGGTGGCGGTGGCGTGGTCGATCAGCACCAGGTCGGCGGCGCTGTGGCCGCCGAGGGCGAGCAGTTCGATGTCGCGCCCGCCCACCTTGCTGCGCCCGGCGGCGAGCCGGCGCTGCGGCAGCACGACCTCGGTGTCGCGCATCCAGTCGCCATTGAGGCGGTACATGTTGTCGTTGAAGGCCGCGCCCTCGGCCTCGATGGCAGCGATCGTTCCCGGCAGCGCGGCCAGCGTCTCGGCCGGGAAGGCCTGGTTGCCGAGGAAATGGTCGGGGTGATGGTGGGTGTTCACCACCAGCACCACCGGCAGCGGCGTGATGTGGGCGATGGCGGCGCGCAGCTGTTCGCCGTAGCGCTTCGAGGGGCCGGTGTCGATGACGATGACGCCGCTGGTGCCGACGATGAAGCCGGTGTTGACGATGTTGCCGCCGTTGGCGCGGGAGAAGTCCTCGCTGCGGCCGGTGACCACATACACGCCTTCGGCGAGCTGTTGCGGCGCGAGCCGGTAATCGAAATCGCGCGCGAGCCCGGGCGTCAGTTCGGGCGTCACTTCGGGCGCGGTGGCCTGCGCCTGGGCGACGGCGGGCGCAGCGAGCGGCAGCGCGAGGCCGAACGCGGCGGCGGCGCACAGCCGCAGCGCGGCCGCGAGCCGCGCCGCCGGGCTCAGTGGCCGCGCCGGGCAGCTTGTGACGGTGGGGCAGGGGCGGGGGGACGCGGGCTTCGTCCTCATGGCCGCACCTGCGCGTCGATGCGGTTGCCGTTGTTGTCGCGGCCGCTGATGCGCAGCGGACCGTCGCCGGCCGTGCCCGCGGGCAGGTCGAGCGTGAATACCGGGTTCTCGGCGACCGGCTCGAAGGTGCGGATGCGCATCAGCAGGCGGTCTGCGGCGTCGCTGACCCTGAGGTCGTCGACGTGGAAGGCGGGCACGCCCGCCGCAAGGCCGGTATCCATCGGGTGCACGATGCGCAGGCGCAGACGGTCGCCGCGGCCGCTGCCGGTCCACAGCCGGCCGCTGACCTCGTTCAGGCGCTGCTGCCATTCGGGCGAGGCGGAGCCGACCGAGGGCAGGGTGCAGCCGCCGCCGCTGGTCGTCACCCAGGCCCCGCCGACATGCCACACGCCGTCGCCGGTGCGGGCCGCGGCGCGCACCGGCGAGGACTGCTGCAGCTTCATGCGAAAGCCCAGGCTCGGTTTCGCCGCCGCCGGTTCGAAGCTCAGCACCTTCAGGATCGGGTTGAAGTCGGCGAACACCAGCACCTCGCGCACGTCGGCAAGGGCGCTGGCATCGACGCCGACCGGCACGTTGAGCGGGTCCTCGGCGCTGTCCGGCGCGGTGACGGCGACGCGCGCGTCGAACACGACCGGCACGCCGGCAAAGAGCTCGCGGCGCATGTCCTCCCAGCGCGAGGAGCCGAGCGGGTCGGCGGGCGCGGCGCCACCGCCTGCGGCCGCGCCCGGCGGTGCGACGGCGGCCGTGAGCAGCACGGCGACGAACAACAGGCTCGGGATGCGCATGCACTCCTCCTTCTGCCGGCGCAGGTCCGGACACTCGGTGTGGAAGCGGTCACCAGCAATCGCCATGCCAGGTGGTTTGCCCGCAGGCCGCGCTGCGGTCGCCGCTGAGCTGGCCTGCTCCTGGTGGAGCACCTGGAGCAGGCTGGAGCAGTTTAGAGCAATCGGGCGCGGCGCGATCGGCCGAAGGCTCGACGCGGAGGTCCAGCGACGGATGGTCGGGCATCGCGGTTCAGGAAGCGCCACCAGGCGACGGCGCCCGCCGTTGCGTCCTCAGCGTGGCGCCCTGCCACGCGATTCGACGAAGGTCCGAATCGCCCAGACCAGCTCGGGCGACAGCACGCCCTCCCACGGTGGCATGTGCTCGATGCCGGCCTTGACCTTGCCCTGCATCACGGACTTGCGGAAGTAGTAGTCGACGTCCTCGACGCAGCGCTGCCGCCACTGCGGGGCGGTGACCCGCCGGCAGCTGCGGCCGAGGCGGCGCAGGTCGGGCGCCGGGGCGCGGGCGCCGTCGGCGTCGGCGCCGTGACAGCTGGCGCAGGCCTGGTTGAAGGCCTGGCGACCGACTTCGGCCGCCCGTTCGTTGCCGCGGTAGGGATTCTGCTCCGCCCAGACCGCGCTCAGCGCGGGCAGGCCGCTGCTGTCGACGGCGGGGGCGGTGGGCGGCGCCGCGGCGGCGTGGGTCGCGGCCAGCAGCAGGGCGGCGAGCAGGGCACGCGCGCCTGCGTGCGGGCGGGCGTGGCGGGCGGGGAAGGCGAAAGGCATGGGCGGATTCCTCCTGGCGTGCGGCTGCGGCTTACCAGCCGGCCGGGCATCCCTTGCAGTTGTCGAAGGCGGAGTCGGAGAAGATCGTGAAGCGCGTCAGGCAGCCCTCCATCACGGCGTCGCGCAGATTGGCGGTGACGAACTTCGCCTCCTGCAGGTTGGCGCCGATCAGGCGGGTGCCGACGAACCAGGCGAAGTTGGCGCGCGCAAACTCGAGGCTCGCGCCGCTCAGGTCGGCGCCGGAAAAATCCGAGCGCATCAGGCGCGCCGCTTCGAGATCGGCGCCGACGAGGCGGGCCCTGCGGAAGGAGACGCTTGGCGCATTGGCCTTGTGCAGACGGGCGGCGGTCAGGTTGGCGCCTTCCAGGCTTGCACCGGCGAGGTTGGCGCCGCGCAGGTCGGCGCGGGTCAGGTCGGCGCCCGAGAGGTCGGCGCCGGCGAGGTTCTTGCCGACGAGGTCGGCGTGACGCAGGTCGGCGCCCGGACAACGCGTGTAGGGCCAGATCGGACAGCCGTTGATGATCAGCACGCCGTCGTCGTTGGCTGTTGCGGCCACGGTCTCGGCTGCCGTCTCGGCATCCTCACGGGCGAGGCTGCTGCCGGCGCTGAGCAGCAGGGCGGGCAGCAGCAAGGCCGCGAACGCGCGGCGCAGGAGGTTTCGCTTGGGCATGGCGGGTTCCGCAGGAGGCCGGCGCGGGGTGGCTTGCCGTCCGGCGCCGGTGGCATCAAGGGGCTTCGTCCTCAGGGTGCAGCCCGGGCCGCGCCCTGACGACGCCTGGCCGCAGCTCTTCAGTTGCTGGCGAGCTGCTTGGGCAGCTTGAACACCCACATCGAGCCGCCCTGGGTGACCTGCTTGGTGAGGTCGGCCATGTCGCCGCCCCACAGCGGCACCGCGCCGCCGTAGCCCGACTGGATGGCGACGTACTGCTCGCCGTCCATTTCCCAGGTCACCGGCACCGAGACGATCCCGGAGCCGGTCTGGAATTTCCACAGCTCCTTGCCGTTCCTGGCGTCGAAGGCCTTCAGGTAGCCGTCCGAGGTACCGGTGAAGATCAGCCCGCCGGCGGTGGTCAGCGTGCCGGCCCAGAGCGGGAAGGCCTCCTTGTGCTCCCAGGCGATCCTGCCGCTCACCGGGTCGATCGCGCGCAGGATGCCGACGTGGTCGTCGAACAGCTTCTTGATGCGGAAGCCCTGACCGAGGTAGGCGGAGCCGGCCTTGTAGTTCACGTGCTCGGTCCAGTAGTCCATCGCCCAGTGGTTGGCCGGGATGTAGAACAGGCCGGTGTCCGGGCTGTAGGACATCGGGTGCCAGTTGGTGCCGCCGAGGAAGGGCGGTGAGACGAACACCGACTCCCCCTTGTCGGCGCCGTCCTTGGGCAGCGGCGGGCGGTTGGCCTTCTCGATCGGCTTGCCGCTCTCGAGGTCGAAGCCCGAGGCCCAGGTGATGCCGTCGACGAAGGGCCAGGCGCCGATCAGCGAACTCGGCTTGTTGGGGTAGCCGGCGCCCCTGGCGAGCTGGTCGCGGTCGGTGACGAAGAAGAAGCCGTTGCGGTCGGCGTGGGCCGAGGCATTGACCAGCTTGCCGGTCTTCGGGTCCTTGTACTCGAACAGCACCACCGAGTTGTTGCCGGAGAAGTCCCAGGCGTCGTTCGGGGTGTGCTGGTAGAAGCCCTTGAGTTCGCCGGTGGAGGCGTCGACGTAGGCCTGGCCGGAGGTGAACAGGCTGTCCCAGTTGCGCGGATCGTCGCCCGGCGCGGTGCGCTTCCAGGTGTTCCACGGCGCCGGGTTGCCGGCGCCGATGACGACCATGTTGTTGTCGACGTCGAAGCTCGCGGTCTGCCAGGGGGCGCCGCCGCCATGGCTCCAGGCCTCGACCTTGCCGGTGGGCGAGGCGGGGTCGTTGGGCCAGCTCGGCGCCTTGGGATCGCCCGTGGGCGTGCTGTCCTTGCCGTGCAGGCGGCCCATGTGACCCTCGACCAGCGGCCGCGCCCAGACTTCCTCGCCGGTGTCGGGGTCGCGCGCGTACAGCCAGCCGACGACGCCGAACTCGTCGCCGGAGGAGCCGTGCACCAGCAGCACCCGGCCGCTCTTCTGGTCCTTCACGATGAAGGGCGCGCCGGTCATCGTGTAGCCGACCTTGTGGTCGGCGAACTTGTTCTTCCAGACGACCTTGCCGGTGTTCTTGTCCAGCGCCACGATGGCTGCATCCAGGGTGCCGAAGAAGACCTTGTCGCCGTAGATCGCCGGGCCGCGGTTGACCACGTCGCAACACGGGCGGATGTCGTCGGGCAGGCGGTGGTTGTACTCCCACAGACGCTTGCCGCTGCGCGCGTCGATGGCGAAGAAGCGCGAGTAGGAGGCGGTGGCGTAGATCACGCCGTCGTGCACCAGCACCTGGCCTTCCTGGCCGCGCTGCTTCTCGCCGCCGAAGGAGAAGCTCCAGGCGGGGACGAGGCCGGCGACGGTCTTCGTGTTGACCTGGGTCAGCGGGCTGTGGCGCTGCGCCTTGAGGCCGAGGCCGTAGGACAGCACGTCGCGCGGCGTCCGGTGGTCGTTGGCGATGTCGTCCCAGCTCACGTTCGTGCTGGCGGCCGCCGGCAGCGCCAGCGCCACGGCGAAGGCGACGGTCAGGGACCGCAGCGGGAAGCGGGTGCTTGCTCGAGTGTTCATCTTCGTCCTTGTCTCCATGGTCGGTCTGATTGAGTTGTCTTCCCGGGCGCCGCCAAGTGCCGGTCGATGTCGCAGGGCGCAGTATCGGCGTCGCCCGGTGCGGCCGTCGCGGGACGTCGGAACGCGCGCACCGGGAAGATTTCCCGCCCGCGCCGGGAGCGGCGGGCCGAGCGCGAGCGCGAATGGCACGTCGCTTGCATTGCTGCGCGTCATCGAAGGACTCGGGGAGATGGCGGTGGATCTGCGGCTACGCCTGCTGAAGGTCTTGCTGTCGGGGGTGGGGCTGGTCCTCGTGCTGGCGGCCGGCGTCGTCATCGTGGCCAGCCTGCGCGAGGATGTCGCCGAGGAGATGGCGGCCTCCGCCCAGCTGGTCGAGCTGATGCTGAGCATCAGCGAGGCGCGCGAAGCGGGGCAGGGGCGCCTCGAGGCGCTGCTGGCCGATGATCGCCTGCGTCATATCCGCGTCGCGCTCGAGCGGCCGGGCGCCGCTCCGCCGGCGGCGGCCGGGCTGGCCGACGGGCCGGGCAGCCTCGCCCAGCGCCTCGTCGGCGGACCGCAAGCGGTGCCGGAGGCGCGCCGGATCGCGCTCGGCAACGGCCATGCGCTGCTGATCCAGGCCGATCCGGCGAGCGAGGTGGAAGAGATCCTGCAGGACGCGGCGCGGATGCTGGTGCTGCTGGCGGTGTTCGTGCTGGGGACGGTGGTCGCCGTATGGCGTGCCACCGACCGTGCCCTGCGCCCGGTGCGTGCGCTCGAGGAGGGCCTTGCGCGCCTGGCGCGCGGCGACATGCAGGCGCGCCTGCCGCGCTTCGAGCTCAAGGAGTTTCGTCGCATCGCCGCGGCGATCGACGACCTCGCCGAGGCGCTGGCCCGAGCACGGGCCAACGAACGCCGCCTGGGGCGTTGCCTGATGGGGGTCCAGGAGGCGGAGCGCGCCGAGCTGGCGCGTGAACTGCACGATGAGTTCGGCCAGACCCTGACCGCGATCGGCGCCGCGGCGGTGTTCGTCGAGCAGCACGCCGGCGCGGCCGATACGGCGCTGGTGGCCGAGTGCGCGCGCGACATCCGCCAGCAGTCGAGCCGGATGTCGCTCGAGGTTCGCAGCCTGCTGCGGCGGCTGCGGCCGCACGGGCTGGAGGGCCTCGGCATGCGTGACGCGCTGGGCGAGCTCATCGATGCGTGGCGGCAACGCGCGCCGGCGATCGCGCTCAGCGTCGAGTTGCCGTGCCGCCTGCCGCCGCTCGCCGCCGAGGCGGGGCTCGCGCTGTATCGCACGGTGCAGGAGGCGCTGACCAACATCGTGCGCCATGCCGGTGCGAGCCGGGTGCGCGTCGAGCTCGCCGTTGCGGCGAACGCCCTCGTGCTGCGCATCGGTGACGACGGCGGCGGCCGCGCCGAAGCGGTGCAGGGGCTCGCCCGCGGCGGCCTGCTGGGCATGCGCGAGCGTGCGGAAATGGCGGGCGGCGTGCTGCAGCTGGGCGCCTCGCCGCTCGGCGGGCTCGGCATCACGCTGACGCTGCCGATCGATAACAACAAGGGAGACACGAACGATGCTGCGGATCCTGCTGCTCGATGACCATGCCGTGGTGCGAACCGGCTACCGTCGCCTGATCGACGCCGAGCAAGACCTGAAAGTGGCGGCCGAGGCCGCGACCGCCGACGAGGCCTACGCCTGCCTGCAGGAGGGGCGCTTCGATGTCGCCGTCGTCGACCTCAGCCTGCGCGGTGCGAGCGGCATCGAGGCGATTCGCCGCATGCTCGCGCGCGACCCGGCGCTGCGCGTGCTGGTGATGTCGATGCACGACAGCGCGGGCTTCGTGACCCAGGCGATGCGTGCCGGCGCGCTCGGTTACCTGACCAAGAGCAGCGGCCCGGCCGAGATGCTCGACGCGATCCGCGGCGTCGCCGGCGGGCGCCGCGTGCTGTCGTCGGACATTGCCCACGTGCTGGCCGATGCCATGCTCGACAAGGAGCAGTTGCTCGCCCGCCTGACGCCGCGCGAGTTCGAAGTGCTGCGCATGGCGGCCGAGGGCGAACCGGCCGCATCGATTGCGTGCCGGATGCATCTGAGCCACAAGACCGTGCTGAACCACCTGTCGGCGATCCGGCAGAAGCTCGAGGCCGAGAACGACTTCAAGCTGCTGCGCCTGGCGGTGCGCCACGGCCTGGTGGATTTCACCGCCGAGCTCGCCAGTTGAGGACGCCTGCCGATTCGGTTGCGGGCGCTGGCGCATGACGCCGGCAGGGCGCGCGCAAGGCCCCGGGGTGCGCCGATGGCCGTCGGCTACGGCGCTCCAGCAACCGACGTGCCAGATCGGCTGGGGGGCGCTGGAATGGTTTCGGATGAGCATCGTGACTGCTCGGATGCTCAATAAATCTTGTTGCAGATTTCAGCAACCGGGGCTAAGAATCCGCTGACGGCGGTGCACCTGGAGCAGCCGCCGTTGGTCGGACGGCCGTGTTCATGACGATTTCCGGCGATGGCATGGCGCTTGCGTACAGCTGTCGTTGCCGGGCGTGCACCTTGCGCCCCGGTACCCGTTCGCCGCCAAGAACAGAGCCAATTCCATAATTCCAAGGAGGAAGACATGAAGCAGGAAAACAGGACTTCACGCCGGTCGCGCACACTCACCATCCTCGCTGCCGCGATGTTTGGACTTGGCATGGCGCAGGCGCAGGCGGCCGGCGTCACCGACGAGGACATCGTCAACGATGCGACGCTGACCAACCAGGTCGTCACCCATGGCCTGGGCACCAAGGGCCAGCGCTACAGCCCGCTGACGCAGGTGAAT
>JANJTU010000152.1 GCA_024710965.1 Thauera sp. | reverse complement strand
GAGCACACCGGCTTGCACTTGCCGCAGCGCAGGCAGTCCTTGATGTCGTGGGCGATGTCGCCGACGTCGGTCTGCTCCATGATGAGCGACTCGTGGCCCATCAGGTTGAAGCTGGGGGTGTAGGCGTTGTCGAGGTTGCCGCGGATCGGCCCCTTGCGCATCAGCTTGCCGCGGTTGAAGCGGCCTTCCGGGTCGACCTTTTCCTTGTAGGCCCAGAAGTTCGCCATCTCGTCGTCGGTGAGATAGTCGAGCTTGGTGATGCCGATGCCGTGCTCGCCCGAGATCACGCCGTCCAGGCTGCGCGCCAGCGCCATGATGCGATCGACCGCACTGTTGGCGGTCTGCAGCATCTCGTAGTGGTCGGAGTTGACCGGCAGGTTGGTGTGCACGGTGCCGTCGCCGGCGTGCATGTGCAGGGCGACGAAGACGCGCCCGCGCAGGATCTCGCGGTGGATGTCCGCGATGCGCGCGAGCACCGGCGCGAACACTGCGCCGTCGAAGGTGTCGCGCAGCTGCGGGCGCAGCTCCTGCTTCCACGACACGCGGATCGAGTAGTCCTGCAGGCGGTGGAACAGGCGCGGCGCCGCGGCGCGGTTGGAAAGCTCGGCGGCGACGATGCCGTGGGCGGCGAACTGCTGCTCGGCCTCGGCCAGCGGCAGGTCGAGGTTGTCGAGCAGCCACTGCCAGCGCCGGCGCACCGCGGCGAGGTGCTCGAGTGCGGCCTGGCGGCGCTCGCCGATGAGCTCCTCGCGCGCGACGTCGGCGTCGCCGGTGTCGAGCGGCAGCTCGCCGGCGATGAATTCGGCGAGCGCGTCGCACAGCGCGATCTTGTTCTGCGTCGACAGCTCGATGTTGATCCGCTCGATGCCGTCGCAGTATTCGCCCATGCGCGGCAGCGGGATGACGACGTCCTCGTTGATCTTGAACGCGTTGGTGTGGCGCGAGATCGCCGCGGTGCGGCTGCGCTCGAGCCAGAAGCGCTTGCGCTGCTCGGGGCTGACGGCGATGAAGCCTTCCGCGCCGCGGGCGTTGGTCATGCGCACCACCTCGGAGGCGGCGCTCATGACCGCGTTCTCGTCGTGGCCGACGATGTCGCCGATCAGCACCATCTTCGGCCGGCCGTGGCGCTTGGCCTTGGTGGCGTAGCCGACGGCCTTGACGTAGCGCTCGTCGAGGTGCTCGAGGCCGGCGAGCAGCACGCCGGCGGCGTTGCCGGCGCCGCCCGGCTTGAAGTAGTCGGTGATCTCGACGATCGCCGGCACCGCCTCGCGCACCTGGCCGAAGAACTCCAGGCACACCGTGCGCGTGACCGGCGGCATCTTGTGCAGCACCCAGCGCGCGGCGACGATCAGGCCGTCGGTGCCTTCCTTCTGCACGCCGGGCACGCCGCCGAGGAACTTGTCGGTGACGTCCTTGCCCAGGCCGTCCTTGCGGCAGGCCGCGCCCGGCATGGCGAGCAGTTCCTCGCCGAGCGGCCGGTAGCTGAGGCCGTCGAAGCGGCGCAGGCGGAATCGCACCGTCTCCTGCTCGTGGATCTTGCCGAAGTTGTGCTCGAGGCGCTCGACCTCGAGCCAGTTGCCGTCGGGCGTGACCATCTTCCACCACGCCAGGTTGTCGAGCGCGGTGCCCCACAGCACGGCCTTCTTGCCGCCGGCGTTCATGGCGATGTTGCCGCCGATACAGGAGGCGCTGGCCGAGGTCGGGTCGACCGCGAACACGCGCCCGGCCGCGGCGGCGGCCTCGGCGACGCGCTCGGTGACGACGCCGGCGCCGGTGCGGATGGTGGCGTAGGGCGCGGCCCTCGGGCCGTCGACGCCGGGCAGCACGATGTCCTCGACGGCGTCGATCGTGATCAGCTTCTCGGTGTTGATCACCGCCGAGCTGGCATCGAGCGGCACCGCGCCGCCGGTGTAGCCGGTGCCGCCGCCGCGCGGGATGATGGTCAGGCCGAGCTCGATGCAGCTGCGCACGAGCGGCGCCATCTCCTCTTCGGTATCCGGGTAGAGGACGACGAAGGGATACTCGACGCGCCAGTCGGTGGCGTCGGTGACGTGCGAGACGCGGGCGTGGCCATCGAAGCAGATGTTGTCGCGGCGGGTGTGCCTGGCGAGCGTCTTCAGCACCGCCTTGCGCCGCCGCGCGGTGGCGTCGAACCAGTGCTGGAAGTCGGCCACCGCCTCGCGCGCGCGGGCAAGCAGCGGTGCGACGCGGTCGTTGCCCTGGCGGCGGACGTCGATCTCGTTCAGGCGGTGGTTGAGGGCTTCGATCAGCGCCTCGCGGCGCTCGCGGCTGTCGAGCAGGTCGTCCTCGAGATAGGGGTTGCGGCGCACCACCCAGATGTCGCCCAGCACCTCGTACAGCATGCGTGCGGAGCGGCCGGTGACGCGCTCGCTGCGCAGTTCGTCCAGCACCGCCCAGGCGTCGGCGCCGAGCAGGCGCATGACGATCTCGCGGTCGGAGAACGAGGTGTAGTTGTAGGGGATTTCGCGCAGACGTTGGGTCATTGGTGCACCGGGGAAACTGCCGCAGGGGAACACGCGATTCTAGCGAACCGCGGTGCACCATGCAGCAAAAATCAAGACCTTATCTAAAGTGGGGCTACCCGCGGCACACCACGGGAAGGTGGACGCCGAAGCACGGGAATGGGTTCCGTCCGCGTGCCGCAGGGGGTGGTTCACGCACTCGCCGCGGTGAGCGCGATCTCGATGCGCCAGCCGGGCTGCACCAGGCCGGCGACCTTGACGCAGGCACGCGCCGGCGCGCTGCCCGGCGGCAGCCAGGCTTCCCACACCGCGTTCATCGCATCGCAGTCGGCGAGATCGGTCAGGTAGATGGTGGCCATCAGGATGCGCGAGCGGTCGCTGCCGAGCGCCTCGAGCTGGCGCGCGAGGCTGGCGAGCACCTCCTGCGTCTGCTGCGCGATGTCGCCCGTGGTGGTGCTCGGGACTTCGACGAGGTAGATGACGCCGTTGTGGATGACGGCGTCCGCGTAACGTGCGCTGGCGCCGCGGCGGTCGATCGTGTGCATGGGTGTGTCCTGCCGGGGGTGGGCCGCCCAGTATAGAGCCTGGCGCCGCTCTCAGCTCAGCGCCCAGGCGATTGCGGCGTAGCGCAGGCCCTTGCCGAGCGCCATCCAGGCCAGGCAGGCGAGCCAGGGCAGGCGCAGCACGCCGGCCGCGGCGCACAGCGCGTCGCCGATCAGCGGCACCCAGGACAGCAGCAGGCTGGCGCTGCCGTGGCGCCGCACCAGCGCCAGCCGCGGCGGCACCTCCTTGCGCGGCAGCAGGCGGCCGAGGAGGTAGGTCGTCATCCCGCCCGCGGTGTTGCCGACGGTGGCGACGGCGAGGGCGGGCAGGACCAGTTCCGGATGCAGGGCGAGGACGCCGGCGAAGACCGCTTCGGAGCCGCCCGGCAGCACGGTGGCGGCGAGGAAGGCGGCGGCGGCGAGGGCGCCGAGTGCGCCGATCGCCTCATCCATGGGGCGCGGCCGCGGCTGTGCGCAGCGTCGCTGGAGGCTGATGCGGAGGTGCTGCGGGCAGCTGGGCGGGCAATTCGTTTGACATGAATTTATGACAAATGCAGAATCGGTGCGCGAGTTCCTCGCACTCTAAAGGAGATCTGCCGATGAAAGTCGTACTTTCCGCCGCTGTCGCCACGCTCGTCCTTGCCGCCCTGGCGCCCGCCGAGGCCTGGGCCAACCCCCAGCAGGAACGCATGAAGCGCTGCAATCAGGAGGCGAAGTCGCAGGTGCTCAAGGGCGACGCGCGCAAGACCTTCATGAGCGCCTGCCTGAAGGGGAGTCATGCTGCCACCGCCGTGCCGGCCGCGGCCAACGCGGCGGCGCCCGGTGCCGCCGCCGCGCCCGCCGTCGCCGCGCCTGCGATGGCCGCGCCGGCTGCGGCCCCGGCCCCGGCGCCGGCGGTCGTCGCGCAGCCGGTGACGGCGACGAGGGACGACACGGAGCGCAGCAAGGCCTGCAACCAGGCAGCAACCGAACAGGCGCTGAAGGGCACGAAGCGCAAGGCCTTCGTCAGCGAGTGCATGAAGGGCTGAGGGCGGCGCCAGCGGCTGCGCGACGGCCGCCGTGGTCGGCCGCAGCCGGTGCCGCCGCGTCAGGCAATGTCGAAGAAGACGAGGTCGCGCTCGATCTCGCTCGCCGAGAAGCCGCAGCCGAGCCGGCCCGGGCCGCGCAGCAGCATCTTGTCCTGACGCACGCAGCGTTCGCCCGCGCCCTCGATCGCGACGAAGGTGCCGTTGGTACTCTCGTCGATCAGCAGGAAGCCCTCGGGGCGGCGTTCGATGCGCGCATGCTGACGCGAAGCGCGCGGGTCCATGATGACGATGTCGTTGCCGAGCTCGCGTCCGAGGAGCAGCACCGGACGCAGTTCGTCGATGAAGACGACGTCCTGCTGGTGGCGCAGGCGCAGGCGCTGCGACAGGCGGGACATCGGCGGGATCGAGGTGATCATGCCGCTGCGCTGGCCGACGGCGAAGACCGGCCAATCCAGCTTGTCGAAGGCGGGGCCGCGCAGGGCCTGCGCTGCGGCGGCGTGGCGGGCGGCGCGCGTCAGCAGCATCACCGCGGTGCCGCTCGCCAGGGCGCGTTCGGGTTCGCTCAGGCAGGCGAGCTGGTGCGCGACCTTCGCCGCCTCGCCGTAGGGCGGCGCGGGCTCGACGCCGCCGTAGTGGAGGCCGATGCGCAGCGGCTGGCGCATGCCGCTGAGCGGCGGCAGGGCGTGTACGCGCTCGAGCATGTCGCTGGCGGCGAGCACCGCGGCGTCGCACTGGTCGAAACCGACGACGATCTGCTCCGCCTGGCGCGACAGGACGCTGCCGCCGTGGGCGTCGATGGCGCGCTCGATGCGGTTCCGGCAGCGTTCGGCGGCGTGCGCGGCCTCGGTGGCGCCAAGGCGGGCCACGAGGCGGTCGTCCGCCCGCATCGTGGCGACGAGCACACAGGAGTTTCTACGCTCGGACATTGCTACCTGGTTCGGTCGATGCGGCCCGCGGGGCGCGGCCCATCCGTTCGCCCATCATGATGAAGGCGAGGGATGGGCGCAAGCCCGCGCCGGGCGGCAGGTGTCGGCGCTGGTGGCCGGCGCGGCACGGCCCGCGCCGCCGCCCTTACTCCGCGCGCGCGGCGGCGCCGAGAAAGTGCAGCGTTTCCCCGCGCGGTTGCGGGAATTCCGGCGGGTCGAAGGCGGTGTCGCCTTCGTCCACGCGGGTCTGGTTGGTGAGGCTGGCGAAGTCGAACAGGCGGCCGTCGGCCAGGTGCGAGGGCACGACGTTCTTCAGCGCGGTGGCGAGCGACTCGATGCGACCCGGGTAGTCGCGCGCCCAGCCCTGGAGCATGGCCTTGATCTGCTTGCGCTGGGCGTTTTCCAGTGAGCCGCACAGGTTGCAGGGGATGATCGGGAAGTCCATCGCGCGCGCGAAGCGGGCGATGTCGGCCTCGGTGCAGTAGGCGAGCGGGCGGATGACGACGTGGTTGCCGTCGTCGCTCACGAGCTTGGGCGGCATGGCCTTGATCTTGCCGCCGAAGAACATGTTCAGGAACAGGGTCTCGAGCATGTCGTCGCGGTGGTGGCCGAGGGCGATGCGGGTCGCGCCGACTTCCTTCGCGGTGCGGTAGATGATGCCGCGGCGCAGGCGCGAGCACAGCGAGCAGGTGGTCTTGCCCTCCGGGATCTTGTCCTTGACGATCGAGTAGGTGTCCTCGGTGACGATGCGGTAGTCGACGCCGATCGACTCGAACCAGGCCGGCAGCACGTGGTCGGGAAAGCCGGGCTGCTTCTGGTCGAGGTTCATCGCCACGATGCGGAAGTCGACCGGGGCGCGCTCGCGCAGCGCGAGCAGGCAGGACAGCAGGGTGTAGGAGTCCTTGCCGCCGGATACGCACACGAGCACGGTGTCGCCGTCGCCGATCATGTTGTAGTCGCCGATCGCCTCGCCGACGCCGCGCTCGAGCTTCTTCTTCAGGCGCAGGAAGGTGTTCGAATGCCGTGCTTCGGTGGCATCGGCGGGCGCGGGGGTTGCGGCGGAGGCAGGGGCTGCGGTCACGGCACGGACTCGGTCAGGGGAAAGAGCGCGGAATTATACCCCTGGCGCCGTGTCCGGCTTCACAGGTGGGCGCTGCGCCCGCCGTCGACGGCGAGGATCTGGCCGGTGACGTAGGGCGCGTCGAACAGCAGGAAGCGCACCGTGCGCGCGATGTCGCGCGCGCTGCCGGTGCGCTTGAGCAGGGTGTGGTCGATGATCTCCTGCCGTTCCGCGGGCGAGAACTGCTCGTCCTCGGGCCAGTCGATCGGGCCCGGCGCGACGCCGTTGACGCGCACCTCCGGCGCCAGCTCGATGGCCAGCGCGCGCGTCAGCCCCGCCAGTCCGGCCTTCGCCGCGCTGTACAGCGGGTAGCCGCGCAGCGGGCGTTCGGCATGGATGTCGACGATGTTCACGATCGCGCCGCCGCTCGCCTTCAGCGCCGGCGCCAGCGCCTGCGACAGGAACAGCGGGCCCATCAGGTTGGAGCCCATGAGGTCGTCCCAGGCGGCGCGGTCGATGGCGCCGATCGGCGTCGGGAAGAAGGTCGAGGCGTTGTTCACCAGGCCGTCGATGCGGCCGTGGCGCGCCAGCGCCTGCCGCGCGACCCGTTCCGCGACGCCGTCCTGCGCGAGGTCGCCACCGATGGCGAAGGCCGAGTCGGGCCGCAGCGCGTTGAGCGCGGCCGCGAGCATTTCGGCTTCGTCCGCGCTGCGCCGATAGTGCAGCGCGACGCACGCGCCGCTTGCGTGCAGCTCGCGCGCGATCGCCGCGCCCACGCGACGTGCGGCGCCGGTGACGAGGATAACGGGGGCTTCGGTGGCGCTGTTCGTGTGCATGGTGCTCGATTGTCTCCGGAGTGGGCGCGGGCGGGAAGGCCGCCGCGTGCCCGCCGCGTGCGGGCAGGGCGTGCTCCTCGCTGTGGCGCGGGCGACACCGTGGGCGAGCGCGTGTCCTCATGCCGGCGGGGCGGTCGTTGTCGCTACAATGCCAGCTTTTGCCGCCGCTCAGGTTCGCCCCATGTCTTCGCTGCCGCCCCCGTCCGTTGATGCGCTCGCCCAGAGCAGCCGCCTGTTCGCCCTGATCGAGGCCGAACTCGGCGCGGCCGGCGGCTGGCTGCCGTTCTCGCGCTACATGGAGCTCGCGCTGTACGCGCCCGGGCTCGGGTATTACAGCGGCGGCGCGCGAAAGTTCGGCCCCGGCGGCGACTTCATCACCGCGCCCGAGCTCACGCCGCTGTTCGGCCAGGCGCTGGCGGCGCAGGTGGAGCAGGTGATGCGCGCGAGCGCGCCGCAGGTGATCGAGGTCGGCGCCGGCACCGGCCTGCTCGCCGCCGACCTGCTGCTGGAACTGGAGCGGCGCGGCTGCGTGCCGGAGACCTACGGCATCCTCGAGCTGTCGGGCGAACTGCGCGCGCGCCAGTTCGACACCCTGGCGCAGAAGGCGCCGCAGCTGGCGGCGCGCGTGCGCTGGCTCGACGCGCTGCCCGAATCCTTCGCCGGCGCGGTGGTGGCGAACGAAGTGCTGGACGTGATGCCGGTGCACCTCGTCGTGTCGCGCGCGGACGGCCTGTTCGAGCGCGGCGTCGCCCTCGCCGCCGGGGCGGACGGTGCGCGCCGCCTCGCCTGGGCGGACGTGCCCGCGGCCGGCGCGGTGCTCGAGCACGCGCGCGCGCTCGCGCTGCCGGCGCCGGCCGGGGGCGAGTACGTGACCGAGCTCAACCTCGCCGGCCGCGCCTGGGTGGCGGCCTGGGCCGAGCGCCTGCGTGCCGGGGCGATGCTGCTGATCGACTACGGCTACCCGCGCGCCGAGTATTACCTGCCGTCGCGCTCGAACGGCACGCTGCTGTGCTATTACCGCCACCACGCCCATGGCGACCCCTTCCTGTGGCCGGGGCTGAATGACATCACCGCCTTCGTCGACTTCACCGCGGTGGCCGAGGCCGCCTTCGAGGCCGGCCTGGACGTGCGGGGCTACGCGACGCAGGCGCAGTTCCTGTTCAACTGCGGCGTGCTCGAATGCCTCGAGCGCCGCGGCGCGCGCGAACAGGCGGACTACATCCGCGCCGCGCGCGCGGTGCAGCGCCTGACCGCGCCGCAGGAAATGGGCGAGCTGTTCAAGGTGCTGGCGCTGAGCCGCGGCATCGACGCCCCGCTGCTCGGCTTCGCGCGCGGCGACCGCCTGCACGCGCTGTAAGCGCCGACCGGCGGCCGCTCGTGCCGCGGCGATGTCCGCGGGAGGGGCGAGCACGGCGCACGCGCCGGTTCACCGTCCAGCAGCGAGGTCAGAGCTCGCGTTCTTCCAGCCAGCTGGCGATGCGCGTCGCGACCTGCTCCCAGTCGCGCTCGAGCATCAGGCCGTGGCCCATGCCGTCGAAGATCTCCGCCTGGCGGCCGTAGGTGGCGGCGGTCATGCGCACCTGGTCGGGCGGAATCAGCTGGTCGTGGCTGGCGCCGAGCACCAGCATCGGCGGCCGGTGCATACGCCCTGGGTAGGGCAGGTTGAACAGCGTCATGTCCCAGATCGCGCGATGCGATTCGGGCTGGCTGAGGTGGTAGTAGCGCTGCAGGTCGGCGGCGTCCACCGGCTGGTGGAACAGCGCCTCGCGCAGACTGTCGATGCTGACCTCGCTGCCGGTCATGATGTTGTTCAGGTCGTCGAGCAGGTTGGGCTTCTTCAGCATCAGGCCGAAGGCCGAACCCATCAGCCCCTGCGGCGGCACCGCCGACATCAGCACGGTGGCGGGGGCGTCGTAATGCTCGAGGTACTTCTGCACCACGATCCCGCCCATCGAATGGCCGATCAGCACCGGGGAGCCGGGCAGTTTGGCGGCGACTTCGGCGACGTCGCGCACGTAGTCGTCGAGCGAGTATGAGTCGAGGTGGTCGCGGCGGCGGCTCTGGCCGTGCCCCGACAGCGACACCGCATAGGCGGCCCAGCCGCGCGCCGCGAACCAGGGCAGGAAGTTCTCCGCCCAGCACCAGGCGGCGACGTAGGCGCCATGCACGAACAGCAGCGGCGTCGAGCGTGCGGCGCCGGCCGGGGCGTGGCACAGGACTTCGAGCTCGCCGAAACGGGTGGCGTTCATCGCGGCACCGCCAGTCCGCGTTGCACGGCGGGGCGGGCGGCGATGGTGTCGAACCAGCGCTTCACGTTGGGAAAGCGGGCGAGGTCGATGCCCTGCCACTCGTGGCGCGCGATCCAGGGGAAGGTGGCGATGTCGGCGATCGAATAGGCGCTGCCGGCCAGCCAGTCGCGCCTGCCGAGGCGGGTGTCGAGCACCTTGTACAGGCGCGCCGCCTCCTTCGAATAGCGCTCGATCGCGTAGGGAACGATGTCCGGCGCAAAGCGCAGGAAGTGGTGTGCCTGGCCGAGCATCGGGCCGATGCTGCCCATCTGGAACATCAGCCACTGCAGGGTCTCGAGGCGCTCGCGCGGGGCGGTGGCGAGCAGGCGCCCAGTCTTCTCCGCGAGGTAGATCAGGATCGCGCCCGATTCGAACAGCGTCAGCGGCGCGCCGCCGGGGCCGTCCGCGTCGACGATCGCCGGGATCTTGTGGTTCGGATTGAGGGCGAGGAACTCGGGGCTGAATTGCTCGCCGCGGGTGATGTCGACCGCGCGCACGGTGTAGTCGAGGCCGAGCTCTTCGAGTGCGATCGAGATCTTGTAGCCGTTGGGGGTGCTCCAGGTGTGGAGGGTGATCATGTCGTGTGCTGGGTTCCGTGGGTTCGGTGCCGGGCGGCTTGCTTGCCGCGCATGCCTGTCAGGGGTCTAATCCCGGTTTTTCGGAAGGAACGGGGCGATGCTCAAGTGGCTGGTGGTCGTGGCTCTGGTGGTGCTGGTGACCGGGCTGCTGCAGCCCGGTGTCGTGCAGCGCCTGCGCCTGGGACGGCTGCCGGGCGACCTCGCCTTCCGTTTCCGCGGTCGAGAATACCATTTCCCGTTTACGACCACGGCGCTGTTGTCGCTCGTCGCGTGGTTCATTCTGCGGTCGGTGTGAGCCGGGCGGAAGGCGAATCGGTCACGCCCCGCCTGCATCGGTCGCGCCCGCGGCGGCGCGCAGCGCCAGGGCCCTGACCGCGGCCACGCGCGCGGCGTGCACTGCGTGCGGGATCTGCGCCTTGTCGGCGCAGCGGCGCGCGATGGCGCCGGCATCGACGCCGCGCACCGCCGCCATCGCCGCCCGCCACAGCGCCAGCGGCGGCCAGGCGTGGTGCCCGGCGGCGCTGCCGTGGTCGCGGCCTCCGCGGCCGTGGTGGTCGCAGGCGGCCGCCTCCAGCATCAGCTCGAAGCGCGCGGGCCGGCGCAGCGCGTCGCAGCGCTCGAGCACCTTCACCATCGTTTCCGGGCGCAGGATTGCGGCCTGGCCGAGGATGCCGTGTTCGCGCGCCACCATCACGGCGAGGTCGCGGCACTCGGTGGGCGCCTTCAGCCGTTCCGACACCTCGCGCGCGTGGCGCGCGCTCGCCGCCTCGTGGCCGTAGTGGTGGGGCAGGATCGCCGCCGGCGTGTCGGCCTTGCCGAGGTCGTGCAGCAGGCAGGCCCAGCGCACCGCGAGCGGCTGCGCGCTGGCGGCGGCGTGGTCGATCACCATCAGCACGTGCGCGCCGGTGTCGATCTCGGGGTGGTGGCCGGCCGGCTGCGGCACGCCGAACAGGCGCTCGAGCTCGGGCAGGATGTGGGCGAGCGCGCCGCACTCGCGCAGCGTGCGCAGCATGCGCGAGGGCTGCGCCTCCATCAGGCCGCGGGCGAGCTCCTGCCACACGCGCTCGGCGACGAGGTGGTCGACTTCGCCCGCGTCCACCATCTGCCGCATCAGCGCGAGCGTCTCGGGGGCGAGGTGGAAGTCGGGCAGGCGCGCGGCGAAGCGCGCCACGCGCAGGATGCGCAGCGGATCCTCGGCGAAGGCCGGCGAGACGTGGCGGAACACGCGCGCCTCGAGGTCCTTGACGCCGCCGTAGGGGTCGATCAGGGTGCCGTCCTCGCTGCGCGCGATGGCGTTGATCGTGAGGTCGCGCCGCGCCAGGTCCTCTTCCAGCGTGACCTCGGGCGCGGCGTAGCAGACGAAGCCGGTGTAGCCGTTGCCGCTCTTGCGCTCGGTGCGGGCCAGTGCGTATTCCTCGTTCGTCTCCGGGTGGAGGAACACCGGGAAGTCCTTGCCCACCGGGCGGAAGCCCTGCGCGAGCATGGCTTCCGGGGTGCTGCCGACGACGACCCAGTCGCGGTCCTTCACCGGCAGTCCGAGCAGGGCGTCGCGCACCGCGCCGCCGACGATGAATGCCTGCATCAGCCGTACAAGTCCTCAGCCGGGATGGACTCGGTCTCGGCGCGTGCCGCCGCTTCCCAGTCCTGCATGTGCGGGTTGGCGAGCATCGTCGCGAGGTAGGTGGCAGCTGTGCCGTCGGGCTGCACGCCATAGGTCTGGAAGCGGAAGCACACCGGCGCGAAGGCAGCGTCGGCGAGGCTGAAGCGGCCGAACAGGTAGGGGCCGCCGTCGCCGAAGCGCGCGCGGCAGTCGTTCCAGATGGCGACGATGCGCGCGATGTCGGCGTCGACCTCGGCGCTGCGGCCGTGGCCACGGTAGTCCTTGCGGATGTTCATCGGCATGCGGCTGCGCAGCGCCTGGAAGCCCGAGTGCATCTCGGCGGTGACGGCGCGGGCAACGGCGCGCGCCGCCGCCTCGGCCGGCAGCAGCGCCGGCGCCTTCTCGGCGAGGTATTCGCCGATCGCGAGCGAGTCCCACACCGCCAGGCCGTGGTCGTTGAGGCAGGGCACCTTGCCCGAGGGCGAATGCGACAGGATGCGCTCGCGGCTGCCCGGGATGAAGAGCGGGATGTCGATCTCGCCGAAGGCGAGGCCGCTTTCGCGGGCGGCAAGCCACGCACGCAGCGACCAGGACGAGTAGTTCTTGTTGCCGATGATGAGCTTCATTGCGGACTCCGTGGTGGGGGCGGGTTACCGGCGCGCTTGGCAGCGGAAGGGATAGTAGTGGGCACGGACGGCTTCGCGCCCGAGCCAGGACGGTGCCACGGCCTCGAGCGCGGTCGGACGCAGGCCGAATGGCAGCGGCGCGCCGGTGGCGACGTTGTCCACCCGCATCGAGCGCACGTTGTCGCGGCTCATCAGCGGCTGCGGCGCCAGCTCCATCAGCCCGGCCTGCAGCATCGCCAGGCTTTCGGGCAGCGGGATGATCGGGCGCGGCTTGCCGGCCAGGGCCGAGACGTACTCGACGAGCTGGCGCAGCGTATAGACGGTGGGGCCGGCGAGCTCGAAGGTCTGACCAGCGGCCTCGGGCGTGATCAGGCAGCGCCACACGACCTCGGCGACGTCTTCCACGTAGACCGGCTGGAAGCGCGCGTTCGCGCCGGCGAGCGGCAGTACCGGGAAGGTGGCGGCGAGGCTGGCGAAGAGGTTCAGGAAATGGTCGCCACGGCCGAAGATCACCGACGGGCGCAGGATGATCCAGTCGAGGTCGGCGCCGGTGCTGCGGATGGCGGCTTCGCCGGCGGCCTTCGAGCGCTGGTACTCGGACGGGCCGTCGACGTCGGCGCCGAGCGCGCTGATGTGCACCAGGCGGCGCACGCCGGCGGCGCGGCAGGCGGCGACGACCTTCTTCGGCAGCTCGACGTGGGCGCGGGCAAAGTCCGGCCCGTAGGGGGTGCCGCTGCGCGAATGCAGGATGCCGACCAGGCTCACCACCGCGTCGGCGCCGGCGAAGAGGCGGGCGAGGGTGGCCGGGTCATGCACGTCGGCCTCGACCACGTCCACCGTGGGCAGCAGCAGGACATGGCCGACGCGGCTGCGGCGGCGGGTGGGGACGAGGACATCGACGCCGGCTTCGACCAGGCGGTTGGCGATGGCGCTGCCGACGAAACCGGAGCCGCCGACAAGGACGACGCGTCTGGGGTTCATTGCTGTTGCTCGCTGGTTGTTTGCAGTTCGGGGAGGGCGGTGTCGGCGAGGGCCGGGGGTGGTGCCGGCTCGACGGCCTGCCGGGGCGGGACGATGCCGAGGCGGGCCTTCAGCGACTGGGGCTTGCCTTCGAGCATCGCGGCATAGATGACGGCGTTGCCCATGACCTTGCGCACATAGTCGCGCGTTTCGTCGAAGGGAATGGTTTCGGCGTAGATCGCGCCTTCGAGTGGCTTGTCGTCGCGCCAGCGCCGGGCGCGGCTCGGGCCGGCGTTGTAGCCCGCGCTGGCGAGCACCGGATGGCGGTCCAGGCCCTCGAGGATCAGGCGCATGTAGCTCGTCCCGAGCAGGACGTTGGTACCCGGGTCGGCGAGGCGGCGCGGGTGGTAGTCGCGCAGGCCGATCCGGGCCGCCACCCACTTGCCGGTGGCCGGCATGACCTGCATCAGCCCCTGTGCGCCGGCGCTGGACCGGGCCGGGGCGGCAAAGCGGCTTTCCTGGCGCATCAGGCCGTAGACCCAGCCCAGGTCCAGGCCCTGCCGGCGCACTTCGGGCTCGACCAGGTCGCGGTAGGGGGTGAGGAAGCGCAGTTCGTAGTGCGCCCGCGGGTTGGCGAGTTCGGCGGTGTTGATCGCGCGGTCGTAGAGCCCGTGGCGCAGGGCAAGGTGCGCCGCGGCGAGGCGGAAGGGCTCGTCGCGCTTGCGCAGGCCCCAGATCCATTCGCGCAGGCCCTCGGTGCGCAGCTCGAGCCGGAACAGGGCGAGCGCACGCCGCAGGCTGGGGTCGCGTTCGGCCTCGTCCAGCGCGGCGGCAGCGAGCGGGCCGGCGGGGGGCGGCGGGGCGAAGGGGCGGCCGAGCTCCTCGCCGGCGAGGATGCCGTAGAAATGCGGATCGCCGGCGATGCGGCCGAACAGCGCGGCGGCCTCGGCGTCGCGGCCCAGCGCGGCGTATGCGCGGCCGAGCCAGTAGGTCCATTCCGGGGCGTCGCGCTCGGCGGCCGGCATCGCTTCGATGGCCTCGTGCACCGCCTGCCAGTCGAGCGCGCGCAGGCCGGCGCGGACCCGCCAGGCGCGCTGCAGCGGGGTGAGCTCGGCATTGACGGCGGCGCGGAACAGCTCGGGGGCTTCGGGCAACTGGTCGATCGCGGCGTGCATCGCGAGTGCAGCGTAGGCGTGGCTGCGCTCGTCGGCGCCGAGGCGGTCCTGCAGGCGCAGCAGGCGGACATAGGCGGCGCGGGCGTCCGTGCGCGCGAGGCGCACGAGCGCGGCCAGCGCCAGCTCGCGCCCGCTGCGGTGGACGCCGAAGTTGGCCGGCAGGCGGTCGAGCCAGGGCGCCGGGGAGCGGATCGCGTGGTCGAACTCGGTCCAGTCGGGTGCCGCATCCGGCGCCAGCCAGGCGAGCGTGGCGCGGGCACTGGCCGGGCTGCGGCTGTCGATCTGGCGCCGCGCCCGCCCCCACACCTGGTCCTCGCCCACGGCGCCGGTCTCGAATGCGGCGCGCAACACGGTGTCACAGGCGGCGTGGCTGTCGGTGAGCGCCGGCCATTGCGCGGCGACTTCGTCGAGCGCGCTGCGGTCGCCGGTCATCAGGCGTGCCGTCCACGCCTGGCAGCGCAGTTCGGCGTCGGGGTTCTGCAAGGCCGGATACAGGCGGATGAAGTTCGCCCAGTCGCCATCCTTGGCGAGCCGGCGCAGCCATTCGGCGCGCAGGCGCTCGGCGAGCACGCTGCCGGCCTCGGCGGCGAGGAAGGCGTCGAGCTCGGCTGCGGGCGGCGGCTCGCTGCGCGCGAGCTTGTTGAACAGCAGCCAGTAGTGCACGTACACATCGAGCACGTGGCTGTCGGGGAGGGCGGCGAGCGCTTCGAGGGTGTTGCGCTCGCCCTTGCGCAGGGCTTCGCGAGCGGCGAGGATACGGGCGTCGCCGCTGGCGGCGAGCTGCCCGAAGCTGGTGCCCGACAGCAACAAGCCCGCTGTCAGCAGCGCCGCCCACAAGCCTTTCTTCATACCTTACGATGCCTCCGCGTTGAGCCTAAACATACCACAGCGATGAAGTCCGTTTCCGCCCCCGACGTCCCCGATGGTCCCGAAACCGTTGTCGCTGCGCAGCGCGCCGCGATGCGCAGGCATGCCCTGCATGCGCGCCAGGCGCTTGCCCCGGCGCAGCGGCATGCACTGACGCAGCAGTTGCTGGCTCATCTCGATGCGCTGGTGCGCGAGCTGGCGCCGGCGACGCTCGGCTTTTGCTGGCCGTACCGGGCCGAGCCCGATCTGCGCGAATGGGTGGAAGGCTGGCTGCGCGCCGCGCCGGGGCGCGTCGCGGCGCTGCCGGTGGTGCTGCAAAGGCATGCGGCGATGGTGTTCCGCCCCTGGGTGCCGGGCGAGGAGATGCCGCTCGACCGCCACGGCATCCCGCATCCGGCGCACGGCGAGTTCCTGGTGCCGGAGATGCTGCTGGTGCCGCTCAACGCCTTCGACGACGCGGGCTACCGCCTCGGCTACGGCGGCGGCTACTTCGATCGCACGCTGGAGCGGATGCCGACGCTGGCAGTGGGCGTGGGCTTTGAGCTCGGCCGCGTGGACAGCGCCCTGCCCCAGCCGCACGACCGGCCGATGGACTGGATCGTCACCGAGCGCGGGGCGACGCAGCCGCGCACCAGCCCGGTGGCGTAAGGGCGCGGCCCGGCTCAGGCGCCCGTGCCGGCGAGGAACAGGCGGTAGGCGGGGTTGTCGGTCTCGGCGACATACTCGTAGCCCAGGCGCTGGAGGAAGTCCTCGAATGCGGCCTTGTCCTGCGGCGGAACCTGCATGCCGACCAGCACGCGGCCGAAGTCCGAGCCGTGATTGCGGTAGTGGAACAGCGAGATGTTCCAGTCCGAGCGCAGGTTGGTGAGGAAATTCATCAGCGCGCCCGGGCGCTCGGGGAAAGTGAAGCGGTACACCACCTCGTTGTCGGCCTGCGGCGAGCGCCCGCCCACCATGTAGCGCACGTGGGTCTTGGCGAGCTCGTCGTCGGTGAGGTCGACCGCGGGCAGCTCGTGGCGCTCGAGCATCTCCACCAGGCGGCCGACCTCGTTGCGGTTGTGCACGGTGACGCCGACGAAGATGTGGGCCTGCGCCGGGTCGGCGTAACGGTAGTTGAACTCGGTGATGTTGCGGTTGCCGAGCACGCTGATGAACTTCTTGAACGAGCCCGGCTTCTCGGGGATCGTCACCGCGAGCACGGCCTCGCGCTGTTCGCCGAGCTCGGCGCGCTCGGCGACGAAGCGCAGGCGGTCGAAGTTCATGTTCGCGCCCGAGGCGACCGCCACCAGGTGCCTGTCGCGCAGCTTGTGGCGCTTGGCCCACTCCTTGGCGCCGGCCACGGCGAGCGCGCCGGAGGGCTCGACGATGGAGCGGGTGTCCTCGAACACGTCCTTGATGGCGGCGCAGATGGCGTCGTTGTCGACGAGGATGACCTCGTCCACGTATTGCTGGCAGAGACGGAAGGTCTCCGCACCGACCTGCTTCACCGCGGTGCCGTCGGCGAACAGGCCGACCTGCTCGAGCGTCACGCGGCGGCCTTCGGCGAGCGAACGCGCCATGGCGTCGGCATCGACGGTCTCGACGCCGATGATCTTCGTCTCCGGGCGCAGGCGCTTGACGTAGGCCGCCACGCCGGCGATCAGGCCGCCACCGCCGATGGCGCAGAAGATGGCGTGGATCGGCTGCGGGTGGGCGCGCAGGATCTCGACCGCAATCGTGCCCTGGCCGGCGATGACGTCCGGGTCGTCGTAGGGGTGGACGAAGGTCAGCTTCTCGGACTTCTCGAGCTCGAGCGCGTGGGCGTAGGCGTCCGAATAGGATTCGCCCGCGAGCACGACCTCGCCGCCGCGCGCCTGGACCGCGTCGATCTTGATCTGCGGCGTCGTGCTCGGCATCACGATCACTGCGCGCACGCCCAGCTTCGCCGCCGACATCGCCACGCCCTGCGCGTGGTTGCCGGCCGAGGCACAGATGACGCCGCGCTTGAGGGCCTGCGGCGAGAGCTTGACCATCTTGTTGTAGGCGCCGCGGATCTTGAAGCTGAACACCGGCTGCATGTCCTCGCGCTTCAGGTAGATGCGGTTGTGCATGCGCGCGGAGAGGTTGGCGGCGAAGTCGAGTGGCGTTTCGACGGCGACGTCGTACACCTGGGCGTTGAGGATGCGTTCCAGGTAATCCGGGCTGGTGGTCATGGCGTGCTTGGGCGTTGGCGGCAAAGTGGTCGAGCGTAGCAGTCGAGGCGCCGCCGCGGCAAGGACGGGCGCGGGCGGCGGTGGGGGGCGAAGGGCGGGGCGAGGGGCGCGACGCGGCGCCGGTCAGGCCGGGTCGGCGTCGCCGGCCGCCTGCATCGTGCGTGCCTGGCGGTCGATGAAGTCCTGCGTCGAATCGATGCCGCGCAGCTGCAGGATGGCGGCGCGTACCGCGGCTTCGAGCAGCACGGCGAGGTTGCGCCCCGCCGCCACCGGCACCACGACGCGCGCGACGCGGACGCCGAGGATGTCCTGCGTCTCCTGGTGCAGGGGCAGGCGGGTGGGGTCGTCCACGCCGGGCTGGCGGCGCTCGAGGTGGCAGATCAGGCGCAGGCGCATCTTCCGCCGGCAGGCGGTCTCGCCGAAGATGGTGCGGATGTTGAGGATGCCGAGGCCGCGCACCTCGATGAAGTCCTGCAACAGCGCCGGGCAGCGGCCCTCGAGCACGGTGGGCGCGATGCGCGAGAACTCGACCACGTCGTCGGCGACGAGGCCGTGGCCGCGCGAGATGAGCTCGAGCGCGAGCTCGGACTTGCCGGCACCCGAGTCGCCGGTGATGAGCACGCCGATGCCGAGCACGTCCATGAACACGCCGTGCAGCGACACCTTTTCGGCCAGTTCGCGCGCGAGGTGCTGGCGCAGCTGGTCGATGACGCCGGCCGAAGGCTGGGGCGTGGTGAAGAGTGCGACGTCGTGCGCCACGCAGGTGCCGTGCACGATGTTTGGCACCTTGCAGCCGTCGGCGACGATGATCGCCGGCGGGCGCGAGGACAGGATCTCGTTGAGGTGGTGGGCGACCTTGTCGTTGGACTGGCGGCGCGCCCACGCCAGTTCGGCGGCGCCCAGGATCTGCAGGCGCGAGGGGTGGATCAGGTTGAGGTGGCCGACGAGGTCGGCCGGCCAGATGCGTTCTTCGGCGACGGCGAGGCGGGCATCGAGGCGCCCGCTCACATGGGTGAGCTGCAGCCGCTCGCGGTAGGCTTCATACAGCCGCGCGACGCTGGTCTGCCGCATCGGCGCCCCAGTTCATGAACAGCTGGTGAAGCTGGAGGGCGTCCGGCGCGCTGAGCAGGGACTCGCGGAAACTGCGGTCGCTGAACATCTGCGCCAGCTCCGACAGCAGCTGCAGGTGGGTCTCGTTGGCCTGTTCGGGGACGAGGAGGACAAACAGCAGGTTCACCGGGCGGCCGTCGGGCGCATCGAACTGCACCGGGGTGGCGAGGCGCAGGAAGGCGCCGGCGGCTTCCTTCAGGCCCTTGATGCGGCCGTGCGGAATGGCGATGCCCTGGCCCAGGCCGGTGGAGCCGAGCCGCTCGCGGGCGAACAGGCTGTCGAACACCATGCTGCGGGCAATGCCCTGATTGTTTTCGAACAGCAGTCCGGCCTGTTCGAAAACACGCTTCTTGCTGCTGGCGTCGAGATCCACCACCACGTTGGACAGTGGCAGGAGTTGAGGTATGAGGCTCATTCGCAGGAGAGCTTGCGCAGCGCCGTTGCCGCAGGCGCCGCGCTTGGCGATCGGACGGTTCGGGATGCGTGGAAGCGGCGTCGTGAAAACGCGCGCATTATACCCACAGCCCGGCGTGAAAGCCGCAGGGAAAAAGTCACTCTTCCGCGGCGCTCTGGTGCTTGATCGCTTCGTGATTGTGGTCGGACTGCTTCTGTTTGTGCTTCTGCATCTGACGGTCGAGCTTGTCGGCCATCGAATCGACCGCGGCGTAGAGATCGGCGTCATCGCTCTCGACGAAGATGTCCTTGCCCCGCACGTGTACCGTGACCTCGGCCTTCTGCTTGAGCTTTTCCACCGACAGGATCACCGCGACGCTGGTGACGTTGTCGAAGTGGCGGATGACGCGGTCCAGCTTCGAGCTCACGTAGTCGCGGATGGCCGGAGTGACCTCGACGTGACGGCCGGTGATGTTGAGATTCATGTTGACTCCTGTTGTTGTCAGATCGATTTGCGCAGACTGACCGGCGGGATATTGAGTGACTCGCGATACTTGGCGATCGTGCGCCGTGCCACCACGATACCCTGCTGGCCCAAAACTTCCGCAATCTTCGCGTCGGACAGGGGTTTCTTCCCGTCTTCGGCGTCGACCAGCTGGCGAATCAGCGCGCGAATCGCCGTGGAGGACGCCGCTCCACCGGTGTCGGTGGCGACGTGACTGCCGAAGAAATACTTGAGTTCGAACACGCCGCGTGGGGTCGCCATGTACTTCTGCGTGGTGACCCGCGATACGGTGGATTCGTGCAGCTCGAGCTGGTCTGCGATCTCCCGGAGGGTGAGCGGCCGCATTGCCACCTCCCCATGATCGAAGAACTGCCGCTGCTGGTCAACGATGGCCTGGGAGACGCGCAGGATGGTGTCGAAGCGCTGCTGCACGTTCTTGATCAGCCAGCGCGCCTCCTGCAGCTGGCCGGTGAGGCCGCCGCCCTGGCCGCGGTTCTGCTGCAGCAGGCTGGCATAGAGGCGGTTGATGCGCAGGCGCGGCATCGCTTCGGCGTTCAGGCTCACCGTCCACCGGTTGCGCACCTTGCGCACGACCACGTCGGGCAGGACGTAGCGCGTTTCCTCGGCCGAGTGGCGCGAGCCGGGGTGCGGGTCGAGGCTGCAGATCAGGGCGTGGGCGGCGCGCAGGCCGTCGTCGTCGCAGCCGGTGAGCTTCTTCAGCTTGGCGAAGTTGCGCTCGGCGAGCAGTTCGAGGTGCTTGCCGACGATCTCCAGTGCCAGGCGCTGCGTGGGGCTGGCGGGCATCGCGCGCAGCTGCAGCGACAGGCATTCCTGCGGGCTGCGGGCGCCGATGCCGGCCGGCTCGAGGTGCTGGACGTGGTGCAGCGCGATCGCCAGCTCGTCGAGGTCGACCTCGAATTCGGCGGGCAGCAGCTCGAGCAGTTCCTCCAGCGGCTGATGCAGGTAGCCGTCGTCGTCGAGCGCCTCGATGATGAAGCGCACCAGGGCGCGGTCGCGGTCGGAGAGCGGCGACAGGGCCACCTGCTGGTCGAGGTGCTCGCGCAGGGACACGCCGGCGGCCTGGAATTCCTGGTAGTCGACGTCGTCGTCGTCGTCGCGGTTGCTCGGCGTGCCGCTGCCGACGTTGGACCAGTCGATGCCCTCGTCGTCGTTGCCGCCGGTTGCCGCCTCGCTGCGCGCCTCGCTGTCGGGGGTGGCCGCTTCGTGTTCGCGCTCGGTGGCGGCGGTGCTAGCGTTGGCGGGCGGCGGGGCGAAATCGCTGCCGTCGCCGTCCTCGCGTTCGAGCATGGGGTTTTCGAGGAGGAAGCGTTCCAGCTCCTGGTTCAGCTCCAGCGTGGACAGCTGCAGCAGCTTGATCGACTGCTGCAGCTGCGG
>JANJTU010000332.1 GCA_024710965.1 Thauera sp. | reverse complement strand
CTGCAGCTTCGCGCCGCGGTTGTACAGGTTGGCGGCGACGTTGGTGGGCATCGCCAGCACGTCGGCGCGACCGTCGAGCGCCATCACGCGCAGCTGGTCGGGGTCGCGCCAGGGCACGAACTCGACCACCTCGGCGAGGTCATTGAGGGCGCCGGAGTCGACCATGTGGATCAGCGCGTTCGACACCGCCGCCGAGGGCCCGGCGAGCACCAGCTTCGGCAGCTTCTGCGCCTGCGCCGCGCCGGTGACGGCGAGGAAGGCGAGGACGACGCAGGCGTGCAGCAGCATGCGCGTCCATCCCGGCAGGGCCGCGATCGTCCGCGCGCCAGCAGGCCGGGGGGATGCCGCATGTCGCACGCCGCGGCCGGGGCTGCGGTGGGCACTCATCGGAACTCACCCTGCCAGGCCAGCACGAGGCTGCGGCCGGGCGCCTTGATCTCGTCGCCCGACACGCCTTCGGCGAGATGCTCGTGGTAGCGGCGGTCGAAGGCGTTCTTCAGCCCCACGCGCACGCGCTGCTGCTTGCCCTGCCAGGTGAGGCCGAAGTCGGCGGTGGCGAAGCCCGGCGTCTCGTCCTCGGTGCCGCGGGCGAACACGGTGGCGACGCGATCCTGCCTGCGCACCAGGCGCAGGGTGGCGTCAGCGGTCCAGCCCGCGGCCACCCTGCCCTCCCAGCCCAGCGAGAGCTCGTCGGCCGGCATCTGGAAGAGCGGCTCGTCCAGATCCTCGTTGTCGCCGCGCACCACGGACAGGCCGGCGCTGGCCCACTGGCCGCGCGCGAACTGCCAGCGCCCCTGCGCTTCGAGGCCGGTAAGCGTCACCCGGCCGAGGTTCACCGTGCGCTTGCAGGCCGCAGCGTTGGACGCACCGCAGGCCGCCACCGCTTGCGGCGTGCCGGAGATGTCCAGCCCGGTGATGTAGTCGTCGATGCGCGTGCGATAGGCGGCGAGGCGGTAGTCGAAGTCGCTGGTGGCGCCCTTCAGGCCGAGTTCGACCTGGGTGGCGGTTTCCGGCTCGATCTGCGGGTTGCCCACGTAGAAGTAGCCGTCGCCGCGCGGCGAGGCCTCGAAGCGCTCGCGCATCTCGCCGGCGCGCACGCCGCGCGACAGGTTCACGTAGGGGCGCAGCAGCGGCGCCACCTCGTAGATCGCCGCGAGCGACCCGGACCACATGCGGTCGGTGCGCGACAGCCCGGTGGTGACGGGCGGATTGCCCACCGCATCGGCCTCGCCGGACACCGTGTCGTGGCGCAGGCCGGCGAGCACGCCGAGCTTGCCGAAGCGCATGTCGTCCTGCAGATAGACGCCCAGCGCGTCGATCTTCCCGTCGCTGAAGGGGTCGTTGCGCACGTAGGGCGCGGCCGGGTTGGGCGGCGGATTGCGCAGCAGGCGCTCGGGCGAGGCCTCCATGCGCCAGGCGTTCACGCCCGCCGAGAGGAGGTGCTGCGGATGCGCGAGCCAGTCGGCGCGTGCGTCCACGCCGTCGGTGACGAAGCCGACCCGGGTGCGCGCGATGTCGCCGATATCGTTGCCGGCCGGGTTGTAGGCGCGGGCGAAGATCTGGCGCTCCATCTCCTGGCGGTAGACGCGCAGGTCGAGATTCACCGGCGCCGCGCCCGAGCCCTTGTGGCTGTAGCCCGCCTCGGCGAGCGTGCGCTGCTGCCAGGGCGAGTGCACCGTGGTCTCGCTGATCGCCGGGCTCGGATGCGGCCGGGTCGAGCCCGGATACCACACGTCCTCGTCCGTGTGCTGCTGCAGCGACACCCGCAACTCGTTCGCCGAATCGATGCGGAAGCGGTACTGGCCGATGTAGCTGTCGGCGTCGTAGCCGGTGTTATCGACCTCGCCGTCGGGTTCGCGGTAATCGCCGATGCGCGCGACCGAGGCGCCCACCATCAGCGCGTGGTCGCCGCCGGAGGCGTTCACCACCGCCGTGCCGCGCACGCCTTCGCTGGCGCTGTCGAACTGCGCCGCGGCACGCCCCTGCACCCCGGCTTCGAAACGCGCCTGGGGCAGCAGCACATTGACCGCGCCGCCCAGCGCCCCCGTGCCGTAGAGCACCGAGGCCGGCCCGCGCACCACCTCCAGCCGCTCGGCGAGGCCGAGCGACATGAAGGAGGCGATCGCCCCGGCCGGCTGGGCCGAGTTGAAGCGCATGCCATCGACCAGCAGCACCACGCTCTCCTTCTTCAGGCCGCGGATCACCGGGTTCTGGCCCTGGGCGCCGTCGCTCGCCACGGCGATGCCGGGCTCGCCGCGCAGCGCCTCGCCGGGGTTGTTCGCGCCGCGGCGCAGGAGCTCGTCGCGCGACAGCGACAGCGTGGCGGCGGCCGTTTCCAGGTCGTCGGCGGCATAGCCCTTGGCGGTGACGAGCTGGGTGTCGAGCAGGGTCTCGGCACCGGCAGCAGGGATGGCGGGAAACACGGTCAGGCCGAGGCAGGCCAGGGCCAGCGGACGCAGGCAAAGCGACATGCGGGACTCCATCATGGGGTCGTGGGCTGGCTTGCAGGCGCTGGCTTGCCCGGGGCGGAAGGTCTGGATGAGATGATACTATCGCTAATGCGAATTGTTATCATTTGATCTTCGTCAAAATCGCCAGCCTTCCCGCCGCCCGGCGCTATGATGCGGCCCTCTCCTTCCCGCCCGGCCACCGCGCCGCCTCGCCCCGACGATGAAACTGTCCCGCCTCTACCGGCCGCGCGACCCGCGCTTCTGGCTGATGATCGTGCTCAACCTGCTGTCGTCGGTGCTGGCGTGGGTGTTGCGCAGCTACGAGCTGCTGCCGCTGGTCGCCGTCGTCGTCGCCGGCTTTGCCCTCGCCAACGCCTACATCGGCATCCGCCTCGCCGTCGCGCTGATGCGCGAAGAGGACGAGCCCGCGCGGCGCTGAGCCCTCAGCGCGCAGGCGCGTGTGCCGCACGCGCGTGAGCGCTCTGGTGCCGCCTGATGCCCACGTCCGCGAGCACCACGTGCGCCGCACGCGCGTGAGCTCTCAGTGATCGCGCGGAAGGCTCAATCCGGCGCCGGACGGCGCGCGCACCTGGCCCCGCCGCGGCCGGTGGTCGCCGGCGCGGCATCCCGAGCGTGTCGGGCTGCTGCGAAGCCATTCGTCCAGAGGCGAGGCCGCTCGCTCAGACGTCGGGGGCGAGATACACCCGCTCCGGCTCCGGCGCGGACGATGGCGGCCGCGCCGCCGCCGGCGCCGCGCCCGCCGGCTGCACCTGCGCCCCGTCCGGCGCGCCCCAGTGCACCACTTCGAGGCGGCCGTCGTAGTGCTCGACGATGGCGCTGCAGCTATCGACCCAGTCGCCGCAGTTCAGGTAGCGCACGTCGCCGATGCGGCGATCCGAGGCCGAATGGATGTGACCGCAGATCACGCCATCGACGCCGCGCTGGTGGGCGGCGCGGGCGACCGCGTCCTCGAAGTCGAAGATGAAGCTGACCGCCTTCTTCACCTTGTGCTTCGCGTAGCCGGCGAGCGACCAGTAGCCCGGCCGGCGCAGCACGCGGCGCAGGCGGGAGAGCAGGTGATTCAGGCGCACCAGCGCGTTGTAGGCGACGTCGCCGAGCACCGCGACCCAGCGGTGGTGGCGCGTGACCTGGTCGTACTCGTCGCCGTGGATGAGCCAGTAGCGGCGGCCGTCGAGGGTCTCGTGCACCCACTCGCTCTCGACCCGGATGTCGCCGAAGGCGATACCGGCATACTCGCGCAGGGCCTCGTCGTGGTTGCCGGGAATGAAGAACACCTTGTCGCCGTGGCGGGCGCGGCGCAGCACCTTCTGCACCACGGTGTTGTGCGCCGGCGCCCACTGGATGCTGCGGCTCATGGCCCAGAAGTCGACGATGTCGCCGAGCAGGTAGAGATACTCGGATTCGTGCGCCTTCAGGAAAGCGAGCAGGCGCTCGGCCTGGCAGGCGCGGGTACCGAGATGGACGTCGGAGATGAAGATCGCGCGCACCGCCTGCATCAGCGTTCCCCCGCCTGCGGCGGCACCGGCGACGTCCCCGCCGGCGCCGCCGCACCACCGCGCCAGGTGCGCACGAGGGCGGCGGCGAACTGGTCGTTCACCCGTTCCCAGTCGATCGCCTGTGCCGTGCGCCGCGCGCGCAGGCCGAGCTCCGCGCGCAGTGCATTGGCGCAGGCCAGCTGCACCGTGCGGCCGATGAAGCCGACCTCGTCGCCACGCGCCGCGAGCACGCCGTTGTCGAGGTCGCGGATCGCCTCGGCCGCGGCCGCGTAGTCGTAGGCCACCGAGCACAGACCGCTCGCCATCGCCTCCAGGGTGACGTTGCCGAAGGTCTCGGTCAGGCTCGGGAACAGGAAGAGGTCGGCGGAGGCGTAATGCGCCGCCAGGTCCTCGCCGTGGCGCATGCCGGCGAGCACGACCTGCGGGTGCTCGCGCGCGATCGCCTCGCGCAGCGGCCCGTCGCCGACGAGGACCATGCGCGCGTCGGGGCGGTGGGCGCGGATCGCGGCAAAAGCGCGCAGCGCGAGGCCGAGGTTCTTCTCCGGCGCCAGGCGGCCAACGCTGATCACCACCAGCTCGCCCGGCGCCACGCCCCAGTTGCGCCGCAGCGCCTCGCTGCGCCGAGCGGGCGAATAGAGCGCGGTGTCGACGCCGCGCGCGATCACCTCGACCCGGTCGTAGCCCTGGGCCGAAAGCTTGCGCGCCAGCGCGGTGGTGGGCACGAAGGTGGCGGCGGTGCGGTTGTGGAAGCGGCGCAGATAGGCGGCCACCGGCTGGCGCAGCCAGCCGATGCCGTAGTACGCGCTGTAGTGGTCGAAGTTGGTGTGGAAGTCCGAGGTCACCGGCAGGCGCAGCTTGGCCGCCGCCGACACCGCCGTCCACCCGAGCGGGCCCTCGGTGGCGACATGGACGAGGTCGGGCCGCTGCCGTGTCCAGGCGCGCACCAGCTTCGCGCGCGCCGGCAGGCCGAGCTTGAGGCCGTCGTAGCGCGGCAGCCGCCAGCCCGACGAGAGCAGCTCCTCCAGGGTGTCGCCGCGCGCGGCGATGTCGGCCGCAGTCTGGCGCGGCCGGATCAGCTGCACGCGGTGGCCGCGGCCAATGAGGCCGTCGACCATGCGCTTGAGCGTCATCGCCACGCCATTGACTTCCGGCGGCCAGGTTTCGGTCACGAGCGCGATGCGCAGGCGCGGGTCGTCGCAGAGCTCTTCTGTGGTGAAGTCGATCGATCTCATGTCGCCGCAGCTTAGGCGGCGAAGGCGACGCTCGCGTTACGCGCGGATGTCTGCGTCGTGACAGGTGGGCTGCCGCCCGCCCCGCATTCACCCGCCCCGGCGCGGCCGCATTCAGCGCGCGCCTGCCCGCTGCGGCGCGTCGAGCGCGGCCAGCACCTGCGCGTCGTGATCATAGATGTCGGCGCGCAGCTGCAGCGCGCCCGCATCGTCGAGCCCGGCGGTTACGTAGTAGAGCAGCGTGGGAATTTGCCGGCGCACCGGCACCGTGCGGGTCTTGCCGGTCGCCAGCGCGACCTCCAGCGTCTCGGCGTTCCAGCGTCCGGCGTCGTCGAGCAGCAGCAGCGCGAGCTCGAGCGGCCTCTCCAGGCGCACGCAGCCCGAGCTGAAGGCGCGGACCGGGCGCCCGAAGAGCGCGGGCGCATTGGTGTCGTGCAGGTAGATCGAGTAGCGGTTGCCGAGCGAGAACTTGAGCCGGCCGAGCGAGCCCTCGGCGCCGGCGTCCTGCACGAGGGTGTAGGGGAAGCCGTTGCGGCTCGGGTGCATCCAGTCGATTTCGGCCGGGTCCACGGTCTGTCCGCCGCGGTCGACGACGCGCAGGCGGTGCTCGACCAGGTAGGCGGGGTCGCGCGCCACCGCGGGCATGACGTCCTCGCGCAGGATCGTCGGCGGCACCACCCATTGCGGGTTGAACACCAGGTGGCGCACGCTGTCGCGCAGCGAAGGCGTCTTGCGCGACGGCCGCCCGACCACCGCACGCGAGGCCCAGGCGAGGCGGCCGTCCAGATGCAGGCGGGCCGCGTAGGCGGCGACGTCCACCTCGAGGCGGTCGCCCACCATGTCCTGCGCGAGCCAGCGCAGGCGCTCGAGATTCACCCGCATCTGGGCCACGCGCTGCGCCGCGCTGGTGTTCAGTGCGGCCAGCGTCAGCCGCCCGACCGCAGCGTCGGCATCCAGCCCGTGCCGTTGCTGGAAGCGGCGCACGGCCTCGGCGAGCGCCTCGTCGTAAAGATCGGCGTCCGGCGCGCCCCCCGCCGGCCCCACCAACCAGCCCTCGCTCTGCAGCCGTGCGCGCAGCGCCGGAATGCGCGCGCCGCGCTCGCCGGGACGCAGCGTCGGCCCCGTGGGCACGGCTGGCCAGCCGCCGAGTGCATCGAGCGCGCGGTAACGCTGCAGCGCCGCCTGCAGTTGCCAATAGAGGTCCCCGGCGGGCGCCTGCGCGCCCACCGCCGCCACGAGCGACGGCGCCTCGATCACCGTGGCGAGCGTGCGTGCGCGCGCATCGGCGGGCGGCGGGGGCGAGAAGTTCCAGGTCCGGTACAGCGTGCGCGGATCCACCTTGCCGTAGCGAAGTTGGCGCATGAGCCGCGCCAGCGTGTCGGTCAGCCGCAGCTCGCGCTCGGCCTGCCGCGCCGGGCCACCCTCGGCGGCAGGCCGGGCGGCTTCGCGCCGCAGCGCGTCGAGCCCGAAGTCCGCCGGCTGCAGGCCGTGGTCGCGGGCGGCCTCGACCGCGGCGACGAGCGCCCCCACCCGCTCACCGCCGGTCCATACCGGGCGGTAGGCGCGGTCGCGATAGAAGAGCGCAGTCGCCTCATCCACGGCAAGCATGCCATCGCGCAGTTGCTGCTCGATGAGAACGGGCACCGCCCCGTCGCCGAACCCATCGCCGGCTGGCCCCGGCAGCGCCACGCGCGCCGCGTTGAAGGCCGCCGCCGGCAGGGACAGGAGCGGCGTGACACACAGCACGACGGCAGCGATCGTTACAACAGATTTGCGCAAATTCATCCGGACATCGGGTAGGATGCCGCCTTCAAGTGCTTGTCCCAGCTGAAGAATATTCATATTGAAGATGTCCCCAGACCACACCGCACCGCGCCGCCGCCTGCTCCTGAAGAGCCTCGCCACGCTGCCGCTGGCCCTGCCCTTCGCCTCCGCGAAAGCCGCCGAATCCCGCCACCTCGCCTTCCGCCACACCCACACCGACGAACACCTGAAGCTGGTGTACCGTGACGGGCGTGGTTATGTCCAGCCCGCGCTCGAACGCATGAACTGGCTGCTGCGCGATTTCCGCACCGGTGAGGCGGCGCGCATGGACCCGCGCCTGTACGACCTCCTCCACGCGCTCAACCTGGTGTGCGGCGGCGGCACTTTCGAGATCGTCTCCGGCTACCGCTCGCCCGCCACCAACGCCATGCTGCGCAAGACGGGCGGCGGCGGCGTCGCCAGGCGCAGCCTGCACATGGACGGCAAGGCGATCGACATCCGCCTGACCGGCTTCGACACCGCCCGCCTGCGCGACGCCGCGCTGGCGCTTGGCGGCGGCGGCATCGGCTATTACCCGGAGTCGGACTTCCTCCACCTCGACACCGGCCCGGTACGCAGCTGGGGCCCGAAAGCCGCCTGAGCCGACCGGCCCCTGCGGGGCGCAATCCGCCCGATCACGCGCGCTGCAGCCCGACGCGGGCATCCTGCCCCCGCACGCCGCGCGCTGGCCGGCGCTGCCTGTTCGACCCGGGACGGGCGGCCCGGTTTCAGCCGCGCGCCGACACCGTCCTCCATCACCCGGCCAGCATCAGGCCCCACACCACGGCGACGTTGAGCAGCGCGAGCAGCACCGCGGCGCTGCCGATGTCCTTCGCGCGCTTGGCCAGCCGGTGGTTCTCCAGCGAGATCCGGTCGACGGTCGCCTCGATCGCCGAGTTCACCAGTTCGACGATCAGCACCAGCAGCACGCTGGCGGCCATCAGCGCCCGCTCCAGCGCCGAACTGCCCAGCCACAGCGCGAGTGGCAGCATCACCAGGGCGAGCCAGGTTTCCTGGCGGAAGGCGTCTTCGTGGCGATAAGCCGCGCGCAGCCCGTCGAGCGAGTAATGCAGCGCATTCCAGACCCTGCGCAAACCGGTCCTGCCTTTGAAGGGGCTTTCCATCCGGGCGTTTCCGTCGTTGATCAGGGGTGCGATGATTGCACGAATCGGGCCTTCACCCGATACGGGCAACGGCCCCGGCCGGTGCGGGTGGACGCAGCCGGCGAACTGTAATAGCTTCGCGCCCCCGGGCCAGCATTGCCCGGCAGGCAGACATCAACGGGCGACGGCAGATGACAGGCAGCATCGGACGCTTCGAAATCAGGCGCGAACTCGGGCGCGGCGCACAGAGCGTCGTGTATCTCGCATGGGATCCCCGCCTCGAGCGCGAAGTGGCGGTGAAGACGCTGCATTTCGCCGCCGCCGAACGGCGCCAGAACGCCGCCCTGCTCGCCGAGGCCCGCACCGTCGGTCGCCTGCGCCACCCGGGCATCGTGCCGGTGTTCGAGGCCGGCGAGGAAGAGGGTGACCTCTACCTGGTGTTCGAGTACGTGCCGGGCGAGAGCCTGGCGGCGATGATGCGCCGCCGCGGCGCGCTGCCGGCGCCGGAAGCGGTGGCGCTGACCGTCGCCATCCTCACCGCGCTCGCCGCCGCCCACGCCGACGGCATCGTCCACCGCGACCTCAAGCCGAGCAACGTGCTCCTCGACACCGACGGCAACCCGCGCGTGATGGACTTCGGCATCGCCAGCCAGATCTCCAGTGGCGGGGCCGAGAACGGCGCCGCCAGGGGGCTCTCGGGCACGCCGGGCTACATGGCGCCCGAGTACATCCGCAAGCGCGAGATCAGCCCGCGCAACGACGTCTTCGCCGCCGGCGTGATGCTGCTCGAGATGCTCGGCGGCGAGCGCATCGGGCGCGAGGCCGACGCGCGCCGCACCATGGAGCGCACCGCCTCGGTGCCGATCACGCTGCCGGCCGACGCGGCCCCGATCGAGGAGCCGCTTGCCGCCATCGCGCTGCGCGCGGTGTCGCTCGACCCCGCGGCGCGCTTCCAGGACGCGGGCGAGTTCCGCCTCGCGCTGGACGCCTGGCTCAAGCCGGCCACGGCCGAGGCGGACGACACGCCGCATTCGGGCGCGGTGGATTTCCTCGTGCGCCGCCTGCGCCACCGGGGCGACTTCCCCGCGCTGTCGGAATCGGTGGTGGCCATCAACCGCATCGCCTCGAGCGAATCGGAGACGATCAGCACCCTCTCCGGGCTGATCCTGCGCGACTTCTCGCTCACCAACAAGCTGCTGCGCCTGGTCAACTCCGTGCATTACCGCCCGGCCGGCGGCGGCCGCATCAGCACCGTGTCGCGCGCCATCGTCGTCCTCGGCTTCGATGCGGTGCGCAACATCGCCATCACCGTGCTGCTGTTCGAGCACCTGCAGAACAAGGCCAACGCCTCGCTGCTGAAGGAGGAGTTCCTGCGCGCCTGCCTCGCCGGCCTGTTCGCGCGCGACCTCGGCACCAGGCTGCGCACGCGCGAACTCGAGCAGGCCTACATCTGCTCGGTGTTCCACAACCTCGGCCGCCTCGTGTCGCAGTATTACTTCCCGGAAGAGAGCGAGGACATCCGCCGCACCATGCAGCAGCACGGCTGCCGCGAAGAGGTGGCGGCGCAGCGCGTGCTCGGCGTCGGCTTCGAGGAGCTCGGCATCGGCCTGGCCCGCAGCTGGGGCTTTCCGGCGATCATCCTCGAGAGCATGCGCAAGCTGCCCGACGGCGCCGTGCGCAAACCCGCCGGCGCGGAAGAGCGCCTGCGCACGCTGTCGGCCTGTGCCAACGAGTACTGCGACGCGGTGCTGCTGCCCGCGGCCGAGCGCGACCGGGCGCTGCAGGCGATCGCGGCCCGCTTCGCCGCGGCGATTCCGCTCGGCGGCCAGGACATGCGCGAGGCGATGCATGGCGCGGTGAACGAGATCCGCGCCTTCGCGCAGACGATCAAGGTCGACATCGGCCGGACCAAGATCGGCCGCCACCTCGCGCATTTCATCGGCGGCGCGGCGGTGCCGGAACCGGCCGCGGCCGACAGCCTGCCCGCCGGCGCCGTGCTGGAACAGGCCGACAGCGCCGAAACCGCGCTCGAGGGCCAGCGGGCGGTCGACGTGCAGGCGGTGCTGACCGCCGGCATCCAGGACATCAGCAACACGCTGGTGGAGAGCTTCAAGCTCAATGACGTGCTGCGCATCATCCTCGAGACCATGTACCGGGCGATGGGCTTCAAGCGCGTTCTGCTCTGCATCCGCGATGCGCGCAGCAACGAGATGGCCGGGCGCTTCGGCTTCGGCCCCGACGTCACCGAGCTCGCGAAGCAGCTGCGCTTCAGCCTCACCGCGCAGCCGGACAACGTCTTCAACGTCGCCACGGCGAAGGGCGTGGACATCCTGATCAGCAACATCGACGAGCCGAAGATCGCGCCGCGCATCCCGGACTGGTACCGGCGCTCGGTGCCCTCGCGCACCTTCGTGCTCTTTCCGCTGACGATCAAGGGCCGGCCCGTGGCGCTGATCTACGCCGACAAGGACCACGCCGGCGAGATCAACATCGGCGAACAGGAACTCGCGCTGCTGCGCACGCTGCGCAACCAGGCGGTGCTGGCGATCAAGCAGACCGGCTGAAGGCGACGGCGCGGCACGCCATCGCCTGCCCGCAGCTGCCGGCGGGCGCCCGATGGCAGGGCGCGCGGCGAAGGTCAGGCCGAATCGAGCCCGGCTCAGGACGGGTCCAGGCGCAGGATGCGGCCCTCGCTCTCGTCCAGCAGCCACAGCCTGCCATCCGGCCCCTGGCGCACGTCGCGGATGCGCCGGCCAAGCTCGGTGAGCAGGCGCTCCTCATGCACGACCTTGTCGCCGTCGAGCACCAGGCGGGCAAGCAGCTGGTACTTCAGCGCGCCGACAAAGAGATTGCCCTTCCACTGCGGGAAGGCATCGCCGGTGTAGAAGGCCATGCCCGAGGGTGCGATCGACGGCGTCCACTGCAGCACCGGGGGCTCGATGTCGGCGCGCTCGGTGCCTTCGCCGATCTTCGTGCCGACGACGTACTCGCGGCCGTAGGTGATCACCGGCCAGCCGTAGTTGCGCCCGGGCAGCACGCGGTTCACCTCATCGCCGCCCTGCGGGCCGTGCTCGTGCGCCCACAACTCGCCCGTCTGCGGGTGCAGTGCCGCCCCCTGCACGTTGCGGTGGCCGAGGGACCACAGCTGCGGCAGCATGCCGCCCTTGTTCAGGAAGGGATTGTCTGGCGGCACGCTACCGTCCGGGCGGATGCGCACGATCTTGCCCAGGTGGCTGCCCGGCACCTGGGCGCGGTCGCGCGAATGCGAGCGATCGCCGAGGGTGACGAAGAGGTTGCCGGCGGCGTCGAACACCAGGCGCGAACCCCAGTGGTGGTTGCCTGGCGGATCCTCGTTCTGGGCGAAGATCACCCGCACGTCCTCGAGCCGCAGCGCCGCGGCATCGAGCCGCGCGCGCGCCACCGCGGTGCGCGCGCCGGCAGCGGTGGGCTCGGCGTAGGAGAAGAACAGCGTGCGGTCGGTGGCGAACTTCGGGCTGAGCACGACGTCGAGCAGGCCGCCCTGGCCGCGCGCATGCACCGCCGGCACGCCCGCGATCGGGGCCGACAGGCTGCCGTCGGCGGCGATGATGCGCATCCGCCCCGGGCGCTCGGTCACCAGCATGCGGCCGTCGGGCAGGAAGGCGAGCGACCACGGCGTGTCCAGGCCGCGCGCGACCTCGGTCACCTTCACCGGCCCGCTTTCGGTGCGCACGACGACGTCGGCCGCGGCAACGGCGCCAGGGGCAGCTGCCGCGCCGGTTGCGAGCAGGAGCGCAAGGAACAGGGGGCGGATCGGGTGCATTTTTGCTCTCCCATTGCGGCATGCCGGGAACCTGCGCAAGCCCGGACGTGCCAACATCGTCCAGAATTTCAATCTCGCGTTAGGACTTCGCATGCCCGCTTCCGTTCGCTTCCTCGTCCGTTTCGCCTACATCCTCGTCCTGCTCGCGGTGTTCTGGCTTGCGCTGATGCCGGCCCCGGACATCGCACAGCTCGTGCCGTGGCAGGACAAGGTCGAGCACGCCGCGCTGTTCGCCGGCCTCGCCCTGTTCGGGCTCGTGGCCTGGCCCGGCCGGACCGGCGCGATCGCGCTCGGCCTGCTGGCCTACGGTGGCGTCATGGAGGTGGCGCAGGCCTTCACCGGCGAGCGCGTCGGCGATCCGTGGGACTGGCTGGCCGACGCCGTGGGCCTGCTCGCGCTGCTGCCCTTCGCCCTGCGCAAGCGCGACGAGCACTTCTGACCAGGCGCGGAGCACCGCCGCGACGCGTTGAGAAAGGCGGCCGACGCGCTATCATTGCGCCCTTTCCGATCAAGCGCTTGCGCCCGTTTCCTGGCCGATGAGCCCTCCTCCCATGCCCCCCTCCCGCCACACCCTCGAACTTCTCGCCCCGGCCAGGACCGCCGACTTCGGCATCGAAGCCGTCAACCACGGCGCCGACGCGGTCTATATCGGCGGCCCGGCCTTCGGCGCGCGCTCGGCAGCGGACAACTCGGTCGACGACATCGCCCGCCTGGCGGCGCACGCCCATCGCTACCACGCGAAGGTGTTCGTCGCCACCAACACCATCCTCTTCGACCACGAGCTCGAGCCGGCGCGCACGCTGATCTGGCAACTGTACGATGCCGGCGTCGACGCCCTGATCGTGCAGGACATGGGCCTGCTCGAGCTCGATCTGCCGCCGATCCAGCTCCACGCCAGCACCCAGACCGACATCCGCGACGCCTCCAAGGCGCGCTTCCTGCAGGACGTCGGTTTCTCGCAGATCGTGCTTGCCCGCGAGTTGAGCCTGAAGCAGGTGCGCCAGATCGCCGACGCGACCACCTGCCAGCTCGAATACTTCGTCCATGGCGCGCTGTGCGTGGCCTTCTCCGGCCAGTGCTACATCAGCCACGCCCACACCGGGCGCAGCGCCAACCGCGGCGAATGCTCGCAGGCCTGCCGCCTGCCCTACGAGCTCAGGGACAAGGACGGCCACACCATCGCCAGCAACCAGCACATGCTGTCGATGAAGGACAACAACCAGAGCGCCAACCTGCGCGCGCTGGCCGCCGCCGGCGTGAGCTCGTTCAAGATCGAGGGCCGCTACAAGGACCTCGCCTACGTCAAGAACATCACCGCGCACTACCGCACGCTGCTCGACGACATCCTCGAGCATCCGGCGGCCGAGGGCCCGGTGTACCGCCGCGCCTCGAGCGGGCGGACCACCTTCCTGTTCACGCCGCAGGCCGACAAGACCTTCAACCGCGGCTACACCGACTACTTCGCCAACGCGCGCCAGCACGGCATCGAGGCCTTCGAGTCGCCCAAGTTCGTCGGCGAACCGATCGGCCGCGTGACGAAGATCGACAGCAAGGGGCGCAGGTTCTTCGACGTCGAGCGCGCCGCACCGATCCACAATGCCGACGGCCTCACCTGGTACGACCCGAAGGGCGAACTCACCGGCCTGCGCGTCAACCGCGCCGAGCCCGACGCCGGCGGCGAAGGCATCGACCGCATCTTTGCGTCCGAGCCGCTGCCGACCGAACTCGTGCCCGGCACCTCGCTATTCCGCAACCACGACCATGAATTCGAGCGCGCGCTGGAGAAGAAGTCCGCCGAGCGCCGCATCCGCGTCGATGCGCGCTTTTTCGCCAGCGGGAGCGGCTACGCGCTGACGCTGAGCGACGAGGACGGGGTGACGGTGACGACGACGCTCGACGGTGCCTTCGAACCGGCGCAGCAGGCCGAACGTGCACTGGCGACGATCCGCGAGCACCTCGGCAAGCTCGGCAACACGATCTTCAGCGCCGGCGACATCGTGCTGGACGTCGCGCCTGCGCCCTTCCTGCCCGCCGCCCGGCTCAACGCCCTGCGCCGCGAGGCGGTCGAGCGCCTGGAAGCAGCGCGCCTGGCCGCCCACGCGCGCCCGCCGCGCGCGGCCGCGGTCGAGCCGCCGGTGCCCTACCCGCAGGACGCGCTGAGCTATCTCGCCAACGTGCTCAACGACCGGGCGCGCGCCTTCTATGCCAGGCACGGCGTGCAGCTGATCGACGCCGCCTTCGAGGCCAACACTGAGCGCGACGACGTGTCGCTGATGATCACCAAGCACTGCCTGCGCTACAGCTTCAACCTGTGCCCGAAGGAAGTGAAGGGCATCCGCCCCGACCCGATGCAACTGGTGAACGGCGACGAGACGCTGACGCTGCGCTTCGACTGCAAGCGCTGCGAGATGCACGTCGTCGGCGCGCTGAAGCCGCATGTCGCCCGGATGGGCGATGCGGTGCTGGCACAGAAGGTGAGCTTTTTCCCGAAGGCGTCCGCGGCCTGAGCCCGCGGGCGCGGGGCCTCAGCGCAGCGCGGTCGCGCTGCGGGCACCGACCGCCGCACTCGCGCCGGCCGCCGGCACGCTGGCACGGGCCAGTTCCGCCCGCTCCTCCACCGACAGGCGCAGACCGACCGGCTCCAGTCGAGCCAGCATGTCCCTCAGCTCCCAGGGCGGCGCGATGCAGAACTTGCGGCCGTTCTTCATCTCGGCATGGAGCCAGTACGCTCCGGTCTCGGCATCCTTTCTGAGGTACAGCCGGCGGACGGTTTCGGGCGCCTCGAAGGCCTGCGCCCGGCCTTGCGCCTGGCGCTTCCTGCCGACCAGGCAGGCGACGGCAATCAGCGTGATCGTCGCCAGCACTGCAACAAGCAAGTCCGTCATCTGCGCCCCCCTGCGGCATGGACGGGAAGTGTCGGCTTCCCTTGAAAATGGTCGAGGCAGAGGATAGAGCGCGGGAATCGTTCAATTAAGCATATAGACCTCATATTCTTAGACCGTTTTCTTCTACACGCCAGCCACTCCGTCCGCAGCGGGGCAGCGCCTCCCGTACCGCGGCGCCTCATTCGCCCGGCAGTCGATGCATCGACCCACGGCGAGCGACGGCAAACTGCTCCGGCCACTTTCGCGGCCTACTGTGACTGTCGCGCACTGCCCGACAAGCGGACAATCGCCTTCATGCCCGCTGTCACCGTCCGCCGGCCCGTACCGGCAGGAGCCCGATCTTGAACCTTTCCGCCACCGCGCCTGGCCCGCTGCCAGCCCCGACGCCTGCCCCCGCCCCCACCGCCGGCCGCATCCCCGGCAACAAGGCGATGTGGGTGGGCATCTTCTGCGAAGTCACCGAATTCGCGCTGATGTTCGCGGTGTACTTCGTCGCCCGCGCCCACCATCCCGAGGTGTTCCGCGCCGGACCGGCGCAGCTGTCGCTGCTGGCGGGCACGGCCTACACGCTGATGCTGCTCACCAGCGGCTGGTGCGCGGCGCGCGCGCTGCATGCGATGCGCGCGGCACGGCAGGCGGCCTGCCTGCGCTGGCTGGTCGCGACCTTCGTCTTCGGCCTCGGCTACCCGCTGGTGAAGCTGTTCGAAGTGCGCTGGAACCTGGCCCACGGCCTCGATGGCGACGCCGGCATCTTCGTCGTCACCTATTACTACCTGACCTTCAACCACCTGATCCACGTCTTCTGGGGGCTGCTCGGCCTGATCTGGGTGATGCTGCGCACCGCCACCGGCTCGTACTCGGCCGAGGACCATGTCGGGCTGGAGGCCTTCGCCTGCTACTGGCACACCACCGACATCATCTGGCTGATGATCTTCCCGCTCTTCTACGTGCTGCGCTGACGGAGGCCTGCCCCATGACTGCAACCCGCAAGCTCGATCTCGCCTGGCTCGTGCTGGTGCTGCTGAGCGTGACCGGCGCCGCGCTCGGCGGCGCCGACGGCGTCGGTCTCGGCGTGACGGCCGTCGTCGCCCTGGTGATGGCGCTCAAGCTGCGCCTGGTGGGCGAGCACTTCCTCGAGCTCGGCAGCGCGACGCCGCGCATCCGCCGCCTGATGTACGCCTTCTGCTACGGCATGCCCGCACTGGTGGTGCTGACCAGCGTCTGGGGCGATGTGCTGGCGCGGCTCACCGGCGCGCTGATCTGACGCGGCACGACGCCCGCCATCGCCGCCGCATCGTCCGCTCAGGGCGCCACGACCTCCGTCCGCCCGACCCTGCCCGGCTGCAGCGCCTCGCACAGCGCCCGATGGCCGCCGCGCAGCGGGCGGACCGCCCGGTAGCCGGCCTTGCGCAGCACGTCCGCGGCCCGCACCGCGGTCGCATCCTGCGGGCAGGCGCAGAAGGTCACGATCGCGCCGTCGCGCGGCCAGTCGCCCACCGTTTCCAGCAGCGTGTCCAGGCTCGCCGCCACGGCGGGCGCGAACGGCCCGGACTCGGCGATCATCGCCGCGCCACGCAGGTCGAGCACCAGCGGCGGGCGCTCCGAGGCGAGCGCATCGAGCAGCTCTCCGGCGGTGATGTGCGGAATCGCGGCCAGGCGTGCGAAGCGGTGTCGGCGCCAGAGCTTCCACCCCAGCCAGGTCCCGAGCCCCACCAGCACGGCCCCCAGCAGCAGCACCGCATGGTCGGCGATCGCGGCAAGCGCACGCTGCAGCTCGTCGCGCAACAGCCAGCCGCCGAGCAGCGCGGCGCCCGCCCACAGCGCCGCGCCAACGCCGGCTGCGGCGAGAAAGGCCGCCACCGGCATGCGCAGCGCGCCGGCGATCGGCGGCGCCACGGTGGAGAAGCCAGGCACGAACTTGGCGACCAGCAGCGACCACGGCCCCCAGCGCCCGAAGCGCACTTCGGTCTGGGTGACGCAGGTCTCCGGATTGATCGACAGCCGGCACAGACCGGCCAGCACGCGGTAGCCGAAGGCCCGCCCGCCGAGATACCAGAGCAGGTCGGCGATCACCGAGGCCACCGCCGCCGCGGCAAGCATCATCGCTCCATGGGTGGGCGACGCCGCCAGGCTGCCGGCGACGAGCAGCGTCGGCAGCACCGGCACGGGCAGGCCCAGTTGCTGCAGCAGGACATTGACGAACACGACCCACACCGCATCGCGTTCGAGGGCGGCCCGGATCTGCTCGAGGTCGATATCCACGTGCCGCGCTTCTCCGCAATGACTGGTTGCGGGCTACCTTACCTGCAGCCGCGCTAGCGATACAACCACTTCGCCACCAGGCGGGTGTAGCGCGGCATGATCAGATAAACCATCAGGTAGACGATCAGCGCGGCGACGAGAAACTTGCCGGCAACGAAGGCGACGACGCCCTCGCCGCCAAGCAGCGGCCCGAGCAGCCAGGGCACCACGATCGTCAGCGGGAAGATCGCCGACAGCGTCAGCAGGAACTGCTTGTGACGCTTGGGCGGCGGCGCGGCCGGGGTGGGCTGCGCGAACCAGAAATCGAGGCCGGTCTTGATCACGTAGCGGTCGCCCTGCTTCAGCGCATGTTCAATGCGCTGCAGGAACTCGCGCCGGACGTCGGACTCGATCCAGGCCTTGAGCTGCTCGACGCCCTTGAAGCGGATCACGGTCGTATAGCGGTCGTGACCGTCGACCGGCCGCATCACGTCGGTCGACAGATAGCCGGGGAACTGCCGACACGCCTCGCGGATCTCGGCCAGCCAGCGTTCGTATTCCGCATGCGCCTCCGGGCGCGGCTCGTGGACGATGATGCCGGTCACGGTATCGTTGGCAGCGTTCTCGCTCATCTGCGCTCCTGGGGTAGGTGGTCGGGGCTGCCGGCAGGCTCCGGCACGGCCCCGCCGACGGGCGGGGCCGCGCGCGGACGGCTTACTTGCCGCCCTTCAGCGTGGTGTAGCTGGTGATCAGGTTGCGATAGTCGGGGATGTGGTTGGAGAACAGCGCGCCCAGGCCCTCGATGTCGTTGCGCCAGTCGCGGTGCAGCTCGCAGGCCACGCCGAACCAGGTCATCAGCTGGGCGCCGGCGGCCGACATCCGGTCCCAGGCCGAATGGCGGGTGACCGTGTCGAAGGTGCCCGAGGCATCGGTGACGACGAAGACGTCGAAGCCCGCCTCGATCGCCGACAGCGCCGGGAAGGCGACGCAGACCTCGGTGACGACGCCGGCGATGATCAGCTGCTTCCTGCCGGTGGCCTTCACCGCGGCGACGAAGTCCTCGTTGTCCCAGGCGTTGATCTGGCCCGGGCGGGCGATGTAGGGGGCCTCGGGAAACATCTCCTTCAGCTCGGGCACGAGCGGGCCGTTGGGGCCGTCTTCGAAGCTCGTCGTCAGGATGGTCGGCAGGCCGAAATACTTGGCCGAATCGGCCAGCGCGAGCACGTTGTTCTTGAACTTGTCCGGCTCGATGTCGCGCACCAGCGACAGCAGGCCGGCCTGGTGATCGACCAGCAGCACCGCCGCGTTGTTCTTGTCGAGGCGCACATAGGCTTGGGTCATGATCTTGCTCCTTCTTCTCCGTGGGGAAACAGGGCAGGCCCGCTCCGCGCCCAAGGGCGCGGAGCGAACCGCCACCTCGCGGCAACCAGCCCAAGCTGGGTACCGGATCATCGGCGCGCGGCGGCGCAATCCGCCCCGCGCCCTCTAACGGCCGGCGGACTCAGGCGGGGGCGGAAAGCTGGCCGAAGCGGCCATCCTTGAAGTCCTCCATCGCCTGCTCGATCTCCGCAGCGCTGTTCATGACGAAAGGACCGTAGCCGACGATCGGCTCGTCGATCGGCTCGCCGCTCAGCAGCAGCACGAGTGCGTCGTTGTTCGCCTCGATCGTCACCGCACTGCCGGCCCGCTCGAGGACGACGATCTGCGCCTCGCGGGCGACGACGTCGGCATTGACCAGGACCGTGCCGTGCAGCACGACCAGCGCGGCGGTCCAGCCCTCGGCGAGCGCCAGCTCGACCGTGCCGCCGCGGTTCAGGTGCAGATCCCAGACCTGCATCGGCGTATGAGTGTGCGCGGGACCGCGCCGCCCGGCGAACTCGCCGGCGATGATGCGCGCCGTGCCGGCACGTCCGGGCAGGTTCACCGTCGGGATGGCGGCGGCCGCAATCGCCTGATAAGCCGGCGGCGTCATCTTCGCCCGCGCGGGCAGGTTCACCCACAGCTGCACCATTTCGAGCTCGCCGCCGGCGCGTGCGAAGCCCTCGCCGTGGAACTCCTCGTGCAGGATGCCGGCGCCGGCGGTCATCCACTGCACGTCGCCGGGGCCGATCGTGCCGCCCTCACCGGTCGAGTCGCGGTGTGCGACCTCGCCCTGATAGACGATGGTCACGGTCTCGAAGCCCCGGTGCGGATGGCTGCCGACACCGCGTCGCCGCTCGGTGGGATCGAAGTGCGCCGGACCGGCGTAATCGAGCAGCAAGAAGGGGCTGAGCTGCTTGCCGTGACTGTCGTAGCTGAACAGCGAGCGCACCGGAAAGCCGTCGCCGACCCAATGGGGGCGCGGTGCGCTATAGACGCCTTGGACTCGTTTCATGACCGTCTCCTCGCTGAGCGGGTTCGTTGTGCCCGGCTGCCACTATAGAAAACACCCCATTCGTGCCGGAAGACGGCAAAATTCGCACGCAGCGTTCTATTTATAGGACAAGGCCGCCCATGCAGGACCTGAACGACCTCCACTACTACGTCCGCGTCGTCGAGCACGGTGGCTTCGCCGCCGCCGGCCGCGCCCTGGGCATCCCGAAGTCCAAGCTCAGCCGCCGGATCGCGCTGCTCGAGGAGCGGCTCGGCGTGCGCCTGATCCAGCGTTCGACGCGTCATTTCTGCGTCACCGACCTCGGCCAGACCTATTACGAGCATTGCCGGGCGATGCTGGTGGAAGCCGAGGCCGCGCAGGAGGCGATCGAGCGCAGCCGGGCCGAACCGCGCGGCATCGTCCGCCTGAGCTGTCCGGTCGCGCTGCTCCATGCCCACGTCGGCCGGATGCTGGCCGAGTTCATGGCCCGTCATCCGGAGGTCAGCGTTCATCTGGAGGCGACCAACCGCGCAGTGGCGCCGCTGAACGAAGGCTTCGACCTGGCGATCCGCATGCGCCCGCCGCCGCTGCCCGACAGCGAGCTGGTGTTGCGCGTGTTGTCCGATCGCAGCCAGTGCCTGGTCGCCAGCCCCGAGCTGCTCGCCCGCCACGGCGAGCCCGCGGGCCCGGCCGATCTCGCCGGCTATCCGAGCCTGGCGCTCGGCCCACCGCAGGATGAGCACCTGTGGACCCTGTACGGCCCCGACGGCGCCGAGGCGGCGGTCCGTCACCGCCCGCGCCTGGTCACCAGCGACATGGTCGCGCTGCGGCGCGCCGCGATGGCCGGCGTCGGCCTCGTGCAGCTGCCGACGCTGATGGTGTGCGAGCAGTTCATCGCGCGCGCGCTGGTGAAGCTGCTGCCCGGCTGGGCGCCGCGACGCGAGATCATCCACCTCATCTACCCGTCGCGGCGCGGCCTGCTGCCCGCGGTGCGGGCGCTGATCGAGCACCTCGCGGCGGGCTTCGCGGCGCTCGACGAAGACTGATGCCGCGCGCTCGCCGGCAGCCGATGCTCCCCCACGCGGCAGGCCGGCGCCGTCCACCCGTGCGCCCCACCCTCACCAATGCGGCGGGATCTCGTCCTCCGGCCGGCTCGGCCCGCCGGGCTGGATCGTCTTCAGTTGCTGCGCGAGCTGACGCACGTGCTCGCGCAGCAGGTCGAGCTCCTGCTGCTGGCGCCACACGGTGCGGTTGAGTTCGTCGAGCTGATCCTCGGCGGACATCATCTTCGTTTCGAGGGTTTCGAGGCGCTCTTCCATCGTCGTGTCCAGGGGGTGGGCCGCGGATTCTAGCCGGCCGCCGCGCTGCCGTGGCGGGCCGGGCGAAGAGCACCAGGCAAGCAAGGACCGCGCAGCCGGGTGCCGGGCGGACAGCCGCGCCGGCCGGCACCCGGCCGCGCCGCTACCAGCCCGGCACGCCGGACATGTCGGGCAGGCGGTGGGCGATGCCCTTGTGGCAGTCGATGCAGGTGCGCTCGCCGGCGGCGAGCTTGGTCGAGTGCGCCTGCGCCGCGCGCGGGCTCTGGCGGGTGAAGTCCATCGAGCGGAAGCCGTGGCAGTTTCGGCATTCGAGCGAATCGTTGGCCTTCAACCGCGCCCATTCGTGCGAGGCGAGCTCGAGGCGCTTGTCGAGGAATTTCTCGCGCGTACTGATGGTGCCGAAGACCTTGCCCCAGACCTCCTTCGAGGCCTGCATCTTGCGCGCGATCTTGTGCGTCCACTCGTGCGGCACGTGGCAGTCGGGACAGGTCGCGCGCACGCCGCTGCGGTTGGTGTAGTGGATCGTGCTGCGCAGCTCCTCGAAGACGTTGTCGCGCATCTCGTGGCAGCCGATGCAGAAGGGCTCGCGGTTGGTGAGTTCGAGCGCGGTGTTGAAGCCACCCCAGAACAGGATGCCGCACAGGAAGCCGCCGACGGTCAGGAACGCGAGGCTGTAGTGCCGGCTGGGCGCGCGCAGCACCGCCAGCCATCTCTTGAGGAACTTCACGCTGGTCCCCTCCTAGCGGCCGGTCGCACCCTGCCCGCGGTTGCGCTCCAGGATCTGCTCGATGTCCTCGAACTTGTTGCCCACCAGCGGCTTGATGTCGTACTGCGGCACGTGGCACTGCTCGCAGAAGTAGCGCCGCGGGCTGATCTCGGCGAGGAAGTTGCCGTCGCGGTCCATGTAGTGGGTGACGCTGACCATCGGCGCGCGGCTGTCCTCGGTGCGGCCGCGGCGGTGGCAGGACATGCACTTGTTGGTGTTGAGATCGACCTGGTAGCCGTCGATCCGGTGCGGAATCGTCGGCGGCTGCATCGCGTAGTTGCGCATGCGGCGCACGTCGGTGTCCTCGACCTTGGGCAGATCGGGCGGGCGCGGCTCGTCGAGCACCGCGGCATTGCCGCGCAGCCCGTCCACGAACTCCGCGGCCAGCGCGGGCTGGCCCGCCAGCAGGGCCAGCGCACAGGCGAACGGGTAGGCTTTGATCGCCGCTCTCATGGCCGCTCTCCTAAGCTTTGAGGATCTTCACCGCGCACTTCTTGAAGTCGGTCTGCTTCGAGATCGGACAGGTGGCGTCGAGCGTGCACTTGTTGATCAGCTGACTGGCGTCGAACCAGGGTACGAACACCAGCCCGCGCGGCGGCTTGTTGCGGCCGCGCGTCTCCACCCGCGTCAGCATCTCGCCGCGGCGCGACACGAGCTTGATCTGCACGCCGCGGCGCACGCCGAGCGCCTCGGCGTCGTCCGGGTGCATGAAGCACACCGCGTTCGGCACCGCGCGGTAGAGCTCGGGCACGCGCCGCGTCATCGAGCCCGAATGCCAGTGCTCGAGCACGCGGCCGGTGACGAGCCAGAACGGGAAGTCCTGGTCCGGCACTTCGGGCGGCGGCTCGTAGGGCAGCGCGAAGATGTTGGCCTTGCCGTCCTTGTTGCCGTAGAACTGGAAGCCGGTGCCGGCCTTGACATAGGGGTCGGCGCCCTCGCGGAAGCGCCACAGCGTCTCCTTGCCGTCGACCACCGGCCAGCGCAGGCCGCGCGCCTCGTGGTAGGCGTCGAAGGGGGCGAGGTCGTGGCCGTGGCCGCGACCGAACTCGGCGTACTCCTCGAACAGGCCCTTCTGGATGTAGAAGCCGAGCGCCTTGGCGTCGGTGTTGTCGTAGTCGGGGTCGATGCCGCTGAGCGGGTAGCGGTCCACCTTGCCGTTGCGGAACAGCACCTCGAACAGGGTCTTGCCCTTGAACTGCGGGTTCTGGTCGAGGAGCTCCTTCGGCCACACCTCGTCGGTCTTGAAGCGTTTGGAGAACTCCGCCAGCTGCCACAGGTCGGAGCGCGCCTCGCCCGGTGCGTTCACCAGCTGATGCCAGAACTGCGTGCGCCGCTCGGCGTTGCCGTAGGCGCCCTCCTTCTCCACCCACATCGCCGCCGGCAGCACCAGGTCGGCGGCGAGCGTGGTGACGGTGGGATAGACGTCGGAGACGACGACGAAGTTGTCCGGGTTGCGGTAGCCCGGCCAGCCTTCCTGCACGATGTTCGCCGCCGCCTGCATGTTGTTGTTGACCATCACCCAGTAGGCGTTGAGCTTGCCGTCCTTGAGCATGCGGTTCTGCTCCACCGCGTGGTAGCCGGGTTTCGCCGGGATGATGCCGTGCGGGATCTTCCAGATCTCCTCGGCATGGGCGCGGTGCTCGGGGTTGGCCACCTGCATGTCCGCCGGCAGGCGGTGGGAGAAGGTGCCGACCTCGCGCGCGGTGCCGCAGGCCGAGGGCTGGCCGGTGAGCGAGAACGGGCTGTTGCCCGGGGTGGCGATCTTGCCGGTGAGCAGGTGCAGGTTGTAGACCAGGTTGTTCGCCCAGGTGCCGCGCGTGTGCTGGTTGAAGCCCATGGTCCAGAAGGACATCACCTTGACCTTGGGGTCGGCATAGAGCTTGGCCAGGCGCTCGAGCTTGTCCTTCGACACGCCGGAGAGCTGCGCCACATAGTCGGCGGTGTAGCGGCTGACGAAGCGCGCGTAGTCGTCGAAGGCGATCGGCCGCGCGCCGCCGACGTCGCCCGCGTTGGCCGCCTTCTGCTCGAGCGGGTGATCCGGGCGCAGGCCGTAGCCGATGTCGGCGTTGCCGAGCTTGAAGTTGCAGTGCTTGCGCACGAAGTCCTCGTTCACCTGCCCGCTCTGGATGATGTAGTGGGCGATGTAGTTCAGGATCGCCAGATCGGTCTGCGGCGCGAACACGACCGGCAGGTCGGCCAGTTCGAAGGAGCGGTGCTCGAAGGTGGACAGCACCGCGACCTGGCACTGCGGGTTGGACAGGCGCCGGTCGGTGACCCGCGTCCACAGGATCGGGTGCATCTCGGCCATGTTGCTGCCCCACAGCACGAAGGCGTCGGCGGCCTCGATGTCGTCGTAGCAGCCCATCGGCTCGTCGATGCCGAAGGTGCGCATGAAGCCGGCCACCGCGCTCGCCATGCAGTGGCGTGCGTTGGGGTCGATGTGGTTGGAGCGGAAACCCGCCTTCATCAGCTTGACCGCGGCGTAGCCCTCCCAGATCGTCCACTGTCCGGAGCCGAACATGCCCACCGCTTCCGGCCCCTTGGCGCGCAGCACGCGCTTGAACTCGCGCTCCATGACGTCGAAGGCCTGGGTCCACGACACCGGCGTGAGCTCGCCGTTCTTGTCGTACTGGCCGCCCTTCATGCGCAGCAGCGGCTGGGTCAGGCGGTCCTCGCCGTACATGATCTTGGACAGGAAGTAGCCCTTGACGCAGTTCACGCCGCGGTTCACTTCGGCCAGGGTGTCGCCGTGGGTGGCGACGACCTTGCCGTCCTTGACCGCCACCTGCACGCCACAGCCCACGCCGCAGAAGCGGCACGGCGCCTTCGACCACTTCAGCCGGGTGTATTCGGAGTCGGTGATCACATTGGCGCCGCCGGCCGGCAGCGGGATGCCCGCGACCGCCGCCGCTGCGGCCGCCGCGTTGGCCTGGATGAATTCACGACGGGTCATCGCCATCGTCGATCTCCTCGTTCATGGCCGCCAGGCTCTCGCAATGCTGATAGACCGGCAGCACCGACACCACGCCCGGGAGGTCGCGGATCGCCTCCATGCGCCGGGCCATTTCGCGCATGTCCGCCGCCTCGAGAGTGACCACCAGCCGCCCGCCCCGCGCCGCATGCACGGTGCTGCCGACGATGCCGGCAATCGCGGCAACGAGCAGCGCATCGTCGGCCGACGATGCCTGCACGACCAGACCGACGATGTGCAGCTCTTCTGCGATCATGGCGAAGCCCCCGGCGAGCGGAACCTGCGAGCTCAGGACAGGAAGGAAGGAGGCCCGGGCGGGCCGGCGAAGATCTGGTAGAGCCAGATTGCAAAGCCGTAGCCGCCCACGATCATGATGGACAGCAGCGGTGCGAGAACGACGGCGAGGAAGAGGAAAGCGCGGAACTCGCTGCGGCGCTCATGCTCCCGATCAGCCGGAGGGTCGATGCGGCCCGCCTGCCCGCCAAGAGGGTCCGGTGCCATGATGCGGTCCTGTCTGTCGGAGTCCTTCCCTTTGTAGGTGCCCCAATTCGGGAAGGCAAGTCAGGCCGCAGCCGCCGCCTGGCGGGCGAGCGCCCAGGCGACGTGCTCGCGTACCAGCGTCGAATCGTCGTCGGCACGCGCCTGCAGTGCCGCCACCACCTCCGCCGAGTGCGGCGCGTTGCCCAGCGCAACGGCGATGTTGCGCAGCCAGGACTCGAAGCCGATGCGGTGGATCGGCGTGCCGGCGGTGCGCTCGGCGAAGTCGGCCGCGCTCCAGCCGAACAGCTCCACCAGCCGTGCAGCATCGAGGCGGTGGCGCGGCGCGAAGTCGGGTTCGCGCGTGAGGCGGGCGAAGCGGTTCCACGGGCAGGCGAGCTGGCAGTCGTCGCAGCCGTAGATACGGTTGCCGAGCAGCGGGCGCAGCTCTTCGGGGATCGCGCCCTTCAACTCGATCGTCAGGTAGGAGATGCAGCGCCGCGCATCGACCCGGTAGGGGGCGACGATGGCGCCGGTCGGACAGGCGTCGATGCAGGCCGTGCAGCTGCCGCAATGCGGCACCACCGGGGCATCGAGCGGCAGCGGCAGGTCGGTGAAGATCTCGCCGAGGAAGAAATACGAACCCGCGCTGCGGTCGAGCAGCAGCGTGTGCTTGCCGCGCCAGCCCAAGCCGTTGCGGCTCGCCAGCTCCACCTCCAGGATCGGTGCCGAATCGGTGAACACGCGGTAGGCGTGCGGCACTTCGGCGCCGATGCGTTCGGCGAGCTTCTGCAGGCGCGCGCGCAGCACCTTGTGGTAGTCGCGGCCGAGGGCGTAGCGCGACACGTAGGCGCGCTCGCCGTCGGCCAGCGCGGCGTCGGCGGGCGCCGCGTCGGGCCAGTAGTCGAGGCGCGCGCTGATCACGCGCAGCGTGCCGGGCACAAGTTCGGCGGGACGGGCGCGCTTCATGCCGTGGCGCGCCATATAATCCATGCCGCCGTGAAAACCGGCGTCGAGCCAGGCGGCCAGACCGGCCTCGGCGTCGCCGAGATCGATGTCGGCCACCCCGATCGCGCCGAACCCGAGCTCTGCGGCCCAGCCGCGAATGCGGGTCAGCAGGGCGGCCCCGTCGATGCTGGTGCCACCCGTCGTCTTCACACCGCCTGTACCGCTTTCCGCCGTCATCCCCGAGAGGTTTCCATGATCGAGTTGCTGAACGCCGCCGATGATACCGGTGCCTGGCTGCGCGCGCACTTGCCGGCCGAACCCGACACCGAGGCGCTGGGTGCCGCGCTCGCCAGCGTGCTGCGGCCGGGGCTGAAGATCTGGCTGCAGGGCAACCTCGGCACCGGCAAGACGACCCTGACGCGCGGCCTGCTGCGTGCGCTAGGTCACGCCGGCAAGGTGAAAAGCCCGACCTACACCTTGATTGAACCTTACATTGTTTCTAGATTAGACTTATATCACTTTGATTTTTATCGTTTCAATTCGCCCGAAGAGTTCCTTGAAGCAGGGCTTGACGAATATTTCGCCGGTCAGGGAGTGTGCATCGTGGAATGGCCCGACAAGGCCGTTCCGTTTCTGCCATCGCCTGACCTCGAGATCCGGCTCACGGCACAGGACAGCGGGCGGCAGGCAGAGATTGGCGGAAAGACAGATGCGGGGCGGACATGCGTGATCGAACTGGTGAAAGCACTGCGGGGCGCGGACCCGGCGCCCGTTCCGGACTGAATCGTCGCGAGCTTGCTCGCCGGCAGCTGCTCAAGTTCGCCGGCGCCTCGCTCGCGCTGATGGTGAGCCCGGTCGGCCACGCGGCCCCGGCCAGCCTGCTCGCGGTGCGCGTCTGGCCCGCCGACGAATACACCCGGATCACGCTCGAAGGCGCATCCTCGCTGCGCTACAGCCACATGCTGGTGCCCGACCCGGACCGCCTCGTCGTCGACCTCGAGGGCATCCGCCTCGACAGCGTGCTGCAGTCCCTGCCGTCCAAGGTGCTCGATACCGACCCCTACATCCGCCTGATCCGCGCCGGGCAGAACCGGCCGGGCGTCGTGCGCGTGGTGGTCGAGCTGAAGGCGCCGGTGAATCCGCAGGTGTTCACGCTGGCGCCGGTCGGCAACTACGGCCACCGGCTGGTCGTGGACCTGCACCCGACGGAGCCGCACGACCCGCTGCTGGCGCTGATCATGAAGGAGTCGCCGCTGGACGCGGCCGCCGGTGACAAGGCGCCCGGCACCACCGCTGCCGCCGACGCCGCGACCGAGGCAGGCCCGGCGCCGGCCGAGCGGCGCGCCGCGCGGCGCGACGAGCCCGCGGTCAGCCGCCTCTTCACCGTGGCCCTCGACCCCGGTCACGGCGGCGAGGATCCGGGCGCGGTCGGCGCCGCCGGCAGCTACGAGAAGAACGTCACGCTCTCGATCGCGCGCCGCCTCAAGCGCAAGCTCGACGCCGAGCCCAACATGCGCGCCGTGCTCACGCGCGACGGCGACTACTTCGTGCCGCTCGGCCAGCGTGTCACGCGTGCGCGCCGGGTCGGCGCCGACCTCTTCGTCTCGATCCACGCCGACGCCTTCGTCCGCCCCGAGGCCAACGGCAGCTCGGTGTACGTGCTGTCCGAGCGCGGCGCCTCGAGCTCGGCCGCACGCTGGCTGGCGCAGAAGGAGAACGATGCCGATCTCGTCGGCGGCATCAACCTCGCGCGCCAGGACGGCCACATCGCCCGCACCCTGCTCGACCTGTCGCAGACCGCCACCATCAACGACAGCCTCAAGCTCGGCCGCGCCATGCTCGGCGAGATCGGCGACATCAACCGCCTGCACAAGCCCGACGTCGAGCAGGCCGGCTTCGCCGTGCTGAAGGCGCCCGACATTCCCTCGGTGCTGGTCGAAACCGCCTTCATCAGCAATCCGGCCGAAGAGCGCCGCCTCAACGACGAGGCCTACCAGGACAAGATGGCCAACGCCCTGCTGCGCGGCATCAAGCGCTATTTCGAAGCCAATCCGCCCGCCGGCCGCACCCGCGTCGCCCGCCTCGGCTGAGGCCACGTGCCGGGGCCGGGCACCGCGCCGCAAGCTCGGCGCGGTGCCCGCATGCGGGCGCTTTGCCGTTATAATTGCGCCTTTTTCAGGCGGTCATGCAGGTTTTTCGCGGGATTCCGGAGCGTGCCGACACGGCGGCGGTGCTCACCATCGGCAACTTCGATGGTGTGCATCTGGGCCACCAGGCGCTGCTCGAACTGCTCACCGGCAAGGCGCATGCACTTGGTCTGCCGGCGGTGGTGCTCACCTTCGAGCCGCATCCACGCGAGTACTTCAGCCCAACCGACGCGCCCGCCCGCCTCGCTTCACTGCGCGAAAAGCTGCTGCTGCTGGATGCCGCCGGCGTCGACCGCTGTTACGTCTGCCGCTTCGACGCCCGCTTCGCCTCCCAGAGCGCACAGAGCTTCATCGAAGACACCCTGGTGCGCGGGCTGGCCGTGCGCCACCTCTTCATCGGTGACGACTTCCGCTTCGGCGCCCGCCGCCAGGGCGACTTCGCCATGCTGCAGGCCGCGGGCCAGGTGCACGGCTTCGGCGTCGAATCGATGCCGACGCTGTGCGCGGACGGCGAGCGCGTCTCCAGTTCCGCCGTGCGTGCTGCACTGGCCGCCGACGACCTCGGCCGCGCCGCGCGCCTGCTCGGCCGCGCCTACAGCATCGCCGGGCGCGTCAGCCACGGCGACAAGCTCGGCCGCCAGCTCGGCTTTCCGACCGCCAACATCCAGATGAAGCACCGCCGGCCGGCACTCAGCGGCGTGTTCGCAGTCAGCGTGGAAGGCCTCGCCGGCGGCCGCATCGCCGGCGTGGCCAACATCGGCGTGCGCCCGACCGCCACCGACAGCGGCCGCGCCCGCCTCGAAGTGCACCTCTTCGACTGGACGCAGGACTGCTACGGCGCGCACATCCGCGTGCACTTCCTGCACAAGCTGCGCGCCGAACGCAAGTTCGAATCGCTCGACGCGCTCACCGCGCAGATCGCCCGCGACGCCGATGCCGCGCGCGCCTGGTTCGCCGCCCACCCCGATCGGCTCCAAGCCTGACCCGACCCTCGAGACAATCGCTTCCGCCATGGCCGACTACCGCAAGACCCTGAACCTGCCCGACACCCCCTTCCCGATGCGCGGCGACCTGCCCAGGCGCGAGCCGAACTGGATCGCCGCCTGGCAGCAGCAGAAGCTCTACCAGCGCATCCGCAAGGCCAGCGCCGGCCGGCCCAAGTTCGTGCTCCACGACGGCCCGCCCTACGCCAACGGCAACCTGCACATCGGCCACGCACTGAACAAGATCCTCAAGGACATCATCGTGCGCTCGAAGACGCTGGCCGGTTTCGACGCGCCCTACGTGCCGGGCTGGGACTGACACGGTCTGCCGATCGAGCACAAGGTCGAAGTCACCCACGGCAAGAACCTGCCCGCCGACCGCGTGCGCGCGCTGTGCCGCGCCTACGCCGCCGAGCAGATCGACATCCAGCGCGCCGACTTCATCCGCCTCGGCGTGCTCGGCGACTGGGACAACCCCTACCGCACGATGGACTTCGCCAACGAGGCGAACGAGATCCGTGCGCTCGCCGAGATGACCAGGAACGGCTACGTGTTCAAGGGCCTGAAGCCGGTCAACTGGTGCTTCGACTGCGGCTCGGCGCTGGCCGAGGCCGAAGTGGAATACGCCGACAAGCAGTCGCCGACGATCGACGTCGCCTTCCCGGTATCGGATGCGGATGACGGCACTCATTTGCGTAAACTCGCGGCGGCCTTCGGCCTGGCCGCGCTCGACCAGCCCGCCGCGGCGGTGATCTGGACCACCACGCCGTGGACCATCCCCGCCAACCAGGCGCTCAACGCCCACCCCGAGCTCGACTACGCGCTCGTCGAGGTGACGCCGCAAGACGGCGGCGCGCGCCTGCTCGTGCTGGCGCAGGAGCTGGTCGAGGCCGCGCTGGCGCGCTACCAGCTCGAGGGCAGGATCGTCGCCACCGCGAAGGGCGCGGCGCTTGAGCGCATCGAATTCCGCCACCCCTTCTACGACCGCGCCTCGCCGGTGTACCTGGCCGACTACGTCGGCGTCGATGCCGGCACCGGCATCGTCCATTCGGCCCCGGCGCACGGCGTGGACGACTTCAATTCCTGGCGCGCCTACGGCCGCAGCAACGAGGAGATCCTGTCGCTGGTGATGGGCGGCGGCGACTACGTGCCCGACCTGCCCTTCTTCGGCGGCATGAACATCTGGAAGGCCAACGCCGCCATCATCGACAAGCTGCGTGAAGTGGGCGCCCTGCTCGCCGACGGCAAAGTCACCCACAGCTACATGCACTGCTGGCGGCACAAGACGCCGCTGGTGTATCGCGCCACCGCGCAGTGGTTCGTCGGCATGGACCGCCAGGCGGCCGACGGCACCACGCTGCGCGAGCGCGCGCTGCGCGCGGTCGAGGCCACCCGCTTCTACCCGGCCTGGGGCCAGGCGCGCCTGCACGCGATGATCGCCAACCGGCCCGACTGGTGCATCTCGCGCCAGCGCAACTGGGGCGTGCCGATCCCCTTCTTCCTGCACAAGGAGAGCGGCGAGCTGCACCCGCGCACGGTCGAGCTGATGGA
>JANJTU010000327.1 GCA_024710965.1 Thauera sp. | reverse complement strand
GACATCATGGAGGACTACACCCCCTTCGGCCACGCCGACTACCAGACCATCATCGCCCGCATCAAGCAGTTCGCCGCCGCGGGCAAGAAGACCGCGGTGGTGTCGACGATCAACGGCGACTCCAACGTGCCCTTCTACAAGGAACTCGGCAATGCCGGGCTGAAGGCGACCGAGGTGCCGGTGGTGGCGTTCTCGGTGGGCGAGGAGGAGTTGCGCGGCGTCGACACCAAGCCGCTGGTGGGGCACCTGGCGGCGTGGAACTACTTCATGACGCTGAAGTACCCCGAGAACGACGGCTTCGTCAGCAAATACCGCGCGTGGGCGAAGAAGAACGGCGTGCCCAACGCCGACAGCGTGGTCACCAACGACCCGATGGAGGCGACCTATGTCGGCATCTACCTGTGGAAGCAGGCAGTCGAGCAGGCGAAGTCGACCGACACCGACAAGGTCATCGCCGCGCTCGGCGGCCAGAGCTTCAAGGCGCCCTCCGGCTTCACGCTGACGATGGACAAGACCAACCACCACCTGCACAAGCCGGTGTACATCGGCGAAGTGCGCGCCGACGGCCAGTTCGACATCGTCTGGAAGACCAAGGAGGCGGTGCGCGCCCAGCCCTGGAGTCCGTTCATCCCGGGCAACGAGGGCAAGCAGGCGCTGTGAGCGCGCGCCCGTGACCGTGAGCGCGCGCCGCTGATCGACGCGGCATCGCGGCGCCGCCCGCCTGGGGCGGTCGCCGCGGGCCGTTGCCGCTGCCCGCCTTCGAGCGGCGGTCCGCTGTCCGCCCCGCCGTCCTGCCGGGCGGCGGCGGGCGGAGTGCCCGCGGCGCGTCGCCAATCTCTAGCCCAATGGAGCCGGCCATGCCGTTTCATGTCCACCGTGCAGGACGCCTGCTGGCGCTGCTGATGTTGTTGCTCGCGCTCTGCGTCGGCCCGGCGTGGGCGGCGCTCGTGCCCGCGCAGTTGGCTGCGCAGTTGGCTGGTTTGGCCGGTGATTTCTCCGCCCGCGTGGCGGCGATCGAGGCGCTCGGCGTCGCCGGCGGCGCCGATGCCGGGCGCGTGCTCGACGCGCTCGAGGCCGGTGCGCTCGGCGTCGTCGACGGCCGCGTCGTCATCGTCGACGGCTCGGTGGTGCGCGATGCCGCCAGCGGCGAGGCGCTGGACGCCGCCGCGACGACGGTCGACACGCTCACCGTCAACAACCGCTTGCGGCGCGCGATCGCCACCGCGCGCGCGGCGCTGGCGCTCGGCGCCGCCGACCGTGGCGCGCGCCTGGCGGCCGCGCGCACCCTCGCCGACAACGCCAGCGCGGCGCTGCTGCCGCTGTTCGAGCGCGCGCTCGCGGCCGAGCCCGACGACGAGATTCGCGCCATCCTCGGTCGCGCCGCGGCGCGGGTGAATCTCGCCGCCGCCGATCCCGCCCAGCGGCGGCAGGCGGCCGAGGCGCTCGGCAGCTCGTCCGACCCGGCGGTGAAGACCCTGCTCGCCGCCCTGCTCGAGAAGCGGGACGGCGCCTGGGCCGAGCCCGACGCTGCGGTGCGCGCCGCGGCCGAGGCCGCGCTGCGCGCGATCGAGCAGCGCATCGCCAGCGCGCAGGCGCTCGGCACCGTGTTCTCCGGCCTCTCGCTCGGTTCCATCCTGCTGCTCGCAGCGCTCGGCCTGGCGATCACCTACGGCGTCATGGGCATCATCAACATGGCCCACGGCGAGCTGCTGATGGTCGGCGCCTACGCCACCTTCGTCGTCCAGGGCCTGTTCCGCGCCCACCTGCCGGGCTGGCTGGACTGGTACGTGGTGGCGGCGATTCCCGCCGCCTTCCTCGCCGCGGCCCTGGTCGGCGTGGCGATGGAGCGCCTCGTGCTGCGCCACCTCTACGGCCGCCCGCTGGAGAGCCTGCTCGCCACCTGGGGCCTGTCGCTGGTGCTGATCCAGGCCGCGCGCGTCGTCTTCGGGCCGCAGAACGTCGAGCTCGCCAACCCGGGCTGGATGTCGGGCGGCATCGAGCTGGCGGCCGGCGTGGTCCTGCCCTGGAACCGCATCGTCATCATCGGCTTCGCCGCCTTCGTGCTGGTCCTGATCTGGCTGCTGATGCAGAAGACGCGGCTGGGCATGTTCGTGCGCGCGGTGACGCAGAACCGGCCGATGGCGGGCTGTGTCGGCGTGCCCACCGCGCGTGTCGACACGCTGGCCTTCGCCATTGGCTCGGGCGTCGCCGGCCTGGGCGGGCTGGCGCTGTCGCAGATCGCCAACGTCGGCCCGGCGATGGGCACCGGCTACATCGTCGACGCCTTCATGGTCGTCGTCCTCGGCGGCGTCGGCCAGCTCGCCGGCGCGGTGTGGGCCGCGCTCGGGCTGGGCATCGTCGCCAAGTTCCTCGAAGGCTGGGCCGGCGCGGTGGTCGCCAAGATCCTCGTGCTGGTGTTCATCATCGTCTTCATCCAGAAGCGACCGCAGGGCATCTTTGCCCTCAAGGGCCGCTTCGCCGACAGCTGAGGTCGCCATGCGCACCCCCTTCACCGTCAGGCTGTTCCGGAGCATGCCGCGCGCCGGCTGGATCGCGCTCGCGCTCTTCGCCACGCTGGCCTGGATCGGCGTGCCGCTCGCCCATCTCGCGCTGCCGGAGACGCACCCGCTGCACCTGTCCGCCTACAGCGTCAGCCTCGCCGGCAAGATCCTGTGCTACATGGTCGTCGCCGTCGCCATGGACCTGATCTGGGGCTATGCCGGCATCCTCAGCCTGGGGCACGGGCTCTTCTTCGCCCTCGGCGGCTACGCCTTTGGCATGTACCTGATGCGCCAGATCGGGCGCGACGGCAGCTACCAGAGCGAGCTGCCGGATTTCATGGTGTTCCTCGACTGGAAGGAGCTGCCCTGGTACTGGGCCGGCTCCGACTCCTTTCTGGGGACGCTGTTGCTGGTCGTCGCGGTGCCGGGGCTGGTCGCTTTCGTGTTCGGCTGGTTCGCGTTCCGCTCGCGCATCAAGGGCGTGTATTTCTCGATCATCACGCAGGCGCTCACCTACGCCGCGATGCTGCTGTTCTTCCGCAACGAGACCGGCTTCGGCGGCAACAACGGCTTCACCGACTTCAAGCGCATCCTCGGCTACGGCATCACCTCGCCCGAGATGCGCGCGACGCTGTTCGCGCTGTCGGCGGCGCTCTTGATTGCGTGCCTCGTGCTCGGCCGCTACCTCGTCACGTCGCGCTTCGGCCGCGTGCTCGCGGCGATCCGCGACGCCGAGAGCCGCGTGATGTTCATCGGCTA
>JANJTU010000310.1 GCA_024710965.1 Thauera sp. | reverse complement strand
GCGCGTGAAGGGTGCCGCCAAGGAGCAGGTGGTCGACCTGACCTGGCGGTCGTGGCCCGTCGACAAGCGCCTCGAACACGCGATGGTCAAGGGCATCACCGAATACGTCGTGGCCGACACCGAGGAATGCCGCGCCGCCTTGTTTGCGGAAGGCAGGCCGCCGCTGTCGGTGATTGAAGGCCCGCTGATGAACGGCATGAATGTGGTCGGCGACCTGTTCGGCGCCGGCAAGATGTTCCTGCCGCAGGTGGTGAAATCGGCGCGCGTCATGAAGCAGGCCGTGGCGCACCTGATCCCCTACATCGAGGAAGAAAAGAAGCGCACCGGCTCGACCTCCAAGGGCCGCATCGTGGTGGCCACCGTCAAGGGCGACGTCCATGACATCGGCAAGAACATCGTCGGCGTCGTGCTTGGCTGCAACGGCTACGAGGTCATCGACCTCGGCGTCATGGTGCCGGCGGCGAAGATCCTCGAGGCGGCGAAGGCGCATGGCGCGCAGGCGATCGGCCTGTCCGGCCTGATCACGCCCTCGCTCGAGGAGATGAGCCACGTCGCCGCCGAGATGAAGCGCCAGGGCTTCACCGTGCCGCTGCTGATCGGCGGCGCCACCACCAGCCGCGCCCACACCGCGATCAAGATCGCGCCCCACTACGACGAGGCGGTGGTGTACGTGCCCGACGCCTCGCGCGCGGTCGGCGTCGTCACCGCGCTGCTGTCCGAAGGCCAGAGCGCCGCGTTCAAGGCCGAAGTCGCCGCCGACTACGAGAAGCTGCGCGCCCAGCACGCGAACAAGAAGGGCGTGCAGCTCGTCCCCCTGGCGGCGGCGCGCGCCAACGCCTTCCGCAGCGCGTGGACGGCGCAGCCGCTCGCCGCCGGCGCCGCTGCGGAGCGGGCCGGGGAGGGCAGCGGCCCGCGGCCCTACCAGCCGCCGCGGCCGAACATGCTTGGCGTGCAGGCGGTCGAGGTCGAGCTGGCGGACCTGGTCGATTACATCGACTGGGGCCCCTTCTTCCAGACCTGGGACCTGGCCGGCAGCTTCCCCAAGATCCTCGACGACGAGGTCGTCGGCGAGACAGCGCGCAACGTGTTCAAGGACGGCCGCGCGATGCTGGAGAGAATCGTCGCCGAAAACTGGCTGCAGGCGAAGGCGGTGTTCGGCCTCTTCGCGGCGAACGCGGTCGGCGACGACATCGAGCTCTACACCGGCGAGGACCGCCAGCACCTCGCCATGGTCTGGCACGGCCTGCGCCAGCAGCACGAGCGCCCCGCCGGCAAGCCGCACTGGTGCCTGGCCGACTTCGTCGCGCCGAAGGACTCCGGCGTGCCCGACTGGGTCGGCGCCTTCGCCGTCACCGCCGGCCTGGGCATCGAGGCCAAGCTCGCCGAGTTCGAGGCGGCGCACGACGACTACCACGCCATCATGCTCAAGAGCCTCGCCGACCGCCTCGCCGAAGCCTGCGCCGAATGGCTGCACGAGCGCGTGCGCAAGGAATGCTGGGGCTACGCCGCGGACGAGGCGCTCGACAACGCGGCGCTGATCCGCGAGCGCTACCGCGGCATCCGCCCGGCGCCGGGCTACCCGGCCTGCCCCGACCACACCGTGAAGGGGCCGCTGTTCGAACTGCTCGAGGCGCGCCAGCGCGCCGGCATGGAGCTCACCGAGAGCTACGCGATGATGCCGGCGGCGGCGGTCAGCGGCTTCTACTTCGCCCACCCCGAGGCGCACTACTTCGCCATCCCCAGGATCGGCCGCGACCAGCTTGAGGACTGGGCGGCGCGCACCGGCATGGACGTGGACGAGGCGGCGCGCTGGCTGGCGCCGCTGCTGTGACGGGGGCCGGCCGGTGATCGTCCGCCCGCGCCCGCCCTGGGTCCGCCTGCTGTTCGTGCGCCGCGGCTCGCTGCTGCGGCGGATCGCCTCGCAGCTGCTGTTCGTGGTCGTCCTCGCCTGCGCCGTGGTCATCGCCCACGGCGAGCTGTTCCACTGGAAGGTGACGCTGACGTCGGCGCCGTTCTCGCTGATGGGCGTGGCGCTGGCGATCTTCCTCGGCTTTCGCATCAACACCAGCTACGACCGCTACTGGGAGGCGCGCAAGCTGTGGGGCGGGGTGCTGATCGGCAGCCGCAACCTCGCGCGCCAGGCGCTGACGCTGACCGGCGGCAGCGTGCAGGCGCGACCCTTCGTCCTTGGCCTGATCGCCTTCGCCACCGCGATGCGCAACGAGCTGCGCCACCGCCCCGCCACCGACGGCCTGGACGGGCTGCTGCCGGCGGAGCTCGTCGACCGCCTGCGCGGCGCCCGCTCGGCGCCGACCCTGATCCTGCTCTGGCTCGGCGCCTGGCTGCGCGCGCGCCGCGACGCCGACGAGCTGGCGCCGATGCTGGCGCAGCACATGGAAGGCTCGCTCGACGCGCTCTCGATCATGCTCGGCGGCTGCGAGCGCATCGCCAACACGCCGCTGCCCTTCACCTACTCGGTCATCCTGCACCGCAGCTCCTACCTGTACTGCATGCTGCTGCCCTTCGGCCTGGTGGATTCGATCGGCTGGATGACGCCGCTCGTCGTCGCCTTCGTCGCCTACACCTTCTTCGCCCTCGAGGCGCTCAGCGACGAGATCGAGGAGCCGTTCGGCATCATGGCCAACGACCTCGCGCTCGACGCGATCGTCGCCGGCATCGACGCCAGCCTGCGCGAGATGCTCGGCGAGCCACCGCCCCCCGCGCCGCGGCCCAACGCCGAGTTCATCCTGATCTGAAGCTCCGCCGCCGCCGATGACCGCAGCCGGATCGGGGCGTATCATCACCTTTCGCTAATGCTTGCCGGAGCCGCCGATGGCCACCCTTGAGATCACCGCCGACAACTTCAACGACGTCGTGGAAAGCAACCCGATCGTGTTCCTCGACTTCTGGGCGGCCTGGTGCGGCCCCTGCCGCAGTTTCGCGCCCACCTACGAGGCCGCCGCCGCGGCTCATCCGGACATCGTCTTCGGCAAGATCGACACCGAGGCGCAGCAGGAACTCGCCGCCACCTTCCAGATCCGCTCGATCCCGACCATCGCCGTGATCCGCGACAACATCATGGTGTTCCGCGAGTCCGGCGCGCTGCCGGCGAACGCGCTGAGCCAGGTCATCGACGGCGTGCGCGCGCTCGACATGGAGCAGGTGCGCGCCGAGGTCGCCGCGCAGCAGGCCGGCCAGGCGCCGGGCTGAGGCGGGGCGCGCCCGCCGCGCGCAGTCGGCCCGCGGACATGCTCTCGATGCTGCAGGGCATCACCGGCTTTCATCAGGACGAGGAGCGGCACTGGGTGGCCGAGCTCGCCTGCGGCCATTTCCAGCACGTGCGCCACGACCCGCCCTGGCGCACCCGGCCGTGGGTGCTGAGCGAGGCCGGGCGGCGCAGCATGCTCGGCCACCGCCTGCAGTGTCGCAAGTGCGACGCCGGCGCGCCGCCTGACCGCCGCGCCGACGAAACGGGCGCGGCCGGTGCCTGAGCGCGGCGGCCTGGCGCCGCGGCGGCAGGCCCGGTACAGGTCCGGCGCCCCGCCGCCGCGCTCAGGGCGCAGCGAGCTCGATGTCGCCGTCGGCGAACCAGAGCTCGTAGTGGCGGGGGCGGATCGCGCGGCTGTCGCCGTAGCGCCCGCTCAGATCCTCGAGCACCACCGTCGGCGTGCGCAGCAGGCCATTCACCAGGGCCAGCAGTTCGACGCCGTCCGTCCTGCATTCCTCGGGCTGGAAGCAGCGCAGCACGCTGCGCGCGGGGGCGGCCTTGACCATCTCGATGCCGGGCACGACGATGGCGGTGGCGCCCAGGCGGCGGGTCTCGAGCTGCAGTTCGAGGCCGCGTGCGAGCTTCGCCTGGCGTTCGTTGGCGACCTGGATGTAGAGCCGCGGTTCGGCGACCGCGCCGGGTGACGGCGCCGGGCGCACCGGGGCCGCGGCCTGGGGCGGGGCGACGCTGGCGAGGTTGCGCACCTGGGCGATGATCTCGGTCTTCGCCTCGCTCAGGGTGCGCTGCAGGACGTCGTTGGTGCTGCCCGCCACGGCGCCGGCGCTGGCGCTCGCAGCCCCTTCCAGGCCGATGACGACGCGCTCGAGCGCCTGCGCCGACTGGTGCGCTTCCAGCACCAGCGTGGCGTTGGCCTCGCGCGCGCTCATCGCAGCCTCGAACTGGCGCTTCGATTCCGCCAGCTCGGCCGCGGCGCGCTGCGACTGCTGCCAGGCGATGTAGCCGAGCGTGCTGCTCACCACCAGCAGCAGCGCGAGCACGCCCAGGCCGCGGTAGAGCGCACGCAGGCGCTGTTCGCGGCGCTGCGCTTCCGCCTCCCGGCGCCGCGCCGCCTCTTCCTCGGCCTTGTGCCGTTCGCGCGCCGCCACGCTGGCGGCGAGCAGGCGCTGCACCCTCTCCCAGCCGCCGCCGTAGCGCGCGGCCCAGGCCGGGTTGCGGCGCTGCAGCCAGCGTTCGCGCTCGTCGGTGGTGGTCGGGCCGAGGACGTTGCTCGGGTCGCGCTCGAAGCTGTCGGCCTGCACCAGCAGCGCGCGCCACACGAGGCCGTTGCGGAACTCGCGCATCAGCCAGCCCTCGCGCGGCTCGGCGATGCGCTGCCAGCAGCGGATCAGGGCCTCGTGGCTGATGTCGATGAGCGCGTCGGCGGCGAGCGGCTCGCCGCCGTAGGGCTTCAGGAAGGACACGCCGTCGGCGCGGAAGGCCTCGATCAGGCAGCGCAGCCTGCCGTCCCCGGCGCCGGTGACGGCGACGAGCTGGGCCAGCGTGCGCGGGCGGCGGATCGCCTGGCCGTCGGCGTTGACGTCGGTCAGGGCGCGGAACATGTCCTCGACCACGCGCCCCGCATCGCCGGCGGGCAGGCAGTCGCGCTTGGCCGCCGTGAGCACCGCGTCGGCGTGGTCGGAAAGGAGGCCGGCGAGGCCGCGCGCGGGGTGGTAGTGCTCGAGCCCGAGGCGCCACGCCGGGCCGGGCGCGCCATCACCGCCACCGCCACCACCGCCAGCGCCAGCGCCGCCAGGCGCGCCCGCTCCGGCGCTGCCGCCTTGGCGTGCCCGCTGCTCGTTGTAGAGCAGCATCAGGCCGTGCTGGATCAGCGGCAGCTGGTCCTGGCCGCCGCCGCTGTCGGCGATCAGGCGTTCGGCGAGCTCGCGGCCGACCTCGCCGTCGTACATCGCCGCCGGCTCGCGGATGGCGCGCAGCAGATCGTCGTGTTCCATGCGCGGCAGCAGGTACTGACTGGCGTTCACCGCCTCGGCGAAGCCCGCAAAGCGCGAGCACGCGCCGAGGAACTCGGAGCGCATCGTCAGCACCGCGTGCAGGCCGGGCGGCGGCGCGGCGAGCAGGCCGACGAGGCACTCGGTGAGGAGCGTGGCCTCTTCCGCGCCGTGGCGGCGGGCGTGCTCGAACAGCTCCTCGAACTGGTCGATCAGGATGCAGAGGTGGTCCTGGGGCCCGCAGCCGAGCAGCGCGGCGAGTGCGGCCGGCGCCTCGCGGCCGAAGTTGAGGGCGCGGCGGAAGGCGATCAGTTGCGCTTCGTCGTCCCTGTCGCCGTCGAGCGCGGCGAGCGCGCGGGCGAGGTTCCACAGCGGCGCTTCGCGCGGCAGCGCGCTGCAGGTGCGCCAGCGCACACCGCCGCGCGCGCTCTCCTGCTCCAGCCGCGGCAGCACGCCGGCGCGCACGAGCGAGCTCTTGCCGCAGCCCGAGTCGCCGTGCACCACGAGCAGGCGGCGGCCGAGCAGGTGGGCGACGACGGCGTCCGCCATGCGCTCGCGGCCGAAGAAGATCGGCCATTCTTCCTTCTCGAACGGGCGCAGGCCCGGGTAGGGGCGCGGCGGCAGCGTCACCGCGAAGACGTCGTCCAGGGCGCCGTCGTCCACCGGGCCGGCGGCGCTCACGGCGACAGCTCCGCGCGCACGCCCTTGGCGGCGAGCCAGCGCTGCACGTTCGGCGTCCATTCCGGCTGCGTGCCGTCGATCCAGTCGGCCTGTACGATGCGCGCGGTGGCCTTGCGCACCGTGGTCGCGATCGCCGCGCCGACGGTGTCGAGCAGGCCGCAGGGCAGCAGGCGGTGGGAGCGTGCCCGCGCCGACTGGCGGTCGTGCTTGCCGACGACGACGAGGTCGGCGTCGAGCGCGCGCCCGTCCTCGGTGCCGAGCAGCAGCAGCGCGTCGCAGCCGGCGAGCGTCTCCACCCGCCGTTCGCGCAGCGCCTGCAGCCGGACCGGGTCGTTCTCGACGCGGTCGGGCTCACCGGGGACGACGGCGAAGCCGCTGTCGGTGAGCGCGATGCCGGCCTGCTCCCAGGCGCTGGCGTGGTCGGCGCGGCCGTGCAGGTAGAGCAGCTGGCCGCCCGTCTGGCTCAGCCGTGCCGCTTCGGCGCGCGCGCGGCGCAGCTCGTCGGCGCGCGCCTTCATCGCCTCGAGCTTCGGGTAGAGGCGGCCGACCAGGTCGAGCAGGGCCGTGCGGAACTCGGTGCCGAAGGCGCCGGGCAGGTCGGTCCAGCCCAGCGGGCGCGGCGGCACGCCGTCGGCGGTGTAGAAGGTGAAGCCCACCAGGGGGTGGCCGCGGCTGTCGTTGAGTGCCGCCGGCCAGGGCTCGTCGGTGGGCCAGATGCGCACCGCGGCGATGCGCTCGTCGGTGGGCAGGCCGAGCTCGGCCTGGCGCGCGAGCCACCAGTTGCGCTCGTCGGCGCACCAGGACGACGCCAGGTAGTCGGGTGACATCAGCACGACGAGCAGTGCGGCGGCGCCGATCTGGCGCTGCAACTGCTCGGTCAGCGGCGCCAGCGGGTCGAGGCCGAGGCCGGGGCGGTCGTCCTCGTCGAGGAACAGGCGCAGCGAGGTGCGGAACTTGCGGTCGGCGCGCAGCTCGCGCTCGAGCTCCTTCGCAAACGCCGCCGACCACGGCTGCAGGTAGGCGCCGCCGCTGCCGTCGTCGCCGTGGCTGTAGCTGACGAACAGATCGTGCGTGAAAGGCTCGCCGACATAGGACATGCAGGACCTCGCTGGTGCCGATCGGGGTGCGGCGGTGCTGCGCCTGGCGCCTCGGTATGCGAAAGCGCTGCTTCACTTATAGCGCAAGAGCTGGAGCAGGTCTAAGGTAGAGCCGTGGAGCGTGGCGGCAGGGGCCGGGTGCCAGGCCTGCCGCGGCGTGCGGAGAACCGTTCATGGCAAGCATCCTGCGTACCGTTCAGGCCGACATCACGACCCTCGCCGTCGATGCCATCGTCAACGCCGCGAACACCTCCCTGCTCGGCGGCGGCGGCGTGGACGGCGCGATCCACCGCGCCGCGGGGCCGCAGCTGCTCGCCGCCTGCCGCCGCCTCGGCGGCTGTCCGACCGGCGAGGCGCGGCTGACGCCGGGCTTCCGCCTGCCGGCGCGCTTCGTCATCCACACCGTCGGCCCGGTGTGGCACGGCGGTGGCGCGGGCGAGGCCGCACTGCTCGCGTCCTGCTACCGGCGCTCGATCGAACTCGCCGTCGAAGCGGGGGCGCGCACGCTCGCCTTCCCGGCGATCAGCACCGGCATCTATGGCTACCCGGTGGAGCAGGCCGCGCGGGTGGCGGTGGCGGCGGTGCGTGAGGCGGTCGCCGCCCAGGACGTTGTGCAGGAGGTGATCTTCTGCTGCTTTTCCGCCGCCGACCGCGCGGTGTATGCGGCGCTGCTGGAAGGCGAGGGCGGCGGTGAAGGGGGCGGCTGAGGCCCCGCGCGCCGCCCGCTGCGAGGCGGGCGAGGCAGCGCGGGGGCGTGGCGGAGGCGCTGCCCGCGGGCCGCGGGGCCGGCTCAGAGGCGGAAGCGGCTGACGTTGGCCTGCATGCGGCCGGCCATCTCGAGCAGGGTCTGCGCCGAGCCCGCCGTGGCCGAGGTCACCCGGCTGGTGTTCTCGGCATTGCCGGCGATCTCCTCGACGCGGCGGGCGACCTCGTGCGAGGCGGCGGACTGCTCGCGCAGTGCGAGGTCGATGTCGTTGATCAGCTCGGCCACCCGGCGCGCCGCGTCCTGCAGCGCGTCGATCGTCTCCCCCGCGCGGCGGGCGTGGTCGACGCTGTTGCCGACGGCGCTGACGCCCTCGTCGATGCGGCTCACGACCTGGCGCGTGGAGTCCTGGATCGCGCCCACCATGGCGGTGATCTGGCCGGTCGACTGCGCCGTGCGTTCGGCGAGCTTGCGCACCTCGTCGGCGACCACGGCGAAGCCGCGGCCCTGTTCGCCGGCGCGCGCGGCCTCGATCGCGGCGTTGAGCGCGAGCAGGTTGGTCTGGTCGGCGATCTCGCGGATCACCTGCACGATGTCGGAGATGCGCTGGGACTCCTGCGCGAGGCCGGCGACGCCGTCCGAGGCGGTGCTGACGACGGTCGACACGCGGCCGATCTCCTCGATCAGCCGGCTGACGATGTCGCGGCCGGCGCGCGCACGCTCGTCGGAGTCCTGCGCGGCGCGGCTCGCCTCGCCGGTGCGGGCGGCGACCTCGCCGATCGAGACGGTCACCTCCTCCACCCGCGCCGCGATCGCCGAGGCCGCCTGGTGCTGGCCGCCGACGCTGTGCTCGAGCTGCTGCACGCCGTCGCCGAGCCCGCGCGCGGCGGCCGAGAGGGCGTCGGCCTCGCCGCGGGTGTCGCCGATGGTGGTGCGCAGGGCGGCGCGCATCGAGCTCATGGCGGCCATCAGCAGGCCGATCTCGTCGCCGGGCTGGCGGCCGTCCGTGGCGGAGCGGGCCGACAGGTCGCCGGCGGCGATGCCGTCGGCAACGCTCACCACGCCCGTCAGCCGACCGGTGATCCGGCGCGCGAACAGGGCGGACACCAGGGCGGCGACCAGGGTGCCGAGCACGAGCGCGCCGATCGCGGTGTTGCGCGCCTGCGCGGCGGCCTCGATGCTCGCGGCGCGCGCCGCGTCGGCGCGCTCGCGGTTGAACTTGAGCAGGGCGCCGGTCGCCGCCGCGACACGGTTGCCCGCCGGGTACCAGGTCTCCTTCTGCAACGCTTCGGCGCGCTCGAGCTCGCCGCGGTTGGCATGGCCGACCGCCGCCATCACCGCCTGCCGGTAGCCGGCCACGGCTTCGCGGAAGTCCTGCAGCAGGCGGCGTTCGGCGTCCTCGGTGACGCCGCGCTCGTAGTCGTCGGTCGCCTTCACCAGGCCGGCGTCGATGTCGATGAGGGATTTTTCCAGCTTCGCGCGCTCGTCGGCGCTGTGGACGAGCATGAACTCCAGGCTGCGGATGCGGTAGCGCATGCGCCCCTCGCTCAGGCCGGCGAGCTGCTGCATCGACGGCAGGCGGTGCTCGGCGACGTCGCTGGCGATGCGGTCGATGCGGTCGACCTGGAAGTAGCAGACGACGAGGGCGGCGATGAGCAGGCCGCTGGAGGCGAGGAAGTTGCAGAACAGCTTGCCGCGCAGGCTGAGGTTGTCGAACCAGTTCATGACGGTGCCTCGGTTGCACCCCGTGTCGGCGACAGGGGATGCCCTGCTAACGGCCGCGTTCGCCGTGCCTTTAGCCGTCGCGGCCGGCGTTCGCCACGGCGCCGTGCAGCCGATCACGCGCGGCCCCCTGCCGCGGCCGCGCGGGCCGCGCCGGGAGCGGGCAGGGCCGCCTACTCGAACAGCGCGCCCACGCTCTGGCCGCTGTGGATGCGCTCGATCGCCGCGGCGAACAGCGGCGCCACGCTCAGCGTGGTGATCTTGGACAGGTGCTTTGCCGCCGGCAGGGCGACGGTGTTGCTGACGACGATGGAGTCGATCTCCGCTTCGCGCAGGCGCTCGATCGCCGGGCCGCACAGCACGCCGTGCACCGCGCCGGCGTGGATGCTGCGCGCGCCGGCCGCCTTCAGCGTGGCGACGGTCGATACCAGGGTGCCGCCGGTGGAGATCTCGTCCTCGAAGATGACCACGTCGCGGCCGCGCACCTCGCCCACGACTTCGCCGTGCTTGACCGCGGTGTCGCTGACGCGGCGCTTGTCGATGATCGCCATCGGGATGCCCAGGCGCTCGGAGAAGCGCCCGACGCGCTTGGCGCCGCCGGCGTCGGTGGCGACCGCGACCATGCTGGAGAGGTCGTGGTGCTGGCGGAAGTGCTCGGCGATGGTCGGAATCGCGGTCAGGTGATCGACCGGCACGCTGAAGAAGCCGTGCACCTGGTCGGCGTGCAGGTCCATCGTCAGCACGCGGTCGGCGCCGGCGGTCTTGAGCATGTCGGCGATGAGCCGCCCGGTGATCGAGATCCGCGGCGCGTCCTTCTTGTCCGAGCGCGCGTAGGAGTAGTAGGGGATCACCGCGGTGATGCGCTGCGCCGAGGCGCTGCGCATGGCGTCGAGCGTGATCAGCAGCTCCATGATGTGCTCGCTGACCGGCTCGGTGAAGGACTGCACGACGTACACGTCGCGCTCGCGCACGTTCTCCTGGATCTGTACGCGCAGGTTGTCGTTGGAGAAGCGCGAGATGTCGAGCCGGCCCAGGCGCATGCCGAGGCGGTGGCAGATCTCGCCGGCGAGCTCGCGGCTGGCGTTGCAGGCGAAGATCTGGAGGCCGTGTTTCATCATTGCGGAAGTCCTCGCGGAGGGGCGGAAAGAGTGCGGAGCGTGGATGCAGGTAGTGGACGCAGGCAGCGGGTTCAGGCAGCCGAAGGATAGAGCAGGAAGGGGCGGCGCGCCTCGGTCCATGCGGCCTCGTCGGCGGCGGCGAGGCGCTCGAGCTCGGCCGGCGTCGCGGCGGCGTCGTCCACCCACTGGCGCAGCAGGGCGCTGCCGTTGATGAGGTCGATCGCCAGGCGCTCGTGCTCGTACTCGTAGGCGAAGTCGCGCCACAGCGGGTAGGCGGGGGCGAGGCGGCGCAGCGCCTTGAAGGCGAGCGCCTGCAGCCGCCACGGGCGGAAGGCGGCGTGCTCGTAGTGCGCCGGATCCTCGACGTGGATCTGCACGCCGTGGCACAGCTGGCCGGCGTGCTTGTGGAAGGTGGGCTCGAACCAGCACTCGCGCAGCACGCAGCCCTGCAGCCAGTGCGGCGCCAGCGCGCGCATCTCGGCGAGCAGCGCGCGCGCGTCGAGGTCGGGGGCGCCGAAGAGCTCGAGCGGGCGCGTCGTGCCGCGGCCTTCGGACAGCGTCGTGCCCTCGAGCATCACGGTGCCGGCGTAGCAGCGCGCCATCGACAGGTTGGGCGCGTTCGGGCTCGGATTGATCCAGCTGCGCTCGCCCAGCGGCCAGCCGTGGCCGGGCGCGGCCGCGGGCTGCCAGCCGCGCATCGTCACCACTTCGCACTCCACATCGAGCTGCAGCGTGGCGACGAACCAGCGCGCGAGCTCGCCCATGGTCAGGCCGTGGCGCATCGGCAGCGGCCCGGCGCCGACGAAGCTCTCCCAGCCGGCTCGCAGCAGCGTGCCTTCCACCGGGCGGCCGGCGGGGTTGGGGCGGTCGAGCACCCACACCGCCTTGCCGTGCTTCGCCGCTTCCTCGAGCACGTAGCGCAGCGTGGTGATGAAGGTGTAGATGCGGCAGCCCAGATCCTGCAGGTCGACGAGCAGCACGTCGAAGGTTTCCATCATCGCCGCGGTGGGGCGGCGCACCTCGCCGTAGAGGCTGAACACCGGGATGCCGAGGCGCGGGTCGACGAAGTCGGCCGACTCCACCATGTTGTCCTGCTTGTCGCCGCGCAGGCCGTGCTGCGGGCCGAAGGCGGCGGTCAGGCGGAGCCCGGGCAGCGCGGCCAGCGCGTCGAGCGAGTGCGTGAGCTCGCGCGTGACCGAAGCCGGGTGGGCGAGCAGGGCGACGCGGCGGCCGGCGAGCGGGCGGCGCAGCGCGGGCTCATTGATCAGGCGGTCGAGGCCGAACTGGAGCGGGGCGTTCATCGTGCTCACCCGGCCTCATGGGCGAGGGTCTTCAGCATCAGCACGAAGGTGCTGCGCGCATGGAAGTCGGGCTGGGCGGCGACGTGCTGCACCGCCCAGTATTCGAGCTCGCCGTCGCTGCGCTCGAGCACCGTCGCCAGCCCGACTTCGAGCTCGGTGCCGGGCGGCACCTTGGGCAGGGCGGCGGCGGGGACGTGGGCCTGGAGCACGAGGCCGTCGTCGCGCACCGTGCACTCGAGCTGCGGCTCGGCGCCGGGGCGGAAGTCCGCGTTGCGCTCGCGCCAGGCGCGGAAGTCGTACACCGCCCACTGGCCGGAGGGCGAGAAGTTGAACTCACGATAGCCCGGCTCGTCCGGCACGCCGAGGAAGACTTCGAAGCAGGTGTGCCGCCACAGCGCATCCGCGGCGCCGGCGGGCGCGGCGGGCGGGATGCGCAGCGCGCCGGGGCGGCAGTCCTCGAGGCGGAACTCGAACCAGGCCGAGCCGTCCGGCGCCGCGCTCATCGTCGCCAGCACACGGCCCGCCGGTGAGGCGGCCGGCTCGGCGTCGGTGGCGGTCGGACGGCGGGTGGAAGGATGGGGGCGCAGGCCGACGGTGATGGTCGGCACGCGCGGGCGTGCGGGGGCGGGAGCGTTCACGTGGCGGTCAGCAGGGGCGCATTCGTTCGGAGGGACGGGCGCGCCGGGGGCGGCAGGCGGGCCTGCCGCCCCCGGCGCAGGCGCAATGGTAGCCGTTCGCGCCACGCGGCAGAACCTCGGCGGGCGAACGGCGGGGCAGCGGTGGCTGCCGCGGGCACCGCCTGCACCGCGGCGGAGGGCCTGCCGTTGCCGGCGCGGCCGGCGCGAGGGCGTCCGCCATGGCGGTGGTGGAAAGCGGCCGGCGGCGCAGCGTGACGGCGGTGGAGCTGGCGATGGCGGAGCCCGCGGTCCATGCTGAATGCGGGCCACGGCCTTGCGGGAGGGGGGCAGTGTCGGGGATCTTCATCAGCCACAGCAGCCACGACCGGCTCGCCGCCGCGGAGCTGGCCGAGCGGCTGCGCGCGCAGGGCTATGAGTCGTTGTTCCTCGATTTCGACCCGGCCGACGGCATTCCGGCCGGGCGCAACTGGGAGCGCGAGATCTATGCGCGGCTGCGCGCCTGCAGCGCCGTGGTCGTGCTGTGCAGCGTGCAGTCGATGGCCTCGGACTGGTGCTTCGCCGAGATCACCCACGCGCGTGCGCTGGGCAAGCAGCTCTTCCCGCTGCTGCTCGACGACTGCGAGTTGCGTGCGCTGCTGCGCGACACCCAGGCGATCGACCTGCGCGGCGAGCGCGAGGCCGGCTATGCGCGCCTGTGGCACGGCATGCGCAGCGCCGGGCTGGATCCGGCCGACAGCTTCGCCTGGGACAGCCGGCGCGCGCCCTATCCCGGGCTGGCGCCCTTCCAGGCGGCGGACGCGGCGGTGTATTTCGGCCGCGACGACGACCAGCGCCGCTGCCTCGACGCGCTCGCGCAGATGCGCCGCTACGGGGGCGAGCACCTGCTCGTGCTGGTGGGCGCCTCCGGCAGCGGCAAGTCCTCGCTGGTGCGCGCCGGCGTGATCCCGCGCCTGGCACGCATGGCCGACTGGCGCGTGCTCGGGCCGATGCGCCCGCTGCGCTGGCCGGACGAGGAGCTGGCGCGCCTGCTGGGCGACGGTGCCGCCATGCCCGACGTGGGCGCCGGGGGTGTCCGGGGGGGCGGCGAGCGCAGTGCGGGCGGCGAGGCCAGCGGGGGCGGTGGGGGCGGCGACGCGCCGGCCGCCGTCGCGCGCCTGCTCGTCGTCGATCAGCTCGAAGAGCTCGTCACCAGCAGCGAGGCCGCGGCCGCTGCGCGCTTCGTCGTCGCGCTGCGCGCGGCGCTCGCGGCCGAGGCGGGCGAGCTGTACTGCCTGGCGACGCTGCGCGCGGACTACCTCGGCGCGCTGCAGGCCCACCCGGCCTGGGCGCAGCTGCCCTTCCGCGAGCTCTCCCTGGGGCCGATGACGCCGCGCCACTTCGCCGAGATCATCAGCCGCCCTGCCGAGGTCGCCGGCATCGAGCTGGAGGCGGGCCTGGTCGAGACCCTGGTGCACGACACCGGCAGCACCGACGCGCTGCCGCTGCTCGCGTTCACGCTCAACCGGCTGTGGCACGACTTCGGCGGTGACGGGCGCATCACCCTGGCCGAGTACAGCGAGCGCATCGGCGGCCTGGAGGGCGCGATCGGGCAGGAGGCCGATGCCGTGCTCGCCGCGCTGCAGCCGACGCGGGCGCAGCTCGAGGCGCTGCGCCGCGCCTTCCGCGAGCTGGTGCGCATCGACCCCGAGGGCCAGTACACCCGCCGCACGCTGCGCTGGCAGGACGTTCCGGCGGCGATCCACCCGCTGCTCGAGGCCTTCGTCGGCGCGCGCCTGCTGGTGTCCGCGCAGGAGGTGGGGCAGGAGGAGGTAGGGAAGGAGGCGGTAGGGAAGGAGGCGGTAGGGAAGGAGGCGGTAGGGAAGCAGGCGGTAGGGAAGGAGGGCGGCCCTGGCGGCGCTGCACGCACGCTGGAAGTCGCGCACGAGGCGCTGTTCCGCGCCTGGGGCCAGCTGCGGCGCTGGCTCGACGAGGATCGCGTGTTCCTGCTCTGGCGCCAGCATGCGCTGCCCGAGGCCGAGGCCTGGCGGCGCAGTGCCGAGCCCGGGCTGCTGCTGCGCGGCGGTCCGCTCGCCGACGCGCTGCGCTGGCAGGCCGAGCGCGACGCCGAACTGGGCGACACGCTGCGCGCCTTCGTCGTGGCCAGCCGCCAGGCGGTGCAGCGCGCGCGCCGGCGGCGGGCCGCGCTCGGCGCCGGGCTCGCGGCGAGCGTGCTGGCCCTGAGCTGGACGGGGGTCGATCTGTGGCAGCAGCGCAAGGAGACGGACCGGCAGCTGATCAACAGCTACTGGAGCGGCGCGGTGTCGGCGCGCGACGCCGCCGACGACGCGCTCAAGGCCGCGCATTACCTCGCGCGCGCGGCCGAGCTCGAGCCCCCTGGCCAGGCCCGCGACAGCGCACTGATCGGCATCGGCGTGCTCGCCGGCGGGGTCGAGCTCGCCGGCACGGTCGCCCTGCCGGCGCCGGCCGACGGCGTCGTGGTCCCCGCCGAGGACAGCGTGCTGCTCGCCTGGAGCGGGCGCGAGGCCTGGCTGCACGACCTGCGCAGTGGCGCCGTGCTGGCGCAGCAGACCCATCCGGATGCGGTCAGGGAGGCCTTCGTCGTCGCCGGGCGCATGCTCGTCTCGCGCGACGCGGCGGGCGGCGTGTGGCTGTGGGGCGGGGCCGCGCCGGCGCGGACGCTGGCCGCGGCCGGGGTGGCGCGGATCGCGCCCGACCCGGCCGGGCGCCAGGTGCTCGGCTGGGGCGACGACGGTCTGTGGCTGTGGGCAGTGGCGGGCGGCGAGAACCGCGGCCGGCAGCTGGCGGGCAGCGCGATCGCCGGCGCCGCCTTTGTCGACGCCGGCAGCGTGCTCGCCTGGAGCGCGGAGGGGCAGTTCTGGCGCTGGCGCATCGGCGAGGCCGGTGCGCCGGCGAGCTGGCAGGCGGGCTGCGCGGTGCGCGGCGTGGATATCGCCGCGGACGGACGCAGCGTGCTGAGCTTCTGCGACACCGTGCTGATGCGCCACGATGCCGCGGCGGGCAAGGCGGTGGCGCGCTGGTCCTCGCCCGAGCGCGTCGATGGTGCGCGCTTCGCCGCCGATGCCGCGCTGGTGGTGTCGTGGGCCGCCGGCCGTGGGCGCATCCGGGTGTGGCAGGCGGCCGATGGCGCGGCGCGTTTCGAGCGTCCGCTCGATCGCGCCGGCAGCCTCGCGCGCGTGCTCCTGCCGGCAGGTGGCAAGCGCCTCCTCAGCAGCGGCGCGGACGGCCTGCTCGAAGCCTGGGATCTGGCCAGCGGCGAGCTCGCTGCGCGCGGGCGCCACCACCACGGCGAGCTGCCGGTGCTGGCGATGGTCGACACCGAAGGCGCACGCGCGCTGGCGTGGAGCGGGGCGACGGGCGCGCGCCTGTGGGACGCCGCCACGCTGACGCCGCTGAGCCTGCCGCTGCTGCACCCCGGGCGGGTGGTCGGCGCGGCCTTCTATGACGGCGGCCGCGCCCTCGTCAGCTGGGCGGACGACGGCAGCCTGCGGCTGTGGCGGCGCCAGCCGGCGCAGGAGCTCACCGCGCCGGCGGCCGTCGCCGCCGCGACCGCTGCCCTGCCGCGCGCGACCGCGCCGGACGCCGCGCTGCAGGCGCGGCTCGACGCCCTCGGCCTGCATGGATACCGCCGGCTCGATGCGGACGCGGAGCGCGTCCTCGTCGCCGCCGGCCCGCTCGCGCGCCGCCTCGGACCGGGCCGGGCGCTGTCGCCACCGCTGACGCTGAGCGAGGGCGTGCGCGGCGCTGCGCTGCTCGCCGACGAGCGCGTCGTGCTGTGGGGCAACAGCAGCGTGCAGCTGTGGGACGGCGCCGGCGGCCAGCCGCTGAGTGCGGTGCTGCGCTCGGACGTGCTCTTTCCCGAGCAGGGCGCGGTCGACACCGAGTTGCTCGTCGGCGACGGCGCGCGCGCGCGCGTCTGGCGCTGGCCGCGGCCCGATCCGGGCGCGCTGGCCGCGGCGCAGTGGCTGGCGCTGACCAGCGCGACGCAGATGGACGCGCAGGGTACGATCGGCGTCCTCGACGGCGCGGCCTGGTGCGCGCTCGCCCGTGCAGCCAGGCGACCGGCGACGGGCTGCGCCGAGTAGCGGCGCCGGCGTGCGGGGCGGCTTCTCACTCCCCCTGCACGCGCACCAGCGCCTCCGACCAGGCGCCCACCCAGTCGCCGCCCTCGTCCCAGACGCGCACCTGCAGCTGGTGGCGTCCGGCGGAGAGGCGCGCCTGCTCGTCCTGGCCGTTCCAGCGCTGCGCGGGCGCGCTCTCGACCCGCCGGTCGCGCTGCACCGGGCCGATGCGCTGGCCGTTGACGTAGCGCTTGCGCACCCCGTCCGGGCTCTGCGTGACCTGCATGTACTCGACCGCGGCGTGGTCGAAATCGGACTGCGAACGGAAGGCGAAGCCCGCGGTGTCGCCGCGTTGCGCCCGCAGCAGCGCGGGGTTGAACTCGAGCCGGTCGACCGCAACCGAGCCGACCGCGCGCGGGCCGACACCGATGCCGTGCACGCTGAAGCCGTCGATCGTCTCGGTGCCGGTCTGCGGGTCGGCCGCGGTCAGCGCAATCACTGCGGGCGTGAGGTGCGCGCCGAGGAAGGGCGGCAGCTCGAAGCGCAGCACGTGGCGGCCGAGGCCGAACTGGTCGAGCCGGTAGCTGACGGTGTCCGCGCCCGGAATGCCGATGCGCAGCAGCACCCGGCCGGGGCGCTGCTGCGCGTAGTCCACGACGATCGGCCAGCCGCCGCGCACCAGGCCGCGCACGCCGAAGGCGCTGGCGTTGAACTGGGCGGGCAGCTGCGGGCCGTCGCGCAGCAGCTGGCGCGTGCCTTCGCTGTCGTCGCGCTGTTCCGCCTTTTCCTGCTGCAGGTGGCGGTTGAGCGCGAGCAGCGCGACCGCGCCGACGATGATCGCCGGGATCAGCCAGTTCTTGCCGCCGCCGCCATCGCGGCCGCCGTCCCCGCCGTCCCCGGTGGGCGGGCTGTAGTCCTGGTAGTCGGGCGGGGTCGAGGCGACGAGGGCCGGCGGCGCATGCCCGGCGGCCTCGCCCGCCGCTGCGGCAGCCGGTGGGGGCGGCAGCGCGGCCAGGGCGAGGCCGAGGACGATGCACAGGCTGCGTTGCCAGGCTCCGCTGGTCATGCTCGCCCTCCTGCCCGCCGCGCACGCTTCACGCGGCCTGGCCCCTGAACTCGAACTCGTCGCTGCCCGGCGACCGGCAGGCGACGCCCTCCATCACTTCGCGCCGGCCATCCACGTAGACGACCTGGTTGAAGCTCCGGCATTCCTGGTTTCCGCGGGCGTAGAAGTCCGAAGTGGGCGTGACGGCGAAGTCGCGCTTGCTGTCGGGGTTGTGCCAGCTCACGGTCTGCCCGCGCGGGGTGGCGTTGATCGTCTCGGCGAGCCGGGCGCGGTCGGCGTCGTCCATGTACTGGCCGATCATGCGCCCGACCACCGCGCCCAGCAGCGCGCCGATGACCGCACCGCGGGCGCCGCCGTCATCGACGCGGTGGCCGATGAAGCCGCCGAGCACGCCGCCGATCGCCGTGCCGTAGTCGCGCTTCTCCAGCGTCTCGCAGGCCGCGGCAGCGACCAGGATGCAGGCCGCGCCCAGGCACGCAGCGGCGGTTCGTGCAGCGGGCACTCGGCGCATGCTCCTCACCTCCACGCGGGAAACGATCGCGGCACGTCCGCGCCGCGCCCGCCGGGCGCGGGGGCGGAAGCCACCGCATTCACGCCCCATTTTAGTTCACCGGACTGCCCGCATCAGGTAGCCGGGGTGGTGCCGGCCGCCGCTGCGGGGCTTCCGCCGCCGACGCGCTCGCCCGCGAGCTGGGTCACGTACTGGTGCATCTCCATCTGCGGGTAGGGGATGGTGATGCCGTGCGCGTCGAAGGCGAGCTTCACCTTCTCCTTCAGCGCGCACATCGTGTCGAAGTAGTCCGCGGTCGCCACCCAGGGCCGGACGTGGAGGTCCACGCTGCTCGCGCCCAGCTCGGCGACGCCGATGAAGGGCGGCGGCTCGGCGAGCAGGCGGGGCTCGGCCTGCAGCACCTGCTCGATCACCGCCTTCGCCGCGCGCAGGTCGTCGTCGTAGCTGATGCCGAACACCAGGTCGATGCGGCGCGTCGCGCGGGCCGAATAGTTGGTGATCACGCCGGAATAGATCGCGCCGTTGGGGACGATGATCTCGCGGTTGTCGGGGGTGCGGAAGGTGGAGCTAAAGATGTTGATCTTCTCCACCACGCCCTGCGTGCCGCCGGCCTCGACGAAGTCGCCCGCCTTGAACGGGCGGAACACGATCAGCATCACGCCGGCGGAAAAGTTCTTCAGCGAGTCCTGGAGCGCGAGGCCGATGGCGAGACCGGCAGCACCGATCAGCGCCACCAGCGAGGTCGTGTCCACGCCGAGGCGGTCGAGCGCGGCGATGATGACGACGAGCAGCAGCACGCCGTTCAGGATCGAGACGATGAAGTTCACCAGGATCTCGTCGAGCCGGGCGCGCACCAGGATGCGGCGCACGATGGCGACCACGCCGCGCCCGACCCAGCGCCCGACGACGAAAATGCCGGCGGCGAAGAGCAGGTTGAGGCCCCAGGGCAGGGCGTAGGTGTTGATCCAGTCGAGGTCGGTGAGCGGGTCGAGCATGCGGTCTCCTTGTGGGCGATGGGGCGGAAGAGGCGGCGCGATGGGTCGTCATGCCGGCGGCGGCGGGGCGACGCGCCGGCTTGGCAGCGCTCGGACGGGATTGGTCGACACGGCGCGCGGCTTGTTCCCTGCCGCCGTGGCGACCACAATGAAAAACCCAGGGCGGCCTGCGCCGCATCGCCGCCGCGTATCGGAGAAGCCTACATGAAAGGACTGAAGCTGCCAGCCTTGCTGCTGGCCGCCGCACTGGCGCCGGCGGGCCCGCTCGCGGCCCAGCCGCCGGCGACGGCGGGCGCGACCCTGCGCCTGGAATGCGGCGGCATCGGCGTCGACGAGTCGCAGCGCATGCGCGCCGAGGCCGGCCTGCATGCGCTGCTGATCCTCTTTGCCGCGGCCGACGGCAGCTATCTGGCCGACGTCGCCACCCGCATCGACGACCCGCTCGGCGATCAGCGCGTCGAGGCTGCGTGCGGGCCGGTCGGGCTGGTGGACGTGCCGGCCGCCGGCCGTTACCGCATCTCCGCCACCTATGGCGGGGTCACCCAGGAACAGTGGATCGACCTCAAGCCGGGCGGCGGCGCGCGCATCTCGCTGCGCTGGCGCGAGTGAGCAAACGCCCGCGGCGGGTGGCGAGCGCGGCGGGGGCGGCGCCCATGCGAGGCGCGCCGGGCGCGCTGCTGCGCCGCCGCTTCGCATCCGCTGGCGGGGGCCGGCTTATCCAAGCGCGGTGGAAGCCGTTAAACTTGCGCCCTTTGTTCCGCCGGAGCGATCCATGTCTGTCCAGCGCGTCCTCACCGGGATCACCACCTCGGGCACGCCCCACCTCGGCAACTACGCCGGCGCGATCCGCCCGGCGATCGCCGCCAGCCGCCACCCCGGCGTGGAGAGCTTTTACTTCCTCGCCGACTACCACGCGCTGATCAAGACCACCGACCCGCTGCGCGTGCAGCGCTCGACGCTGGAGATCGCCGCCACCTGGCTCGCCGCCGGGCTCGACACCGGGCGGGTGTGGTTCTACCGCCAGTCCGACATCCCCGAGATTCCCGAGCTCACCTGGCTGCTGACCTGCGTCGCCGGCAAGGGCCTGCTCAACCGCGCCCACGCCTACAAGGCGGCGGTGGACAAGAACACCGCCGACGGCGTCGATCCGGACGCCGGCGTCAACATGGGGCTTTACATGTACCCGGTGCTGATGGCGGCCGACATCCTGATGTTCAAGGCCCACTCGGTGCCGGTCGGGCGCGACCAGATCCAGCACATCGAGATGGCGCGCGACATCGCCGGCAGCTTCAACCACCTCTACGGCGAACACTTCGTCCTGCCCGAGGCGGCGATCGACGCCTCGGTGGCGACCCTGCCCGGGCTGGACGGGCGCAAGATGAGCAAGAGCTACGACAACACGATCCCGCTGTTCGCGCCGCCGGCCGAGCTGAAGAAGCTGATCTTTTCCATCGTCACCGACTCGAAGGCGCCGGGCGAGCCGAAGGACGCCGAGGGCTCGGCGCTGTTCCAGCTCTACCAGGCCTTCTCCACGCCGGAGGAGGCGCGCGCGATGCGCACCGCCTTCGACGAGGGCATCGCCTGGGGCGAGGCCAAGCAGGCGCTGTTCGAGCGCATCGAGGCCGCGGTGGCGCCGATGCGCGAACGTTATCAGGCGCTCGTTGCCGAGCCGGCGCAGATCGAGCGCCACCTGCACGAAGGCGCGGCGAAGGCGCGCGCGCTCGCCACCCCCTTCCTCGCCGAGCTGCGCCACGCCGTGGGCCTGCGCAACCTGGCGACGGCGGTGCAGGCGGTGGCCGCGGCGCCGGCGAAATCGGCCGCGCTGCCGCAATTCAAGCAGTACCGCGAGGCCGACGGCCGCTTCTACTTCAAGCTCGTCGACGGCGACGGCCGCCTGCTGCTGCAGGGCGCGGGCTTCGATTCCCCGCGCGAGGCCGGGCGCTGCGTCGCGGCGCTCAAGCAGGGCGGCGCGGTGGCGCTGGCGGGGACGGAATTGCGGCTCGACGATGCGGTCGTCGCCACGCTCGCCGACGGCGTCGGCGAGGCGGAGCTGCGCGCCGCGCTCGCCGCGTTCGCGGACTGAGCAAGCGCTCGCGGCCCCACGCCCGGCCGGGCCGGCACGGCGGGGGGCGGCCAGGTCGGGGCCGGCACTGTGGCGCTTCTGTAACAGTGTCTGTTTTGGGTCGGGAAATCAGGATAATGGCCGCGAAGCAAAGCCTGCCTCCCCCTCATGACCGCCGCATCGCCCCCTGACGCGTCGCCCGCTTCCCGATCCGTCCGTCTCCGCCCACTGCGCCTGCTCGGCGGCGCGCTGGTGCTGGCGGCCCTGGTTGCCGTCGTCGCCGGCGCGATCCTGGTCGCGCACGAATTCCGCGACTCCCGCCTGCAGGCCTACGCCATCAGCCGCTATGCGGCCGGGCTCGACTACGCCCTCGTCAGCGGCCCGAGCGGCGCGGTGCGCTATCCGGCGCACGGCCCCTTCGACCAGCGCCTCGGCTACACCGAGCTGCCGCGTTTTGCCGAGCGGCTGCAGGCGCGCGGCTTTGCCCTCACCGCCCAGACGCGCTTCAACGATGCGCTGCTGGACTACAGCGGGCGCGGCTTCTTCACCCCCTACCGCGAGAAGACGCGCGCCGGGCTTGACGTGGCCGACTGCCGCGCCGACACGCTGTACCGCTTCCGCTACCCGTACCGCGGCTATGCCGACTTCGCCGAGGTGCCGCCGGTGGTGGCGCAGGCGCTGCTCTTCATCGAGAACCGCGACCTGCTCGACGAGACGCGCCCGAAGCTGAACCCGGCGGTCGACTGGCCGCGCTTCGCGCGGGCGGCACTGGCCCAGCTCGGCCGCATCTTCAACCCGGACCTCGACGCCCCGGGCGGCAGCACGCTGGCGACGCAGATCGAGAAGTACCGCCATTCGCCCGAGGGCATCACCTACGGCGCGCGCGAGAAGCTGCGCCAGATGGTGTCGGCGAGCGTGCGCGCCTATCGGGAGGGCGAGCACACCCTGCCGGTGCGCCAGCGCCTCGTGCTCGACTACCTGAACACCGTGCCGCTGTCGGCCGCACCCGGGCACGGCGAGGTCAACGGCCTCGGCGACGGCCTGTGGGTCTGGTTCGGCACCGACTTCGAGCGCGCCAACGCGCTGCTCACCGCCCCCGACGCCAGCGGCATCATGCTCAAGGCCCAGGGCATGGCGCTGCGCCAGGTGGTGGCGCTGATGATCGCCCACCGCCGGCCGTCGTGGTACCTCGCGCGCGGCCGCGACGAGCTCACCCGCACGGCCGACGCCTACCTGCGCCTGCTCGCCGAGGCCGGCACGATCAGCCCCGCGCTGCGCGACGCCGCGCTGTCGCAGCCGCTGCGCTTTCGCGACCTCGCCGCCGACCCCGCGGTGCTGCCGGCCAACCCGGGCAAGGGCACGACCGCGGTGCGTGCGCGCCTGGCGGCGATGCTCGACACCTCGCTGTACAGCCTCGACCGCCTCGACGCCGAAGTCGCCACCACGCTGCACGGTGGCCTGCAGCAGGCCGTGGGCGACTACCTTGGTCGCCTCGCCGACCCGGACTTCGCCCGCAGCCAGGGCCTCATCGGCGAGCGCATGCTCAGCCCGGCCAGCCTCGGCGCGGTGCGCTACAGCTTCACCCTGGTCGAGCGCACGGCGGGCGGCAACCGCGTGCGCGTGCAGACCGACACCACCGACCAGCCGCTCGACATCAACGAGGGCAGCAAGCTCGAGCTCGGCTCCACCGCCAAGCTGCGCGTGCTGACGAGCTACCTCGAGATCGTCGCCGAACTGCACGCGCGCTACGCCGCGCTCGACGTGCCGGCGCTGCGCCAGGTCGTGATCGAGCGCCAGGACAACCTCGGCCGCTGGGCGATCGACTACCTCGCCACCGCGACCGACCGCGGCCTCACGCCGATGCTCGAGGCCGCGCTCGAACGGCGCTTCTCGGCGAGCCCGGGCGAGGGTTTCTTCACCGGCGGTGGCCTGCACACCTTCGGCAACTTCAACGACACCGACGACGGCCGCAACCCGACCGTGCGCGAGGCGCTGCAGGCCTCGATCAACCTGCCCTTCGTGCGCCTGATGCGCGAACTGGTGCGCCACACCATGTACCAGGTGCCCGGCAGCACGGCGAAGCTGCTCGAGGACCATCAGGATCCGCGCCGCGCCGTCTATCTCGCCCGCTTTGCCGACCGCGAAGGGCAGACTTTCCTGCGCCGCTTCTGGCGCAAGTACCGCGGCAAGAGCCCGGAGGAGATGCGCGCGATCCTGCTCGACGGCCTGCGCCCCGGCGCCGACCGCCTCGCCGCGGTGTTCCGCTACCTCGAACCGACGGCCCCGGCCGATGCGCTCGCCGCCTTCCTCGGCAGCCGCCTGGGCGAGGACCAGCTCAGCGCGGCGCGCGTCGCCCAGCTGTACACGCGCTACGCGCCGGAGGCCTTCGATCTGCCCGACCGCGGCTACATCGCCCGCCTGCATCCGCTCGAGCTGTGGCTGGTCGGCTACCGCACGCGCCACCGCGACGCCACTTTCGCCGAAGCGGTGGCGGCGAGCACGGCCGAGCGCCAGGCGGTGTATCGCTGGCTGTTCCGCACCCGCGCCAAGAGCGCGCAGGATTCGCGCATCTTCACCATGCTCGAGGTCGAGGCCTTTCTCGACCTGCACCGGCGCTGGGCGCGGCTGGGCTACCCTTTCGAGCACCTGGTGCCTTCGCTCGCCACCGCGCTCGGCAGCTCGGGCGACCGCCCGGCCGCGCTCGCCGAGCTGATGGGCATCATCGTCAATGACGGCGTGCGCCTGCCGACGCGGCGCATCGACCGCGTCCGCTTTGCTGCCGACACGCCTTACGAGACCGCCTTCGCCGTGCGCCCGGCCGAGGGCGACCGGGTGATGGCGGCCGAAGTCGCGGCGGCGCTGCGCGGCGCGCTGTCCGACGTCGTCGAGAGCGGCACCGCGCGCCGGCTGGCCGGCGCCTTCCGCCTCGCCGACGGGCGCGAGCTCACGCTCGGCGGCAAGACCGGCACCGGCGACAACCGCATCGTCGTCGGCGGCCGCCCGGGGCTGGCGCTCAACCGCACCGCGACCTTCGTCTTCTATCTCGGGCCGCGCCACTTCGGCACCCTGACCGCCTATGTCATCGGCCCCAACGCCGCCTCCTACCGCTTCACCTCGGCGCTGCCGGTGCAGATCCTGAAGTCGATGGGCCCGGTGCTGCTGCCGCACCTGCAGGGCGACGCCGCGGCCTGCCCGCCGCCCGCGCCGCTGCCGGCCGCGGCGCTGCGCGCCCCGGGGGTGGCGGACCCGAATGCCGACGAGATGCC
>JANJTU010000302.1 GCA_024710965.1 Thauera sp. | reverse complement strand
ATCGCGCTGGGCGGCCAGCCAGCCCTCCTTGTGGTCGAAGCCGGGCAGGCAGTTGGCCACCACCTTCAGGCCGTCCCTGGCGAGCGATTGACAGATGGCGGTGCCGAGGCCGCCCATGGCGCCGGTGACGAGGGCAACTTTGTGGGTCATTGCAGGAATCTCCTTGCGGGGTCGGTGAATGGGTGCGACGGGCACGGGGCGCGGCGGGCTCAGCGCTGCGGTTCGCGCAGCAGGGCCGTTGCGCCCGCGTGCGGCTCGAAACCATCGCGGGGCTGCGCTTGCAGCGCCCGCCTGTCGAGCCTGAGCTTGCGGAAGGCGCTCGCGGGGTGGTGCGAGACGCGCTCGTAATGCTGCGCCGCCAGGTCGGCGACCCTGTCGGTGTAGGCGCTCTCGAGCCCGGACGCAAGCACGAGGCCGATCGGCGCCGCGGCGAAGAGCGCCGCGTCCATGGTCGCGAGCGCGCCGATGCGGGGGCGGAAGCCCATGTGCGCGAGCACGTCGCGCTCGAGCTCGACGCCGGGCGCGATCTCGATCAGGGTCAGCCCCTCGGCGTCGAGCCGGAACACCGCACGCTCGGTGACGTAGAGCACCGGCTTGGCGGCGGCAAGCGCCTGCTGCGCCGAGAAGGTGATCTGCGCCACGCGCTCGATGAACTTCGGCGCCCGCCCCTCGCGCACAACCTGCAGGCGGCCGTCGCCGATCCGCAGCTCGAGGCCGTCGGCGGTGAAGGTGCCGGCGAACACGACCTTGCGCGCGTTCTGGCTGATGTTGATGAAGCCGCCCGCGCCCGCCAGCCGGGTGCCGAAGCGGCTGACATTGACGTTGCCGGCGCGGTCGGCCTCGGCCATGCCGAGCACGCTCAGGTCCAGCCCGCCGCCGTCGTAGAAGTCGAACTGCTCGTTCTGCGCGATGATGGCGTCGGTGTTGACCGCCGCGCCGAAGTCCAGCCCGCCGAACGGCCGCCCGCCGATCACGCCGGGCTCGGCGGTGAGGGTGACCTGGCCGAGCACGCCTTCCTCGGCGGCGACCGCGGCCACGCCCTCGGGCATGCCGATGCCGAGATTGACGACGCCGCCCGCCGGCAGCTCGAGCGCGCAGCGGCGCGCGATCACCTTGCGCGCATCGAGCGGCGCGCGGCTGCGCTCGAGCGCGGGGGCGCGCCGCTCGCCGGAGAAGTAGGGCGAGTACGGCGTGGCGAAGGTCTGCTGGTGGTTCTCCGGTCTGGCCTCGACGACCAGATCGACCAGCGTCGCCGGCACCACGACCTGGCGCGGGTCGAGCGAGCCGGCGGCGGCGAGGCGCTCGACCTGGGCGATCACCAGGCCGCCGCTGTTGCGCACCGCCATCGCCATCGCCAGGCAGTCCAGCGTCAGCGCCTCGCGCTCCATGCTCAGGTTGCCGCGCTCGTCGGCGGTGGTGGCGCGGATCAGGGCGACGTCGAGCGGGAAGGACGGGTAGAACAGGTGCGGTTCGCCGTCGATCTCGAGCAGGCGCACGATCGGCTCGCGCGTGGCGGCGTTGATGCGCCCGCCCTCCAGGCGCGGATCGACGAAGGTGCCCAGGCCGACCTTGCTGATGACCCCCGGGCGGCGCGCGGCGATCTCGCGGTAGAGGTGGGAGATCACCCCCTGCGGCAGGTTGTAGGCCTCGATCGCGTTCGCGGTGGCGAGCGCGCCGAGGCGCGGCACCAGGCCCCAGTGGCCGCCGATGACGCGCTTCAATAGCCCCGGATGGCCAAGGCGGTTGAGCCCGCGCGCCTTGCCGTCGCCCTGGCCGGCGGCGAACACCAGGCTCAGGTCGCGCGGCGTACCGCTGTCGAGGAAGCGCTGCTCGAGCGCGATCAGCAGCTCCTCGGGCACGCCGATGCCGACGAAGCCCGAAGTGCACAGCGTGCTGCCGCAGGCGATGCGGGCCGCGGCTTCGGCCGCGGTGACGAGTTTGTTGTGCATCGCATCCTCCTCAGTGGCCGTAGGCCTGCGCCGGCAGCCAGGTCGCCAGGCTCGGGAACACATACACCAGCGCCACGCCGGCGAGCTGCAGCGCGATGAAGGGCACGACGCCCTTGTAGATGTGCGCCACCGTGACTCCGGCCGGCGCCACCCCCTTCAGGTAGAACAGGGCGAAGCCCACCGGCGGGGTCAGGAAGGAGGTTTGCAGGCACACCGCCACCAGCACGACGAACCAGATCATGCGCGCGCCGGCATCGGCCGGGCCGACGTCCAGGCCGGCGATCACCGGCGCCACCAGCGGCAGCACGATCAGCGTGATCTCGATCCAGTCGAGGAAGAAGCCGAGGACGAAGATCAGCACCAGCACCGCGATCAGGATGCCGTCGTCGGTGAAGGGCAGGCTCTTGAGGCCGTGGTGGATGAAATCCTCGCCGCCCAGGGCCTGGAAGACGAAGGAGAAGGCGGTGGCGCCGATGAAGATGGCGAAGATGAAGGCGGTGGTCTTCGTCGTCTGTTCGCACACCTCGCGCACCACGCCGACCGTCAGCTTGCGGTGCAGCAGCGCCAACAGCGTGGCGCCGCAGGCGCCGACGCCGGCGGCCTCGGTCGGGGTGGCCAGGCCGGCGAAGATCGAGCCGAGCACGGCCAGGATCAGCAGCCCCGGCGGCAGCACGGCGCGGAACACGCCGCCGAGGTCGCGCAGCTCGAGCCGGCGCGCATCGGCCGGCACCGGCGCGGTGCGCGGCGACAGCACGCCGACCGCGATCATGTAGCCGACGTAGATCACGCCCAGCATCACGCCGGGCACGAGCGCGCCCATGAACAGCCCGCCGGCGTCCACCCCGGGGGTGCGGTCGGCCATCAGCACGAGCATGATCGAGGGCGGAATCAGGATGCCCAGCGTGCCCACCGCGCTGATCGTGCCGCTGGCGAACACCGGGCTGTAGCCGTTCCTGAGCATGATCGGCAGGCCAAGCAGCGCGAGCAGCACCACCGAGGCGCCGATGATGCCGGTGGAGGCCGCCAGCAACAGGCCGATCAGCGCCACCGTCACCGCCAGCCCGCCGGGGGCGCGGCCCAGCACCTTGACGAAGTTCTCCATCAGCGCGCCGGCGATGCCCGAGCGGTCGAGCATCAGGCCCATGAAGACGAACATCGGCAGCGCCACCAGCACCCAGTTCTGCATGATGGCCCAGACCCGCGGCACGGTCGCGCCCAGATCGCCGAACTTCATGCCGTAGAAGCCGTCGGCGAGCTGTTCGGGGAAGACGAAGGCCGCCGCCGCCGCGGTCAGCACGGCGACGCCGCCCAGCACCCAGGCCACCGGAAAGCCGGTGAAGAGCAGCGCGATGAAGCCGGCGAACATGCCGATGCAGATCAGCTCGTAGATCTCGAGGGCCATCGCTCAGCCCTCCCGCACGGCCGGCGTGGCGAGCGCCGCCGGGCGCGCGCCGCGGGCGCCGGCGAGCGCGGCGACGACCCGGCTCAGGCGCGCGAGCGCGGCCAGGCCGAGCAGGCCGCAGCCGAGCACCAGCATGCTCTTGATCGCCCAGCGCCAGGGCAGGCCGGCGGGCGCGCTCGAGCGCTCGGCGGTGGCGTAGGCGTCGGCGACGAAGGGCAGGCCGTGCCACAGCAGCACGGCGACGAAGGGCAGCAGCAGCACGACGATGCCGAACAGCTCGACCCAGGCCTTGGTGGTCGGGCTGAAGCGCTCGTGCAGCAGGTCGACGCGGACATGGTCGTCGGCGACGAAGGTGACCGAGAGGCCGAGCATGAACAGCGCCGAGTAGAGATGCCACTGGATCTCCTCGAACTCGATGCGGCCCTGGCCGAACAGGTTCTTCATCAGCACGTTGACGACGATCACCGCCATCAGCAGCAGCCAGCCCCAGGACAGGGCGCGGCCCAAGCGCGCGAGGGCGCCGTCGATCGCGCGCGAGAACGCGGTGGTCGGCAGCGCGGCGTGGTGCACCAGGTAGTTCAGGTCGTCGGGCTCGTCGGGCGAGGTCGCACGCCGTTCGGCGTGCGCGAGGTCGGGGTGGGTCATGGGGACTCCACAAGCGGAAGGGGGAAGGAAGCGGCGACGGCGGGCGGTCGCTGCGCCGTCGCGCCGGGCGCGCCTTGTTACTTGGCGGCGCTGTCGAAGTTGCGCGGCAGGTAGGCGAGCCCCTTCCAGGTCTGGTAGGACTGGGCGAAAGCTTCCTGCGACTCGTAGACGCGCTTGAAGTCGGCGTCCTTCGCCGCCTGCTCGGCCATCACCGCGTCGCTGAGCTTCTTCAGTTCGCGCAGCATCGGCTCGGGCACCGTGCGCGAGCTCACGCCGCGCGCCTGGAAGCCGCGGATCACCTCGGCCTGGATCGCCTCGCCCTTGGACAGGTTGCGCAGCACGCCGGCGGTGCAGGCGGTGTCGAGCAGCATGCGCGTGGCGGGCTGGAGCTTGTCCCACACGTCCTTGTTCACGATGAAGTGGAAGGCGGTGTAGGTCTGGTGCCAGCCGGGGAAGTAGTTGTGCTTGGCGACCTTGTCGAAGCCGAGCGCCTGGTCGACCGCCGGCATCGCGAACTCGGTGGCGTCGATCGCGCCCTTCTCCAGCGCCTGGAAGATCTCCGAGCCGGGGATCAGCGTCACCGAGGCGCCCGCCTTCTGCATGACCTCGCCGCCGAGGCCGGCGAAGCGGATCTTCAGCCCCTTGAGGTCGTCCATCGACTTGATCTCCTTGCGGAACCAGCCCGCGGTCTCGGGGCCGGTGATGCCGCACAGGATCGGATGGACCTTGCGCTTGCCATAGATCTCCTCGGCCAGCTGCTTGCCGCCGCCCTCGTACCACCAGGCGGTGTATTCCCACGGCTCCATGCCGAAGGGGCGCGCGGAGAACAGCGGCGCGGCCGGGATCTTGCCGGCGTCGTAGCCGGTCCAGGTGTAGCCGGCGTCGATGGTCTTGTCGCGCACCGCGTCGGAGAGCTCGAGCGGCGGCACCAGGTTGCCCGGCTCGAAGATCTTGAACTGGATCTCGCCGCCGCTTGCCTCCTTGAGCATGTCGGCGACGAGCTGGACGTTGTCGCCGAGCGCGGGCAGGTGGGAGGGGAAGGCGTTGGGCACCTTCCAGCGCAGCTTGTCGCTCGCCTGGGCGGCGCCGGCGGCGAGTGCCAGCGCGGTCAAGGCCAGCACGGTCTTCACATTCGATCGCTTCATGATTTCCTCATCAGTGTCTGCAAGGTCGCGGATACCGTGAGCGAACCGGTGCGCGCGGCCGACGCCGCCGCCACACCCTGTCTCCTCGCTCCCAGCCTGGTGGCGGCCGCCGCAGTCGAGTGCGACGGTCCGACAGCGCTCTTACCGCAAGGCGCGTGCCAGCTGATCAGGAAAATTTAAATCTATGAATTGATTAAGAAACCGTATCCACGCCGCGGTGAGTGGATTCCGCCGGCGCGCACATGCGGGTCCGATGCGCATTCGCAAGCCCTTGTTTTCATTGGGCGCTGCAGAAATCCGGAATCCCGGACAGGATTCCGGCGCCGGCGACGCCCCTACTCGGGCGCGAGCTCCTGCCACTGCTTGAGCTTGGCGTAGAGCTGCGAGCGCGAGATGCCGAGCAGGCGCGCGGCGAGCGTCTTGTCGCCGTGGGCGAGCAGCATCGCGCGCTGCACCGCGCTGCGCTCGGCCTCGGCCACCACCGCGGACAGCGGCAGCGCCGCGGCCTCCTCTCCCGCGGCCGGGGCGGGCGCGCCCGCCCCCATGCCGGCGCGGATCGCCGCCGCACCGAGCTCGGCGCTGTCGGCCAGCGCCGAGGCGCGCTCGAGCACGTTGCGCAGCTCGCGCACGTTGCCCGGCCAGGCGTGGCCGGCGAGCACCGCCAGCGCCTCCTCGGTCAGCCACCAGCCGCCGCCGCCGGGCAGCTGCGGGATGTCCTCGAGGATGCGCTCGGCCAGCAGCGGAATGTCCTCGAGGCGTTCGCGCAGCGGCGGCACGCGCAGCGGCAGCACCGCCAGGCGGTAGTAGAGGTCGGCGCGGAAGCTGCCGTCCCTGAGCTTGTGCTCGAGGTCCTGGCTGGTCGCGGCGACGATGCGCACGTCGACATGGCGCACCTGGTTCGAGCCGAGCGCCTCGAACTCGCCTTCCTGCAGCACGCGCAGAAACTTCGCCTGGATGCTCATCGGCATGTCGCCGATCTCGTCGAGGAACAGCGTGCCGCGCTGGGCGATCTCGAACTTGCCCGGGCGGGCGCGGCGCTCGGCGCCGGTGAAGGCGCCGGGGGCGACGCCGAAGAACTCGGACTCGAGCAGGGCCTCGGGCACGGCCGCCATGTTCACCGCGACGAAGGGCGCGTTGGCGCGTGCCGAAGCCAGGTGCAGCGCGTGCGCGAGCAGCTCCTTGCCGACCCCGGTCTCGCCCTGGATCAGCACCGGGCCGTCGCGCAGCGCGAAGCGGTGGGCGTGGCTCTTCAAGGCGACGATGGCGGGGCTGACGCCGATGATGCTCGACAGCGAGTAGCGCGCCCGGCGCGCGCGCACGAGCTCGGCGCGGGCGCGCTCGAGGCTGGCCTCGAGGTGCTGGAAGCGTTCGAGCAGCGGGCGCAGGGCGTCGAGCTGGTCGTAGAAGACGAAGCCGACCGCGCCCTCGACTTCGCCCCGGGTGTCGCGCACCGGCAGGCGGCAGACGACGAAGTGGCGCTCGCCGAAGCGCATGATGTCGAGCAGCAGCGGGCGGCCGCTGTCGACCACTTCGCGCAGGCGGCTCTCCGGGATCACGCGCTCGATCGCCACCCCCATGACGTCCTCCTCGCGCACCGAGAGCAGCTGGCAGTAGGCGGGCGAGATCCAGTTGATCCGCCCCTCGCGGTCGATCGCGATCGCGCCCGCGCTCATCTCGTTGAGCGTCGCCAGCTCCTCCTGCAGCCGCGCGCGCATCGATCCCGACATCGCGCACGACGACCCGGCCTTGTCCATCGTGCTCCTCCTCTCCGCCGGCGGCGCCTTGCGCGCCCGCCCGCCTGCCAGACGGCAGATATACACCAGCATCCGCGGCGCTGCCATCGGCGCGGTGCAGGATCTTCCCGGCCCGCGCGCCACTGCCCTGCCAGACCACCTCACCCGCGACCGTCGGAATCGACGGTCACGATCCGATCGGAACGGGCTGTGCCGCAGCGTGGCCTGTGCCCCTACACCGCCTCGAGAGCCTGGGCGAGGTCGGCGCGCAGGTCATCGACGTCCTCGATCCCGACCGACAGGCGCACCAGTGCGTCGCCGATGCCCAGCGCGGCGCGCACCTCGGCCGGCACCGACGCGTGGGTCATGATGCCGGGGTGCTCGATGAGGCTCTCGACGCCGCCCAGGCTCTCGGCCAGCGTGAACAGCTCGCAGCGTTCGAGAAAGCGCCGCGCTTCGGGCTCGCCGCCGCGCAGCACCATGCTGAGCATGCCGCCGAAGGCGCGCATCTGGCGCCGCGCGAGCGCGTGCTGCGGGTGGCTGGCGAGGCCGGGATAGATCACGCGCTCGACCTTCGGGTGATGCTCGAGCCATTCGGCGAGCGCCAGCGCGTTGTCGCAGTGGCGCGCCATGCGCAGCGCGAGCGTCTTCAGACCGCGATTGACGAGGAAGCAGTCGAACGCGCCGGGGATCGCGCCGACCGCGTTCTGCAGGAAGGCGAGCCGCTCGGCGAGCGCGGCATCGCGCACGACGACGACGCCGCCGACCACGTCCGAGTGGCCGTTCAGATATTTCGTCGCCGAATGCACGACGACATCGAAGCCGGCCGCGAGCGGCTGCTGCACCCATGGCGACGCGAAGGTGTTGTCGGCCACCGCGATCAGCCCGTGGCGGCGCGCGACGCGGGCGACCATCTCGAGCTCGACGAGCTTCAGCAGCGGGTTGCTCGGCGACTCGACCCACACCATGCGTGTGTCCGGCGTCACCAGTGCCTCGAGCTCGGCTTCGGAGGCGAGCGGCGCATACGTGAAGCCGAGCTTCGCCGAGCGCCGCCGCACCCGCTCGAAGAGCCGCCGCGTGCCGCCGTACAGGTCGTCGAGGGCGATGACATGCGCGCCGGCGTCGAGGAGCTCGAGCACGGTCGCGCTCGCCGCCATGCCGGAGCCGAACGCGAAGGCCGCGTGCCCGCCCTCGAGCGCGGCGACGCAGCGCTCGTAGGCCCAGCGCGTCGGGTTGTGGCTGCGCGCGTAGTCGAGCCCCTTGTGCACGCCGGGGCTTTGCTGCGCGTAGGTCGAGGTCGCGTAGATCGGCGTGATCACCGCGCCGGTGGCCGGATCCGGGCTCTGGCCGGCATGCACGGCCTGGGTCGCGAAGGCGTAGGACTTGTCCATCTCACAGGCTCCGTCGAGTTCATCGATGCGCGGCGCCGCCATGCCGCGTCAGGCGATCGGCGTTGCGAGGCAGCCGTGACGCCCCGCGCCGGTCTCGGCAATGGGTGCGCACGGTCGCCGTGTCGGCATCGCTGCGCGCATCAATGGCGGATGCGCCGGCGCAGGTGGTTGAGCAGATCGATGCGCGTGACGAGGCCGACGAAGCGCTCGCCGTCCATCACGATCGGCACCATGCCGGCGTCGAGGATGTCGATGATGCGCGTGAGCGGTGCGTCGGGCTGCACGGTCTCGAGCCGGGTGCTCATCACCGACGACACGGTGTCGCCGAAGTGCGTCGCTTCGCTGACCACTGCGTGCAGCACGTCGGACTCGTCAATGATGCCGACCACGCGACCGTCCTCTACCACCGGCAGCTGCGACACGTCGTAGAGCCTGAAGCGGCCGAACGCGGCCAGCAGCGTGTCGCCGGGGCGAATCGTCACCACCGAGCCTTCCGCGAAGCGGCGCTGCACGAGGTCGGTGAGGTCGCCGCGCGACGCATGGGTGATGAAGCCCTGGTCGTACATCCAGTAGTCGTTGTACATCTTGGAGAGATACTTGTTGCCGCTGTCGCAGGCGAAGGTCACCACGCGCTCGGGCCGCTCGCGGCTGCGGCAGTAGCGCAGCGCGGCGGCGAGCAGCGTGCCGCTCGAGGAGCCGGCGAGAATGCCTTCCTTCGCCAGCAGCTCGCGCGCGGTCGCGAAGCTCTGCGCATCATCGATCGTATAGGCCTCGGCGACGCCGGACAGATCCGCGATCGGCGGCACGAAATCCTCGCCGATGCCTTCGACGAGCCACGAGCCGGCCTCGCCGAGCTTGCCGTGCTCGACATAGCCGGCCAGCACCGAGCCGGCCGGATCGGCGAGCACCATCTTCACGTTTGGCGCGACGCGCCGGAAAAAGCGCGTCAGCCCGGTCAGCGTGCCGCCGCTGCCCACCCCGCATACCACCGCGTCGACGCGCGCGTCCATCTGCGCCCAGATCTCGGGGCCGGTGGTGCGCTCGTGCGCGTCCGGGTTCGCCGGATTGCCGAACTGGTTGACATAGACCGAGTTCGGCGTGCGCGCGGCGAGCGCCTCGGCCATGTCCTGGTAGTACTCGGGGTGGCCCTTGCCGACGTCCGAGCGCGTCATGATGATCTCGGCGCCGAGCGCGCGCAGGTGGAAGATCTTCTCCTGGCTCATCTTGTCCGGGATCACCAGCGTCGTGCGATAGCCCTTCGCGAGCCCCACCAGCGCGAGCGCGAGGCCGGTGTTGCCGGCGGTCGCCTCGATCAGCGTGCCGCCCGGTGCGAGGCGGCCGTCGCGCTCGGCCGCCTCGATCATCGCGACCGCGATGCGGTCCTTGATCGAGCCGCCGGGGTTCTGGCTCTCGAGCTTGATGAAGAGCTCGCACGGCCCGGTGTCCAGGCGCGTGATCGGCACGAGGGGGGTGTTGCCGATCAGGTCGAGCAGCTTGGTCGTGGTCCTTGCCATGGTGCACCTCCCCGCGGCACGCCCGTGCGGTACGGCCGGCCGTCGAACGGCCGCGTCATGCGCAAGGCAAAGCGCACGCGGCCACCGTCGTGCGACAACGGCGTGGCGGGGGGAGTTCGTCGGCGCGGACGGCCGACAACGGGGCGGGGTGATGGGCCGGGCCGGCTTTGCGGCGGTGTGCCGCGACCGAGCTTCGCGGCGAGCGCGGCCAGCGTGGCAACGGACTTGGTCACGGCCAACTCGGGGGCATGCAGCACGCTCAGTCATCGCTGCACGGACCGTGCCTCACCCGCTCCAGCCAGCAGCAAGCGGCGTCTCGGATAGCCATTCGGGTGCCACCGCATGGCCTGAGCGCATGCGGCAAGCCTGGCGAACCCTTCAGCAGGCGGGTTTCGGTTATCACATCCATCACCGTGTCATTGCGCCAGCCGATCATGGACAACACCCGCCCTGCCACCTACCCCCGACGCATCCTGCTCGCGGCGCCGCCATCGACGCGGCGCGGAACCTTCGCCGCCCGCGCGGTCCTATCCTGCCAAACAACTTCAACGACCCGCGGCCGGCGCGGATCGCGCGACGCGCCCGCGTGCCGCCCGCCGCCGCCCACCCCACCCCGCCCACCCTTTCGCCCGCTATGCTGCCCCTGCTCCTGCCCATCGGCGCCCTGCTCGCCGGCATCGCCCTCCTGCTGCTCGGCTCCGGCCTGCTCAACACGCTGATCGCGCTGCGCGGCAGCCTCGAGGGATTCTCCGACACCCTGCTCGGCCTGATCGGCTCGGCCTACTTCATCGGCTTCTTCGCCGGCACCCACGTCGCGCCGCCGCTGATCCGGCGCATGGGCCACGTGCGCGCCTTCGCCTTCTTCGGCGCGGTCGCGGCGAGCTGCGTGCTGGTGCACGCGCTGATCGTCAATGCGCCGGTGTGGATGGTGCTGCGCGTGCTCACCGGGATGGCCTTCGTCGGCTTCTACGCGGTGATCGAGAGCTGGCTGACGAGCCAGGCCCCGGCCGAGCGGCGCGGCCTGATCTTCGCCGTGTACATGGGCGTCAACCTCGTCGCCCTGGCCGCCGCGCAGCAGCTGCTGCGGCTCGATTCGCCGCTCGGCTTCACGCTGTTCGCGGTGGCGACGATCTTCATCTGCCTGTCGCTGCTGCCGGTCACCGCCACCCGCCTGCCGCAGCCGGCGCAGGGCGAGGCGCCGCGGGTGGACCTGCGCCGGCTGTGGCGGGCGGCGCCGGCCGCGTTCTGCGGCGCGCTCGCCTCCGGCCTGGCGATGGGCGCGTTCTGGAGCATGGCTCCGGTCTATGGCGGGCGGATCGGCCTCACCGAGGCCGAAGTCGGCCTGATGATGAGCGCAGCGATCGCCGGCGGAGCGCTGCTGCAGTGGCCGATCGGCCACGTCTCCGACCGCGCCGACCGCCGCCTGGTGCTCGCCTGGGTGGCGGCGGGCGCGGCCGCCGCGGCGCTCGGCCTGGCCGCCGCGGGCCTGGGCGGCAACGGCGTGCTCGCGGCGGCCTTCCTCTACGGCGCGGCCGCCTTCGCCGTCTATCCGATCGTGGTCGCGCACCTGATGGACCACCTCGCCCACGACGAGATCCTCGCCGGCAACACCGGCGTGCTGCTGCTGCACGGCGTCGGCGCGGCGGTGGGGCCGGCGATCGCGGGCGCGCTGATGGGCGTGCTCGGTGCGGTCGCGCTGCCGCTGCACTTCGCCCTCGCCTTCATTCCGCTCGCCGCCTTCGCGCTGTGGGTCGCGCGCCGCGGCGCCGACGAGATCGTCGAGGAAGCGGCGCACTTCATGCCGATGCTGCGCACTTCGGGCACCGTGCTGGAGATGGTGACGCCGGAGGAGCACGCCGAGGGCCCGCCCGCCGGCCCCGACGATCGTGACCGCCGGGCGGTGCCGCGCCCGGCCGAGGCACCGGGGCGCTGAGCGGGCGCCTCGCCCGCGCGCCCAGGTCCGTGCTCAGGCCGCGGCGAGCATGCGCTCGGCCCACCACAGGTAGAGCGGGATGCCGGCGAGCAGGTTGAAGGGGAAGGTCAGCGCCAGCGCCGCGGCGACGCCGAGCGCCGGGTTGGCCTCGGGCACGGCGATCCGCATCGCCGTCGGTGCGGCGATGTAGGAGGCGCTGCCGGCGAGCGTCATCATCAGCACCGTGCCGCCCAGGCCCAGCCCCATCGCCTGCGCCACGCCCCAGCCGGCCAGCGCCAGCACGGGTGGCAGCAGCAGGCCGCAGCCGATCAGGAAGGCGCCGGCGCGGCGCAGGTCGGGCAGGCGCTCGGCGGCGATCAGGCCCATCTCGAGCAGGAACAGGCACAGCGCGCCCTTGAACAGATCGACGAACAGCGGCGCCAGCGGCGCGGCACCGTCCGGACCGGCAAGCCAGCCGATCAGGATGCCGCCGCCGAGCAGCAGCACGCTCTTGTTCGCCAGCACCTCGTGCGCCAGACCGCCGAGCGCGGCGCGCCCGGTGCCGCCGCCGAGGCGGGCAAGCAGGGTGGCGACGATCAGCGCCGGCGCCTCCATCAGCGCCGCGAGCAGCGCCAGGTGGCCTTCGACTTCGATGCCGCGCCCGGCGAGCAGCGCGTCGCCGAAGGCGAAGGTGACGATGCTCACCGAGCCGTAGTGCGCCGCCAGCGAGGCCGCATCCGCCCGCCCGAAGCGCAGGCGAAAGAGCGGGAAGACGACGAGCGGGATCGCGGCGCCGAGCCCGACCGCGAGCAGCGCATCGCGCCCCAGCGTGACGCTGTCGGCGCGCGCGATCTCGATGCCGCCCTTCAGCCCGATCGCCAGCAGCAGGTAGATCGACAGGGTCTCGAACACCGCCGCCGGCAGGCGCAGGCCGCTGCGCAGCAGGGCGGCAACGGCGCCGAGGGCGAAGAAGAAGGGCACGGCATCGATCATGGCTGTTTTTTCCGCGTCGGCGGCGATCGGGCGCGCGCCGGAAGTGAGTGGGATGACGGCGCGGATTCTGCCGCACTGCACACATGCAGAAAAATGATTTATTTTTCGCATTTACATAGATTTTTATCTATATAAACCCATGCGCCCCACCCTTCACCAGCTCCGCCTGCTGCTCGCCGTCGCGCGCGAGGGCAGCGTCTCGCGCGCCGCCCAGCGCCTGCATCTGAGCCAGCCCACGCTGTCGGCGCAGCTGCGTCAGCTCGCCGACCAGGTCGGCCTGCCGCTGCACGAGCGCATCGGCCGCCGCCTGCACCTGACGCCCGCCGGCGCGGCGGTGGCCGACGCCGCAGCGCGCCTGGAGGACGAACTCGAACGCCTGGAGGAGACCCTCGCCGGCCTGCGCGGCGACGCCGGCGGGCGCCTGCGGCTGGCGGTGGTGAGCACCGCCGAGACCTTCATCCCGCGCCTGCTCGGTGACTTTCGCCGCGCCCGCCCGGCGGTGGAAGTGTCGCTCGTGGTGCTCAACCGCGACGCGGTGCTGCGCCGCCTGGCGGACAACCTCGACGATCTCTACATCATGAGCCGCCCGCCGGCGACGCCACCGGTGACGACGACACCCTTTCTCGCCAACCCGCTGGTGGTGGTCGCCGCCGCCGACCACCCGCTCGCGGCGCGCCCGGCGCTCGCGGTGAGCGCGCTCGCGGCCGAGGAGTTCGTGCTGCGCGAGCCGGGCTCGGGCACGCGCCAGGCGGCGGAGGCCTTCTTCGCCGAACACGAGATCGCGCTGCGCCCGCGCCTCGAGCTGGGCAGCAACGAGGCGGTCAAGCAGGCGGTGGCGGGCGGGCTGGGGCTGTCGGTGCTGTCGGCACACGCGCTTGCGCATGCGGTGGACGAAGGCATCGCGGTGCTGGCGGTGGCAGGCACGCCGGTGCTCACCCACTGGCAGGTGGTGTATCCGAGCGGCAAGCGGCTCACCCCGCTGGCGGACGCCTTCCTGCGTTTCCTGCAGGCACGGGCGCCAGCGCTGGACGCGGCGGCGCAGGCGCGGCTGCGGGCGGCACGGCGTTGAGCGCGGCGCCGGCCACGCCAGCGGGGCGGATGCGCCCGCCACTGCTGCGCGCCGCCTCGGCCGGCATCCCGGCGACCCCGGCTTCCGGCACGGCGACCGCCGCGGCCGCGCCCCGGCCGCGATCGCCCTCGGCGTCGCGACCGGCTCCAGCTCCAGCTCCAGCCCCGGCTCCAGCCCCGGCTCCAGCCCCGGCTTCGGCTTCGGCTTCTGCTTCGGCTTCGGCTTCGGCTTCGGCTGCGGCTGCGGCTTCGGCTCCGGCTTCGGCTCCGGCTCCGGCTCCGGCTCCGGCTCCGGCTTCGGCTGCGGCTGCGGCTGCGGCTTCGGCTCCGGCTGCCGGTTCGGCGCCGGCGTCGGGCGTGACCTCGGCGTCCGGCGCCGGCGTCGCGTCCGTCGGCACGCCCTCGCCCGCGTCACCGCCCGCAGCATCGTCGGCGCCGCCGGCCTCGGGCGCGGCAGGCGCGGGCGCCGCCGCCGGCATCTCGTCGGCATTCGGGTCCGCCCCCCCCGGGGCGCGCAGCGCCGCGGCCGGCAG
>JANJTU010000127.1 GCA_024710965.1 Thauera sp. | reverse complement strand
GGAGGCGGCGAAGCTCTCCGGCGGCAAGCTCAAGGTCAAGGCCTTCGGCAGCGCCGGCCTCGGTTCCGACATCCAGATGCAGAACGCGCTGATGGGCGGCGCGCAGGAGCTGATGGTGGGCTCGACCGCGACCCTGGTCGGCGTCGTGCCGCAGATGGCGCTGTGGGACACGCCCTTCCTGTTCGCCAACGAGAAGGAGGCCGACGCTGTGCTCGACGGCCCGGTCGGCCAGAAGCTGCTCGACAAGCTGCAGGAGAAGGGCCTCGTCGGCCTCGTCTACTGGGAGAACGGCTTTCGCAACCTGACCAACAACAAGCGCGCGGTGACGAAGCTGGAAGACCTCGGCGGCATCAAGCTGCGCGTGATGCAGAACAACGTCTTCCTCGACACCTTCCGCACCCTGGGCGCCAACGCGGTGCCGCTGTCCTTCTCGGAGCTGTTCTCGGCGCTCGAGACGCAGGCGGTCGACGGCCAGGAAAACCCGTTCAACACCATCCTGACGAGCAAGTTCTACGAGGTGCAGAAGTACCTGACCGTGACCAACCACGTCTACAGCCCGTGGGTGGTGCTGGCGAGCAAGAAATGGTGGGACGGCCTGAGCAAGGACGAGCAGGGCGTGATCCTGCAGGCGGCGCGTGCCGCGCGCGACTTCGAGCGCAAGGACACGCGCGCCGAGACCGCCAGGGCGCTCGACGAACTCCAGTCGAAGGGCATGGCGGTGAACACCCTGCCGGCCGAGGAAGTGCAGCGCATGCGCGACAAGATCGCGCCGATCACGGCGAAGGTGGCGCAGGACGTCGGTCCCGAGCTGTGGCAGCAAGTGCAGCAGGAGATCGCCAAGGCGCGCACGAACTGAACGCGACCTGATCGTCCGCGCGCCTTCCGGCACGCCCCGGTCCTGCCCGCGAACGCGGCGGCACCGGGGCGTGTCCGCATCTGCCGCGGTCGCGACGCCGCCGCCGCGGCAGGGCCGATGCCCTCGGCGTACCAGACGCTGCGGCTGATCTGCTATCGTGCCGCCCATGCAGCCCATCATCTCCGTTTCCGGTCTCAGCAAGACCTACGCCACCGGCTTCCAGGCGCTGAAGCGGGTGGATCTCGAGATCCGCCGCGGCGAGATCTTCGCCCTGCTCGGGCCCAACGGCGCGGGCAAGACCACGCTGATCAGCATCATCTGCGGCATCGTCAATCCGGGCGAGGGGCAGGTGAAGGTCGGCGGCCACGACATCGTCGCCGACTACCGCGCCGCGCGCGCGCTCATCGGCCTGGTGCCGCAGGAGCTGACCACCGACGCCTTCGAGACCGTGTGGGCGACCGTGTCCTTCAGCCGCGGCCTGTTCGGCAAGCCGGCCAACCCGGCCTACATCGAGCAGCTGCTGAAGGACTTGTCGCTGTGGAACAAGAAGGACAGCAAGCTGCTGACGCTGTCGGGCGGCATGAAGCGCCGCGTGCTGATCGCCAAGGCCTTGTCGCACGAGCCGCAGATCCTCTTCCTCGACGAGCCCACCGCCGGCGTCGACGTCGAGCTGCGGCGCGACATGTGGCAGCTCGTGCGCAAGCTGCGCGCTGGCGGCGTCACCGTGATCCTGACCACGCACTACATCGAGGAGGCCGAGGAGATGGCCGACCGCATCGGCGTGATCAGCAAGGGCGAGATCGTCCTCGTCGAGGACAAGGCGGCGCTGATGCGCAAGCTCGGCGGCAAGGAGCTGACGCTGCAGCTGCAGGCGCCACTGGCGGCGATCCCGCCCGCGCTCGCGCGCTACCCGCTGGCCCTGTCCGCGGACGGCACGGCGCTGACCTACCGCTACGACGCCGACGGCGCGGACAACGCCATCGTCGGCCTGCTGCAGGATCTGGACGACGCGGGCATCGGCTTCGCCGACCTGCACACGACGCAGCGCTCGCTCGAAGACATCTTCGTCAGCCTCGTCGCCGACAAGCCTTGAGGAGGGCGCGATGAACCTGCATGCCGTGCGTGCGATCTACCTGTTCGAGATGGCGCGCACCCGGCGCACGTTGCTGCAGAGCATCCTCGCGCCGGTGATCTCGACTTCGCTCTACTTCGTCGTCTTCGGCTCGGCGATCGGTTCGCGCATCCCCGAGATCGAGGGCGTCAGCTACGGCGCCTTCATCGTGCCCGGGCTGATCATGCTGACGCTGCTGACGCAGAGCGTATCGAACGCCTCGTTCGCGATCTTCTTCCCCAAGTTCTCGCGCACGATCTACGAGCTGCTGTCGGCGCCGGTGTCGCACTTCGAGATCGTGTTGAGCTACGTCGGCGCGGCAGCGACGAAGTCGATCCTGCTCAGCGTCATCATCCTCGCCACCGCGACGCTGTTCGTGCCGCTGCGCATCGACCATCCGCTGTGGATGCTGGCCTTCCTCGTGCTGACCGCGGTCACCTTCAGCCTGCTCGGCTTCATCCTCGGCATCTGGGCGGACAACTTCGAGAAGCTGCAGCTGGTGCCGCTGCTCGTGATCACGCCGCTGACCTTCCTCGGCGGCAGCTTCTATTCGATCAACATGCTGCCGCCGCTGTGGAAGACGGTGACGCTGTTCAACCCGGTGGTGTACCTGGTGAGCGGCTTTCGCTGGAGCTTCTACGGCAGCGCCGACGTCGCCGTCGGCGTCAGCCTGGCGATGACGCTGCTGTTCCTGGCGCTGTTCGTCGCCATCGTGGCGTGGATGTTCCGCACCGGCTACCGGCTCAAGGCCTGATGCCGGTGCGGCGCCGGCAGCGGCATCAGCTGGCGGCGGGGGCGCTCTCCTCGGCGGGGCCGAGGCGGTCGAGATCCTCGAACACCTCGTCGAGCCCGATCTCCAGTTCGAGCGCGGCCAGCACCAGCGCGCGTGCGCTGTCGTGGGTGGCGAGCAGCCAGTCGTTGGACGGCAGGCGGCGGAAGATTTCCACGCTGCGGCGCTCGGGGTCGATCAGCACGTACTCCTGCAGACTGTCGAGCAGGCGGTAGGCGGCGAACTTCTGCCCGCGGTCGTAGGCCGCGGTGCTGTCGCTGAGCACCTCGATGATGACGCGCGGGTGGTGCAGGACGCGCTCGGCGGCGAGATCCCGGGGGTCGCAGCTCGCCATCACGTCGGGGTAGTAGACGGCGTCGGCGCGCTCCACCTCGAGCTGCATGTCGGCGATGTAGGCGCGGCAGGGCGTGCCGCGCAGGCGCTGGCGCAGTGCGGCGAAGCAGTTGCCGGCGACGACGACATGGGCCTGGCGCGCGCCGGCCTGGGCGAACACTTCGCCGGCGACGAATTCGTGCTTGGTCGGCTGCTCCGGCTCCCAGGCGAGGAAGTCGCGGCGGGTGAAGCGGGCTGCAGGCTGGGGCAGGGCCATGTTGGGTGCTCCGCGCAAGGGTGCGATGTGCGCAGTTTAACCCTGTGCCAAGCGGACCGCAGCCACGGCAGTCGCACTGCGGGGCGGCCGCGATCGCGGGGGGGCGGGCGCAGGCGGGTTGCCCATGCCGTGCTTTCGCGGCCCGGCATAAGTGTCACGTGCCCGCATGAGCGCGGTGCGCCGGCCCCCGTTCACGCGATCGCCCTGCGCTTCAGCCCAGCGCCGGAATCAGGCCTTGGGTGTCGAGCGTGACTTCGTCGCAGTTGTGCCCGGGGCCGGCGCGATCGACGACGAGGAAGTCGCACACCGCTTCGAGCGCAAGCAGCGGGTGGTGCCAGACGCCGGGGGCGTAGTTGACGCCCTGATCGCCGCGGGCGAGGAAGACCTGGAGCGTCTCGGCCGTGGGGGCTTCGCCCGCCGGGGCGACGACGACGAGGTAGGGCTTGGCCGACAGCGGCACGAAGGCCTGCGAGGCGAGCGGGTGGCGCTCCATCATGGAGACGGTGAAGGGCAGCGTGCGCGGCTGGCCGCGGAAGATGGAGACGATGACGCGGCCGTCGGGGCCGGGCTCGATGCGGGCGAGGTCATGGTAGCGCTCGGTGTTGCCGGCGTTGATGGTGAAGTGGCGCACGGCCTCGCTCGCCTCGATGACTTCG
>JANJTU010000243.1 GCA_024710965.1 Thauera sp. | reverse complement strand
CTGCCGGCGCTGCTCGCGCCACCCGCCGGGGCCGGCCTGGGCTGGCTGCTCGCCCTGCTGGTGCTGGTGTCGTTCGGCTACTCGCTCGCCACCATCGCGCATGCCGCGTGGGGGGCGGAAGTGGCCCCGACGCCGGCGCTGCGCACCCGGGTCGTCGCCAGCCGCGAAGGCTTCGCCCTCGTCGGCGTCGTCCTCGCGGCGGTGCTGCCCGGCATGCTGACCGGCGCGGCGGCAGCAGGCGGGGAGGTGGGCGCAGCGGCGACGGGCGAGGCCGCGGCGAATGCCGCGCGCGGCACCGAGGCGCTCGGCCTGGCGCGGCTGGCCTGGGCCTTTCCGCCGCTGCTGCTCGGGCTTGCGGCGTGGACGCTGCTCGCCGCGCCGGCCGTGCCGCCGCGCGCAGCGGCCCGCCAGCCGCTGCGGCGTGGCTTGGGCGCGGCGCTGGGCGAGCCGGCCTTCGCCCGCCTGCTCGCGGTGTTCGCGGCCAACGGCATCGCCGCCGCGATCCCGTCGGCGACGGTGCTGTTCTTCATCGCCGACGTGCTGCGCGCGCCCCAGTTCGCCGGCCTCTTCCTCGCCCTGTACTTCGTCGCCGCGGCCGCCGGCCTGCCGCTGTGGGGGGCGTTGTCGCGGCGCTTCGGCAAGCTGCGCGCCTGGGCGGTGGCGATGGTGCTGGCGGCGGCGGTGTTCGCCTGGGCGGGGCTGCTCGGTGAGGGGGCGCTGCTCGCATACGGGCTGATCTGCGTGCTCGCCGGCTTCGCCCTCGGGGCCGAGCTGGTGCTGCCCGCGGCGCTGCTCGCCGACTTGCTGGCGCGGCCGGCGGGGGCGGCGCCGCAAGCGCGCGCCGGCGCCTGCTTCGGCTGGTGGAACTTTGTCGCCAAGGCCAACCTCGCACTCGCCGCCGGCCTGGCGCTGCCGCTGCTCGCGCTGCTGGGCTACCAGCCGGGCGGGCGCGAAGCCGAGGCGGCGCGCGCGCTCGCCGCCGTGTATGCCTTCGTCCCGGTGGGGCTGAAGCTGGGCGCGCTGGCGCTGCTGTGGCACTGGCGGCAGGTCCTGGAACCCGGGGGCGCGCGCGCCGGCGGGCTGGCGCCGGTCGGCGAGGGAGGCCGGCCGTGAAGCGATGGCTGTGCGGGCTGCTGGCGCTGTTCGGGCTGTCGGCGTGCGGATCGGTGGATGTCGGCCAGTACCGCGGCGAGCGCCCGGTGCTCGAGCTGCGCGACTACTTCAACGGCACGCTCGACGCCCACGGCGTGTTCCAGAACCGCGCCGGCGAGGTGGTCAAGCGCTTCACCGTGGTGATCGAGGCGAGCTGGCAGGGCGAGGTCGGCACTCTCGACGAGCGCTTTACCTATTCCGACGGCACGACCCAGCGCCGGGTGTGGACGCTGACCCGCAGCGGCGTGGGCCGCTACCGCGGGCGGGCGGACGACGTCGTCGGCGAGGCGCGCGGGGAAGCGGCAGGCAATGCGCTGCACTGGCGCTACGTGCTCGCGCTGCCGGTCGATGGCAAGGTGTACCACGTCGATTTCGAGGACTGGATGTTCCTCGTCGACGAGCGCGTGATGCTCAACCGCGCGGTCATGAGCAAGTGGGGCGTGCGCCTCGGCGAGGTCACGCTGGCTTTCCGCAAGCGGGGCGGCTGATGGGACTGTTCGCGCCGCTCAACGCGCCGATCCGGGACTGGCGCGGTCGCCGCGTCTGGCTGGTGGGCGCCTCCAGCGGGATCGGCGCCGCGCTCGCGCGCACGCTGGCCGCGCGCGGCGCCCGCCTGGTGCTGTCGGCGCGCAGGCGCGAGCGGCTCGAGCCGCTCGCGGCCGAGTGCCTCGCATTGCAGCGCGGCGACACGGCCGGTGAAGCCGCAGCCGTCGACGTCCTCGTCGCGCCGCTGGACGTCACCTGCACGGCCGACTTCGACCGCGTGCGCGAGGAACTCGTCGCGTGCTGGGGTGGGCTCGACCTGGTGGTGTTCAACGCCGGCACCTACCGTCCGCTGCGCGCCTGGGAGCTGGCGCCGGCGGCCATCCGCGAAACGCTGGAGACCAACCTCGTCGGCGCGATGGAGGGCGTGGCGGCGGTGGTGCCGCAACTGCTGCGCCAGGGCGGCGGGGCGCTGGCCCTGGTCGGCAGCGTGGCCGGCTACGGCGGCCTGCCGCGGGCGCTGGTGTATGGGCCGTCGAAGGCGGCGCTGATCAACTTTGCCGAAGCGCTCCACCTCGATCTGGCGCCGCGCGGCATCGGCGTGTTCCTGATCGACCCGGGCTTCGTCGCCACGCCGCTCACCGCCGGCAACGACTTCCACATGCCGGCGCTGATGGGCGCCGCAGAGGCGGCCGAAGCGATCGTCGCCGGCTTCGCCCGCGGCGCCTTCGAGATCCACTTTCCGCGCCGTTTCACGCTGGTGCTGAAGCTGCTGCGATGCCTGCCGCGCCGCGTCTATTTTTCGCTCGTGCGCCGGGCGACGGGGCTATGAGGGCGCGCCGGCGATTGATGCCCGCGCGCTCGACCGAGGCCGCCGTTGAGGCGCTGGCGCGCTTCTACGAGGAGCTGACTCCGGCCGCGCTCGCCCGCCTGGGCGAGTTCTACGCCGTCGGGGCGCAGTTCAAGGATCCGTTCAACGAGGTCGCCGGCGTGGACGCGATCAGGCGCATCTTCGCCCACATGTTCGCCACCGTCGATGCGCCGCGCTTCACCGTGGACACCACGATCGTGCAGGGCCGGCAGGCGATGCTGGGCTGGGCGTTCCGCTTCGGCTTGCGCGGCCGCAGCGTCGCGATCCGCGGCGTCAGCCACTTGTGCTTCGACGGCACGGGCCGGGTCCTGCGCCATGTCGACTACTGGGACGCCGCCGCCGGCGTGTACGAGCGGCTGCCGCTGATCGGTGCCGCCTGCCGCCTGCTGCGGCGCCGCATGGCGGCTGGCGCGGCCGGGCGCGGGCCGGCGTCCGCTTGAGGCTGGGCGCAGCGCCCCGACGGGGCATGAGAGCGCATTTGCGGCGGTGCAGCATCCCGACCCATGGGAAAACCCCGAATACTGCGGTGAACGCCTTTCTGCACGCGGCGACTAGCAGATCGTGCGATGCAGCATATTGACTTTCGTCAAAAACCTGTGTTGCCGGTGTGATTTTCGCTATGGCAACATCAATCGCACCTGCCAAAACGATAAGCATTGGGGGTAGTCATGGGACGTGCCGGCCGCATCGCAGGTTTTTCCGTCTTCCTCGCCGCCGTTGTGCCGGCGTCGGCCCAGGATGCGCCCGCCCGCTACAACCTGCCGACCCCGGTCACCGGCATCGCCGAGCAGATCAACGACATGCACACGCTGATGTTGCTGATCTGCCTGGTGATCTTCATCGGCGTCTTCGGCGTCATGTTCTGGGCGGTGTTCCACCACCGCAAGGCGAAGGGCGCGGTCGCCGCCAACTTCCACGAGAACACCGCGGTCGAGATCGCCTGGACGGTGATCCCGGTGCTGATCCTGCTCGGCATGGCCTGGCCGGCGACGAAGACGGTGATCGAGATGAAGGACACCTCGAACCCGGACATCACGATCAAGGCCACCGGCTACCAGTGGAAGTGGGGCTACGACTACCTGCAGGGCGAAGGCGAGGGCATCCGCTTCCTCTCCAGCCTGTCCACGCCGCGCGACCAGATCGAGGGCGGCGCGCCCAAGGGCGAGGCCTACCTGCTCGAGGTGGACAACCCGCTCGTGGTGCCGGTGGGGAAGAAGATCCGCGTGCTGCTGGCGGCCAACGACGTCATCCATTCGTGGTGGGTGCCGGCCTTCGGCGTCAAGCAGGACGCCATCCCCGGTTTCATCCGCGATGCCTGGTTCCGCGCCGACAAGGAAGGCGTGTTCCGCGGCAACTGCGCCGAGCTGTGCGGCCGCGACCACGGCTTCATGCCGATCGAGGTGCACGTGCTGTCGGCGGCGAAGTACGCCGAATGGGTCGGGGCGCAGAAGGCGAAGGCTGCGGCCGCAGGCGCCGAGCCGGTGCCCACGGGAGCGGCGGCGACGGCGGCACGGCCGCCCGCTGCCGGCAGCAAGGGTTGAAGCACCGCGCGACATCGTCGACGTTCGACAGGAGGACCCCGCATGGCCGCCGTCACGCCTGAGCAGCTCCACGGGCATCACGCCGGGCCCACCGGCCTGATGCGCTGGATCACGACCACCAACCACAAGGACATCGGCACGATGTACCTGATCTTCAGCTTCATCATGTTCCTCTCCGGGGGCGTGATGGCGCTGACGATCCGGGCCGAGCTGTTCCAGCCCGGGCTGCAGGTGGTGGAGCCGGAGTTCTTCAACCAGCTCACGACGATGCACGGCCTGGTGATGGTGTTCGGCGCGATCATGCCGGCCTTCGTCGGCTTCGCCAACTGGCAGATCCCGCTCATGATCGGCGCCAGCGACATGGCCTTCGCGCGCATGAACAACTGGAGCTTCTGGCTGCTGCCGCCGGCGGCGATCCTGCTGCTGGGCTCCTTCTTCGTCCCCGGCGGGGCGACCGCCGCGGGGTGGACGCTGTACGCGCCGCTGTCGGTGCAGATGGGCATGGGCATGGACCTGGCGATCTTCGCCATCCACATCATGGGCGCGAGCTCGATCATGGGCGCGATCAACATCGTCGTCACCGTGCTCAACATGCGCGCGCCCGGGATGACCCTGATGAAGATGCCGCTGTTCTGCTGGACCTGGCTCATCACCGCCTACCTGCTGATCGCGGTGATGCCGGTGCTGGCCGGCGCGGTGACGATGGTGCTGACCGACCGCCACTTCGGCACCAGCTTCTTCAACGCCGCCGGCGGCGGCGACCCGGTGATGTACCAGCACATCTTCTGGTTCTTCGGCCACCCGGAGGTGTACATCATGATCCTGCCGGCCTTCGGCATCGTCAGCCAGATCATCCCCACCTTTGCCCGCAAGCCGCTGTTCGGCTACGCGTCGATGGTGTATGCGACGGCCTCGATCGCGATCCTGTCCTTCGCCGTATGGGCGCACCACATGTTCGCCACCGGCATGCCCGCCGCGGGCCAGCTGTTCTTCATGTACGCGACGATGCTGATCGCGGTGCCCACCGGGGTGAAGGTGTTCAACTGGGTGGCGACGATGTGGCGCGGCGCGATGACGTTCGAGACGCCGATGCTGTGGGCGACCGGCTTCATCTTCGTGTTCACGATGGGCGGCTTCACCGGCCTGATCTGCGCGATCGCGCCGATCGACATCCAGGTGCAGGACACCTACTACGTCGTCGCCCACTTCCATTACGTGCTGGTGGCGGGCTCGCTGTTCGCGCTCTTTGCCGGCGCCTACTACTGGCTGCCGAAATGGACGGGCCACATGCCGAGCGAGGCGCTGGGCAAGCTGCACTTCTGGTGCTCGATCGTGTTCTTCAACATCACCTTCTTCCCGATGCACTTCCTCGGCCTCGCCGGCATGCCGCGCCGCATCCCGGACTACGCGCTGCAGTTCGCCGACTTCAATGCGATGGCCTCGGTCGGCGCCTTCGGCTTCGGCCTGTCGCAGCTGATCTTCCTCGTCGTCGTCCTGAAGTGTGCGCGCGGCGGCGAGCGCGCGGCGGCGCGGGCCTGGGAGGGCGCCGAAGGGCTGGAGTGGACGGTGCCCTCGCCGGCGCCGCACCACACCTTCGAGGAAGCGCCGGTGGTGCACTGAGCGTGGTTTTTCGTGGTGAGCGGAGAGCGGAGTGGAGAGACGGGACAAGGAGGCTCCGCTTTCCGTCTCGCCGCCAGAAGCATCGATGAGCAAGGAGCAAGCGACATGACGCGAAGCGGCGAGCGCAGGGCGGCGAACCTGCGTACCGGCCTGATGCTGGCGGCGGTGGCCCTCGTCTTCTTCATTGCCGTCATCGTCAAGTACAAGGTGTTCGGGCGATGAACACCCACACCCACCGCCGGCTCGCGAGCGCCAATCGGCGCCTGTTGCTGCGCCTGGCGCTGTCGGCGGTGGCGATGTTCGGCTTCGGCTTCCTGCTCGTGCCCTTCTACGAGACCATCTGCGAGGTCACCGGCATCAACAACTTCCTGCGCCCCGAGGCCGAGGCCGGCGCGCGCGCGGTGGTGAACACCCAGGTCGATGTCGGCCGCGTCGTGACCGTGCAGTTCGACGCCAACCTGCACGACCTGGCATGGCAGTTCCGGCCGCTGCAGCGTTCGGTGCAGGTGCATCCGGGCGAGCTGGTGCATGTGGACTACGAAGTCTCCAACCCGGGCGACGTGGCGGTGACCGGCCAGGCGGTGCCGAGCTACGGCCCGCAGCTGGCCGGGCGCTACTTCAACAAGCTCGACTGCTTCTGCTTCACGCAGCAGACGCTGGCGCCGGGCGAGGTGCGCACGATGCCGGTGGTGTTCGTGATCAATCCCGAGCTGCCGGCCGAGGTCAACACGATCACCTTGTCCTACACCTTCTTCGAGCTGCAGGGGCGGCGCGCGGCGCTGCGCACGCGCGCCCGGGGCGGCGCGGAGATCGCCGTCGCGAGGGGTCCGGCGACGTGAGCCGGGCGGGTTTCTGGGCGACGCTGCGCGCGGTGCTGTGGTCCTTCATCGGCATCCGCAAGCGCCGCGGCTACCACGAGGATGCCACCTCGCTCGACCCGAAGGCGGTGGTCGTGGCCGGATTGCTGGCCGGGCTGCTGTTCGTGCTGGTGCTGGTCGGCGTGGTGCAGTGGGTGTTGAGCTAGGCGTGAAACGCAGGTGACAGGCAGGCATCAGGGAGACAGGATCATGACCCACACTTCGAGCACGCATCACCTCGATCACTACTTCGTGCCCGAGCCGTCGAAGTACCCCATCTTCGGCTCGATCGCGCTGCTGCTGTTCGGCGCCGGCGCGGCGCTGTGGCTCAACCGCGTCGCCTCCGGGCCGTGGCTGTTCTTCCTCGGCCTCGCGATCCTGATCTACATGCTGTTCGGCTGGTTCGGGCAGGTCGTGCGCGAGTCCGAGACCGGCAAGTACGGCCGGCGCGTGGACAAGTCCTTCCGCTGGTCGATGGGCTGGTTCATCTTCTCCGAGGTGATGTTCTTCGCCGCCTTCTTCGGCGCGCTGTTCTACGCCCGCGTGCTGTCCGTGCCCTGGCTGTCGGCCGGTGCCAACGAGGCCTTGCTGTGGCAGGGCTTCACGAGCGCATGGCCGAGCGCCGGGCCCTACCAGCCGAGCGGCGCGGAAGCCTTCACGCCGATGGCGGCGTGGGGCATTCCGGCAATCAACACCCTGATCCTGCTGACTTCGGGCGTGACCCTGACCTGGGCGCACTACGGCCTGCTCAACGAGCGCCGCGGCCAGCTCAAGCTCGGCCTGCTGCTGACGATCCTGCTCGGCGCGGTGTTCATCGGCCTGCAGGCCTACGAATACATGCACGCCTATGCCGACCTCAAGCTGCGCCTGGACAGCGGCATCTACGGCTCCACCTTCTACCTGCTCACCGGCTTCCACGGCCTGCACGTGACGATCGGCGCGATCATGCTGGCGGTGATGCTGGGGCGCGTGCTCGCCGGTCACTTCCGCCCCGACCACCACTTCGGCTTCGAGGCCGCCGCCTGGTACTGGCACTTCGTCGACGTCGTCTGGCTGATGCTGTTCGTCGTCGTGTACTGGTTGTGAGGAGCTGATGCGTCGCCCGCCCGCCTACAGCCGACCGTCGATCAGACCGCTCGCGAGTCCCGCCATCAGCAGCACGAAGAGGGTGATCGACAGCCCGACCCGCAGCGCCAGCGCGCGCACCGTGCGCGTTCCGCCGTTGCCGCGATCGCGCAGCAGCGAGACGAGCGCGGCGCCCAGGCTGGCGACGATCAGCACCAGGAACAGGATCACGACGACGCGCATGGCAAAACTCCCGGGGGCGATGCCGCAGTGTAAGGAAAACGCGCTGCATCGGGGAGCGCCGGCATGAGGGCGCGCGCCGGCCTCCGCCGCCTGCTGCCGCTATGCGCCGGCGTGCTGCTGGTGGCGCTGACGGGGTCGCTCGGCAACTGGCAGCTGCGCCGGGCGGAAGAGAAGAGCGTGCTGCAGGTGCAGCTCGATGCGCTGGCGAGCCGGCCGGCGCAGGCGCTGCGCGCCGATGCCGCGAGCCCGACTGCGGGCCTGCGGCTGAGCCTGGCGGGACAGTGGCGGGCGGAGGCCGCCATCCTGCTCGACAACCGCACCCACGCCGGACGCGCCGGCTATCACGTGCTGACCCCGCTGCTGCTCGAGGACGGCTCGGGCGCGGTACTGGTCAATCGCGGCTGGGTGGCGGCCGCGGCTGACCGCCGCCTGCCCGAGATTGCGCCGCCGCCGCCCGGGCTGCAGCGCCTCGAAGGGCGGCTGCAGGTGCTGCAGCCGGCGCCGTTCACGCTCGCGGCCGCGCCTGCGGACGAGGGCGGGCGCTTGTGGCAGGTGCTCGAGCTCGAGCGCTATGCCGCGGCCCGTCCGGTGGCGGGCGAGGCGGGTGTGGCGCTGCCCCTCTGTGCCGCCGCGGTGGCGGCGGGTGGAGACGCGGCGGGGCGGCGAGGGGAAGAGTCCACCGCCGCCGCGGCGCCCTGCCTCGCACGCTGGATCGTGCAACAGAGTTCGCCCGCCGCCGACGGCCTGGTGCGCGACTGGCCGGTTCCCGCGGCCGGGGTGGACCGCCACCGCGGCTACGCCGTGCAATGGTATGCGCTCGCCGCGCTGGCGGCGGGGCTCAGCGCCTGGTACGCCGGGCGGCTTTTTCTACGGAGACTCGGGGATGAGCGGAACCCTCGCCTCGCCGGCCACTGAGGTGGCCCCCAAGCCCGGCCCCGGGCCGCGGGAAGCGGTCGTGACGCCGGCGCAGCGTCGGCGCGCCCGGCGCACGCTGCTGCTGCTCGCCTTCGTCTGTGTGCTGCCAGTGGTGGCGTCCTACCTCGCCTTCTACGTGTGGCAGCCGCAGGGACGGGTCAATCACGGCGAACTGCTCACGCCGACGCCGCTGCCGGCATCGGCCCTGGCCGGGGCGGGCGGCCAGCCGCCGCTCGCGCGCGCCGAGCTCGAGGGGCGCTGGACCCTGGTGGTGGCCGCGCCTGCCGCCTGCGACGCCGCCTGCCGGGGCGCGCTCTACGTCTCGCGCCAGGCGCGCCTCGCCCAGGCGAAGGAGATGGAGCGGGTCGCCCGGCTGTGGCTCGTCACCGATGCCGGCGCGGATCCGCGGCTCATGCCGGCCGTCGGGAGCGGGACGGTCGCGGCCGCGGGGCCCGAGGCCGGGGCCGGGGGCGCTGCGGGAAGCGGGGCCGCGGACGGCGTATCGGAGGGCGTGCCGGCGGTCGAGGAACTGCGCCTCGCCCGTGCCGACGCCGCCTGGCTCGCCGCGTTTCCCGGTGCGGCCGTGCCCGGCACCCTCTTCCTCGTCGATCCGCTTGGCAATGTCATGATGCGCTTCGCCCCTCAGGCCGACACCACCGCCGCCGCGCGCGGCATGACCAAGGACCTCCAGCGCCTGCTGAAGTATTCGGCGCTCGGGCGGGGAGGGCAAGGATGAAGCCGGGGCCGGGAATGGGACCGGGTCTGGTGCTCTACCACCGCCTGATCCTGCTCGCGCTGGCGCTGACCGCGGCCGTCGTCGTCTTCGGCGCCTATGTGCGCCTGGCCGACGCCGGCCTCGGCTGCCCCGACTGGCCGGGCTGCTACGGCCAGCTCAGCCCGGGCCACGCCGTGGAGGACATCCGCGCTGCCCATGCCGCCGCGCCCGACGGCCCGGTGAGCCTGCCCAAGGCGTGGAAGGAGATGATCCACCGCTACCTCGCCGCCAGCCTCGGCCTGCTGATCGTTGTCATCGCCGCGCTGGCCTGGCGCGGGCGCGGCGACCGGCGCGCCGCGCCCGGCGTCGCCGGCCTGCTGGTGGGCGTGGTCGTGTTCCAGGGCCTGCTCGGCAAATGGACGGTGACCCTGCTGCTCAAGCCGGCGATCGTCACCGCCCATCTTCTTGGCGGCCTGACGACGCTGGCGCTGCTCGCCTGGCTGGCGCTGCGCGCGGCCGGGGGGCAGGGCGTGCGCGCCGGGCCGCGGCTGGTGGCCGGCGCGCGCCTGGCCTTCGTGCTGCTGGTCGTGCAGATCGCGCTCGGCGGCTGGACCAGCACCAACTACGCGGCGCTGGCGTGCACCGACTTCCCGACCTGCCACGGCTCCTTCGCGCCGCCGGCCGACTATGCCAACGCCTTCCACGTCGTGCGCGAGCTGGGCATGACCGCCGATGGCGAGCTGCTGTCGAACGCTGCGCTGACGGCGATCCACTGGTCGCACCGGCTCGGCGCGCTGGTGGCGGGCGCTGCGCTGCTCGTGCTCGGCGTGGCGCTGTGCCGCCGGCAGCCGATGCGGGCGGCCGGGGTCGCGCTGCTGATGGCGCTCGGGCTGCAACTCGGGCTGGGGATCGGCAACGTGCTGCTGTCGCTGCCTTTGGCGCTGGCGGCCGCCCACAACGCAGGTGCCGCGCTGCTGGTCGGCATCATGGTGTGGATCAATTACCGGCTCGCGGCACCGGCTGGCGCGTTCGCGCGCGTCGTCGACGGACCGCGCCGGCGCTCGCCGGTCGGGCTGGCCGTCGTGATCGAGGAGGGGAGACGATGAAGACCTTTGCCCTGGGCCAGGCCGGCGCCGGCCGCCTGCGCGCCTTCTATGCGCTCACCAAGCCGCGGGTGAACACTCTGATCGTGTTCTGCGCGGTGATCGGCATGTTCCTCGCGGTGCCGGATGGGCTCCCGCACGCCTTCACCGTGTTCGCCGCCACGCTCGGCATCGCCTGCGTGGCCGGCGCCGCGGCGGCGATGAACTGCCTCATCGAGCAGCACATCGACGCCCGCATGACGCGCACCCGCGCCCGCCCGCTGCCGCGCGGCGAGCTCGCGCCGGCCGAGGCGATGGCCTTCGCCACGGTGCTCGGCGGCTGCGGCCTCACCGTGCTGCACCAGGCGGTGAATCCGCTGACGATGTGGCTCACGCTCGCCACCTTCGTCGGCTATGCGGTGGTGTATACGGTGCTGCTGAAGCCGCGCACGCCGCAGAACATCGTCATCGGCGGGGCGTCCGGGGCGATGCCGCCGGTGCTCGGCTGGGCGGCGGTGTCGGGCGAGGTCAGCGCCGACGCGCTGCTGCTGTTCCTGATCATCTTCGCGTGGACGCCGCCGCACTTCTGGGCGCTGGCGCTGTACCGCAGCGCCGACTATGCGCGCGCCGGGCTGCCGATGCTGCCGGTGACGCATGGCCCGGAATACACCCGGCTGTCGGTGCTGCTGTACACGCTGATCCTGTTCGGCGTCACCCTGCTGCCCTTCGCCACGCGCATGAGCGGTGGGCTCTATCTGGCGTGTGCAATCGTGCTCGGTGCGCGCTTCGTCCATTACGCCTGGCGCCTGTACCGCGACTACAGCGACGCGCTGGCGCGGCGCACCTTCCGCTACTCGATCGCCTACCTGTTCGGCCTGTTCGCGGCGCTGCTCGTCGACCACTACCTGCCGTGGTGAAACCCCTGGGGCGGATTGCCGCGGCGGTTCCGGCTGCCATTGCAAAGGTCTATCATCGGGCGCCATCCGAATAGGCAGCAAGAGGCCCCCAATGCGTTCGACCTTTCCCCGCCTGCGGCGCGCCCTCGCGGCGTCCGCTCTGGCGCTCGGCCTGCTCGCCGGCTGCGGCCCGGGCGAGCCGGTGTTCCGCAGCACCGACATCACCGGCGCCGACTACGGCAAGGCGCTCGCGCTCGTCGACCACCGCGGCCAGGAGCGCACCCTGGCCGACTTCCGCGGC
>JANJTU010000215.1 GCA_024710965.1 Thauera sp. | reverse complement strand
CTTCACCGAGTCGGCGATCATCCTCGCCATCGTCGTGCTCGGCGGCATGGGCTCGCAGATGGGCGTGGTGCTGGCGGCGACGCTGCTGGTGCTGATCCCCGAGTTCGGGCGCAACTTCGCCGAGTACCGCATGCTGCTGTTCGGCATGGCGATGGTGCTGATCATGGTGTGGCGACCGGGCGGCCTGCTCGCCCACCGCGAACCGACGCTGCGCCTGATGCCGCTCGGCGCGCGCAAGGAGGCCTCCCGATGAGCACCCTGCTTTCCGTGCGCAACCTGACGATGCGCTTCGGCGGCCTGACCGCGATCGACGACCTGTCGCTGGAAGTGCCGGCGGCCAAGATCACCGGCATCATCGGCCCCAACGGCGCGGGCAAGACGACGCTGTTCAACTGCCTGACCGGCTTCTACAAGCCGACCACCGGCACGCTGCGCCTGCACCACCCGCGCCGTGGCGAGATCCGCCTGGAGGCGCTGCCCAGCCACCACGTCGCGCGCGACGCCCAGGTGGTGCGCACCTTCCAGAACATCCGCCTGTTCCCGAAGATGACGGTGCTGGAGAACCTCATCGTCGCCCAGCACAACGTGCTGCAGCGCGCGTCGAAGTTCTCGCTCGCCGGGCTGTTCAAGCTGCCCGGCTACCGCGCGGCCGAAGCCGACGCGATCGCGCGCGCGGCGATGTGGCTCAAGCGCCTGAACCTCACCCACCTCGCCGACCACGCCGCGGGTGACCTGCCCTACGGCATCCAGCGCCGCATCGAGATCGCGCGCGCGCTGTGCGTCGAGCCGGTGCTGCTGTGCCTGGACGAGCCGGCCGCGGGCCTGAACCCGCGCGAATCGGCGGAGCTCAACGAGCTGCTGCTCTACCTGTGCCGCGAGCTCGGCATCGCGATCCTGCTCATCGAGCACGACATGAGCGTGGTCATGAACGTCTCCGACCACATCGGCGTGATCAGCTACGGGCGCAAGATCGCCGAGGGCACGCCGGCCCAGGTGCAGCACGATCCGCAGGTGATCAAGGCCTACCTGGGCGAGGACGAGGACGAGGGCGAGAACGAAGCAACCGAAGGGGAAGCCGCCGCATGATGCTCAAGATGGAGGGCGTGCACGCCCATTACGGTCACATCCACGCGCTGCGCGGCATCGACATCGAGGTCCAGGTGGGCGAGATCGTGACCCTGATCGGCGCCAACGGCGCCGGCAAGTCGACGCTGATGATGAGCCTGTTCGGCAACCCCAAGGCCAGCGCCGGGCGCGTCGTCTTCGACGGCGAGGACATCACCCGCGTGCCCACGCACGAGATCGCGCGCCGCGGCATCGCCCTGGTGCCCGAAGGCCGGCGCATCTTCCCGCGCATGACGGTGATCGAGAACCTGCAGATGGGCACGGCCCACGCCGACCCGGCGAACTACGCCGCCGACATCGCGCGCGTGTTCGCGATGTTCCCGATCCTGGAGGAGCGCCAGGGCCAGCGCGCCGGCACGCTGTCCGGCGGCGAGCAGCAGATGCTCGCCATCGGCCGCGCGCTGATGAGCCGGCCCAAGCTGCTGCTGCTCGACGAGCCTTCGCTGGGGCTGGCGCCGATCTACATCCGCAAGATCTTCCAGATCGTCCGCGAACTCAACCGCGACCACGGCATGACCATCCTGCTCGTGGAGCAGAACGCCAACCAGGCGCTGCGCGTGGCGCACCGCGGTTACGTGCTGCAGCACGGCGAGATCACGCTCGCCGGCACCGGCGCCGAGCTGCTGGCGAGCCCGGAGGTGCGCGCGGCCTACCTCGAGGGCGGGCACGCCTGAACTGCTGTCGCAGGGATTGGCGAGTGGGCGGGGTGCCCACTCGCCCGCAGCGGTGATTGCTGCAAGGTCGTAAAGCACGCTTCATTCGCGGTTCGTTCGCCCGTTCCGGCAATCACTTCGTGCCCGGCCGGCGTCCACAGCGGTCCGCGGCCGCTGGTTGTCCTTTCTCCGTAACGATCAGAAATCGCCGATGTCCTCCGCCTCCCCTTCCGCCCCACCCGCCCGCTGGCTGCCCTTCGTCGTGCTCGCCGCCGGCCTGCTCGCGGTGTCCTTGGGCGCCATCTTCGCCCGCCTCGCCCAGGCCGAGGCGGTCGATTCGCTCGCGGTCGCGACCTGGCGGCTGGCGCTGGCGGCGATCGTCATCACGCCGGTGGCGCTGCTGCACGCGCGCCACGAGCTCGCGCGGCTGAGCGGCCGACAGATGGCGATGGCGCTCGCGGCGGGCTTCTTCCTCGCGCTCCACTTCGCCACCTGGATCAGCTCGCTCGAATACACCTCGGTCGCCTCCAGCACCGCGCTGGTGACGACCAACCCGCTGTGGATCGGGCTGGCGTCCTTCCTGCTCTTCCGCGAGACGCCCACGCGCATGATGCTCGGCGGCATCGCACTGTCCTTCGCCGGCAGCCTGTTCATCTTCTGGAGCGACAGCCAGAGCGCCGCGCCGGGCACGAGCCCGCTGTTCGGCAACCTGCTCGCGCTCGTCGGCAGCTGGTGCTTTTCCGCCTACCTGCTGATCGGCCGCCGGCTGCGCGCCGGGCTCGGCCTGCCGGCCTACATCTGGCTCGCCTACGGCGCGGCGGCGCTGTTCCTGTTCGTCGCCAGCGGCGCCGGCGGCGCCGAGCTGTTCGCCCACTCCGGCGCGGCCTGGGCGCTGCTGCTGGCGATGGCGCTCGGCCCCCAGCTGCTCGGCCACACCGCCTACAACTGGTCGCTGCGCTACGTGTCGGCGACCCTCGTCGCCGTGGTCACGCTGGGTGAGCCGGTGGTCAGCGCGCTGCTGGCCTTCGTCCTCTTCGGCGAAGGCTTCGCGCCGCTGCAGTTCGTCGGCTTCAGCCTGCTGCTGGCGGGGATCTTCCTCGCCGCGCAGGGCGAGAAGGGCTGACGCGCCCGGCCGCCCGCCCCCCGCCTCACCCCCGCCGCGGGCGGCGAGCGCGGCGTGGAGCGCGGGGCACGGCGGCGGGCGCCCCTGCCGCCTTCAGTGCAGCTTGCCGACGTCGGCCACGATCGGCGCGAGCGCGGCGCCGATGCGCTCGGCCTGGGCCGCGCTGACGAGCGAGCCGAGCACGTTGCGGAAGCGCGCTTCCTGCACGCCGGAGACGATGTACTGCCAGCGGTAGGCGCGCAGCAGGCTGCGGTGGATGTGACCGGCCTCGTCGGTGGCGAAGGGGCGGCCACAGACCGCGATGAAGTAGGCGGCATCGGCCCCGGCCTGGGTCTGCAGGATGCCGTCCACCGCGCCGACGAGGGCGATCAGCTCGTTCACCGCCTGGTCGCGCTGTTCCGGCGTGAGCCTGGCGTCCTCGCGGATCCATTCCATCTCGTCGAGGATGGCGTGCTGCGATTCCTCGCGCGCATGGTGCAGGAAGACGTCCTTCCACAGCTCGGACAGGTTGGCGTCGGGGTGGATGCTGCTGTGGTAGTGGGCAAGGACGAACATCTCGATGTGGCAGGTCAGGCCGAGCACCGCCCAGCTCGAGGCGGCGAGCACCGCGGCGGCGACTGCGTTCGGCTCGGGAGCGAAGTGGTAGCCCTCGGGCATGCCGGCGGCGGCCATGCGCTCGAGGCGGCGGAACATCTCCTGGTGCTTGAGCTCCTCGTCGGTGAAGCGCACCAGCGCCTCCAGCGCCGTCTGGTCGCCGAGCCAGTGCGCCTTGCTGACGTCGAGCATCTTGGCGCCGATGAAGCGCTCCACGAGGCCGAAGATGTTGGCGTAGGTGCGGCCCTGGAGCTGCGACAGGAAGCGCTTCTCGGCGGCGTCGAGGAAGGGGATCGCATCGATCCGCGACAGGCCGTCGGGGAGGAACTTCTTGCCGAAATCGAACTGGCGGCCGCGGATGACGTCGCGCTCGATGTCGAAGCTCACGCGCTTCGACACTTCGACACACCTGGCATAGCGTTGGGTCTCGACCCGGTTCATGGCGTCCAGCATGGTGGTTCTCCTTTGCTCTCGTGGGGGTGGGCTCAGTACAGGGGGGCGACGGAGCGCACGCGGCGGCGCGTCGGTTCGGCGGCACCGCTGAGCTCGGCGGCAACCGAGCCGAGTTCCATGCGGTGCAGGCCCAGATCGGCCAGCGTGCGCGCATCGAGGCCGTCGAGCGCACGCAGCTGGCGGCGCAGCTCGCGCCCCAGCTGGCGCGCCCGGCGGCGGCGCGCCATCGCCATGGCCAGGCCGTGGGCGGCTGCCAGCAGGGCGGCGCGCAGCATTCCGCGGCCGGCGGCGGGGTGAAGGATGTCCATCGCGGTCTCTCCTGTGTCGTGGTCTCGGTGATCGATCGTTCCGGGAAAATTCCTGCGGCGCGTCGATGGCTGCATCCTGGACCGCGAAGGTATCGGCCGCTTTTCGCCCTTGAGCGTCTTCGCATCGGTGTGTATCGGGCCGGTAGCCGGTCTGTTTCGACCTCGCTGTCTATACTTTGGAGAGCGCGGCACGGCGAGGGAGGGACGGCGATGGCGGGCCGGATACTGGTGGTGGATGACGACCGGGACGTGCGCACGATGCTGTCCGAGTACCTGTCGGCGCACGGTTTCGAGGTCGACGCGGCCGATGGCGGCGAGGCCATGCGCGCGGCGCTGGCGCGTGCGCTGCCCGACCTGGTGCTGCTCGACCTGCGCCTGCCGGGCGAGGATGGGCTGACGCTGGCGCGCTACCTGCGCGAGCACCACCGCGTCGGCATCGTCATGGTGACCGGCGCGGGCGACGTGGTGGACCGCATCGTCGGCCTCGAGCTGGGCGCCGACGACTACCTCGCCAAGCCCTTCGAGCCGCGCGAACTGCTCGCCCGCATCAAGAGCGTGCTGCGCCGGCTGCAGCCGCCCGCCGCCGAAAGCGCGGTGGAGCGGCCGGCGGCGACGGCAGCGCCTGCGCGCCTGGCGGTCGGCCCCTGCCACCTCGACCTGCGCTCGCACCAGCTGTTCGACGCCGAAGGCCGCGAGCTGGACCTGACCGCGATGGAGTTCGACCTGCTGCGCGTGTTCGCCGAGCGCCCCAACCAGGTGCTGTCGCGCGACCAGCTGCTGACGCTGACGCGCAACCGCGAATGGGAGCCCTTCGACCGCTCGATCGACATCCGCATCGCCCGCCTGCGGCGCAAGATCGAGCCCGACCCCGAGCGCCCGCGCCTGATCCGCACCGTGCGCGGCGCGGGCTACATGTACGTGCCCTGAGCACCGCCGCCGCCACGCCGCGGCATGCCCGCCACGCCCGGCGAGGGGCGCGCCCGCGCAGCGGCCGGGGCCGAGGCGGGCGCGCCCCTCGCCGCATGGTTTCAGCCCGGTTTCCAGCGTAACCGGCAGGAAACAGCCGTGTTGGAACGCCGCGGCCGCGCCTAGACTTCCATCACCACAGTCGCCACCGGAGGCCAGGGTGGAACGCATCGACGAAGACGCCGCGGCGCCCGTGCCCGGAGCCGCGCACGGGGGCGGCATCGAGCGCCAGCTGATGGCGCAGATCCTCGACCAGAGCAGCGCCGTCGTGTTCTGGAAGGATCTCGATGGCCGCTACCTGTTCGTGAACCGCGAGTTCTGCCGCCTCACCCGGCGCCCGCTGCAGGAGATCATCGGCCGCCGCGACATCGACGTCATGCCGGCCGCGATTGCCGCGCGGCTGCGCGCGAACGACGCCCAGGTGATCGAGGCCTGCGGCACCGTGACCTTCGAGGAGCAGGTGGAGTTCGGCGGCCAGGCGCGCACCTACCTGGTCAACAAGTTCCCGCTGCTCGACGCCGCCGGCCGGCCCTACGCGGTGTGCGGCATCGCCACCGACATCAGCGCGCGCAAGCGCGTCGAGGACGCGCTGCAGCAGGCCTCGCTCGCGGTCTCCGGCGCCCACGGGCCGAACATCTTCCAGGAACTGGTGCGCTGCCTCGCCGCCCTGCTCGACACCGAGCTCGCCTTCATCGCCGTGCGCACCACGGACGACGCCGAGCGCATGCACGTGCGCGCCATGCTGCTCGACGAGCAGATGCAGCAGGATTTCGACTACTGCCTCGCCGGCACGCCGTGCGCGACCGTCGTCGGCCAGCAGTTCCGCATCTACCCCGACCACCTGGCGCAGCACTTTCCCGCCGACAGCGACTTCGCCCGGCTCGGCATGCGCGGCTACGCCGGTTATCCGCTCACCGACGGCCACGGCCGCCCGCTCGGGCTGATCGCGGCGGTGTCGCGCCGGGCGCTGGGCGACGCCGGCTTCATCGAGTCGGTGATGAAGATCTTCGCCGTGCGCGCCGCCGCCGAGCTCGAGCGCGAGCGCATGGATGGCGCGCTGCGCGCCTCCGAGGAGAGCTACCGCGCGATCTTCGAGGCTTCCGAGGACTGCATCTTCATCCACGACCTCGACAGTGGCGCCTTCGTCGACGTCAATCCGAAGGCCTGCCAGGTGTACGGCCACGACCGCGCGACCCTGCTGCGCCTGCGCGCGGGCGATCTCGGCAGCGGCGAAGCGCCCTACACCGAGGCCGACGCCAACCGCTGGCTCGACCGCGCCCGCGCCGGCGAAGTCGTGCGCTTCGAATGGCAGCGGCGCAACGCCGACCGCAGCGAACACTGGGACGAGGTCTTCCTGAAGCGGGTGCGGCTCGCCGGCATCGACCGCATCCTCGCGGTGACGCGCGACATCACCGCACGCAAGCTCGCCGACGCCGAGCGCAGCCGCTTCGAGGCCCAGCTGCGCCAGGCGCAGAAGATGGAAGCGATCGGCCACCTCGCCGGCGGCATCGCGCACGACTTCAACAACATCCTCACCAGCATCAACGGCTACCTCGCCCTCGCCGGCGAGCGCCAGGCCGAACTCGGCGACGCGCGCCTGGCGCGCTACCTCGGCCAGGCCGAGCTCGCCGCCCGGCGTGCGCGCGACCTCATCCGCCAGCTGCTCACCTTCAGCCGCGGCCAGCGCGGCACGCCGCGCCCGCTCGCGCTCGGCCGGCTGGTCGAGGAGGTGTCGCACTTCCTCGGTCCGATGCTGCCGGCGACGATCGCCTTCGGCGTGGCCCCCGACAGCAGCGGGGGCGCCAGCGACGGCAACCGCGTCGGCGCGAGTGGTGACGGCGCGAGTGGTGACGGCACAAGTGGCGGCAGCGGAAGTGATGGCGGGAGCGCGGGCGCGCACACGGCAGCCGAATGCACGGCAGCCGACGGCGCGGATGCCCGCGGCGCATCCGACTGCGTGCTTGCCGACCCGGTGCAGCTCGAGCAGGTGCTGATGAACCTGTGCATCAACGCCCGCGACGCGCTGCAGGGCCGCGGCCGCATCCGCATCGCGGTGACGCCACTGGCGACGGTCGCCGGCGTGTGTGCCTCCTGCCGTGGCGCGGTCGACGGCCGCTTCGTCACGCTGCGCGTGGCCGACGACGGCCCCGGCATCCCGCCCGAGGTCATGGAACGCATGTTCGAGCCCTTCTTCACGACGAAGGCGGTCGGCAAGGGCAGCGGCATGGGGCTGGCGACCGTGCACGGCATCGTGCACGAACACGGCGGCCACATCCTGATCGACAGCGCGCCGGGCCGCGGCACCACCTTCCGTGTCCTGCTGCCGGCGCTGCCGCAGGCGGCCCCCGCCTGCTGCGGCGCCGCGCAGGCCGCCGCGGTGCCGCTGACCGGGCGCCTCGCCGGCCGCATCCTCGTGGCGGACGACGAAGACCTGGTCGCCGCCTTCCTGTGCGAGCTGCTCGAAGGCTGGGGCCTGCAGGTGACCAGGGCGCGCGACGGCGCCACCGCCTGCGCGGCCTTCGCGGCGGCCGCCGCCGACTACGACCTCGTCCTCACCGACCACACCATGCCGCACATGAGCGGCCTCGAGCTGGCACGGGAGATCCGCCGCCTGCGCCCCGGCACGCCGGTGATCCTCCTCACCGGCTACGCCGACGGCATCACGCCGGAGGCGCTGCGGGCGGCCGGCGTGGCACAGCTGCTGCACAAGCCGGTCGAGCCCGGCACGCTGTTCGGCCACCTCGCCAGCTGCCTTGGCGGCGGCATCTGAACGCCGCCCGCGGCCGGGCGTCAAGCGCCCGCGGCGTGGCGCGGGCCGACCGGCCGGCTCAGGCCCCGGCGGGCGACGGCGAGCGCCGCAGCGGCAGACGGATGGTGAAGGTCGCCCCCTGCCCCGGCGCGCTGCTGACCTCGATGCGGCCACCGTGCTTCTGCACGATGCCGTAGGAGACCGACAGCCCCAGCCCGGTGCCGGTGCCGACCGGCTTGGTGGTGAAGAAGGGGTCGAAGATCCGCGGCAGGATCTCGGCCGGGATGCCCGGGCCGTCGTCGGCGAAGGCGAGCCAGGCCTCGTCGCCGTCGCGGCCGCTGCGGATCGTGATCGTGCCGCGGCCCTCGATCGCCTGGGCGGCATTGACGAGCAGGTTCAGGAACACCTGGTTGAGCTGCGCGGCGACGCATTCGACCGGCGGCAGCTCGCCGTAGGCGCGCACGACTTCGGCCTTGTAGCGGATCTCGTTGGCAGCGACGTTGAGCGTGCTCTCGATGCACTCGTGCAGGTCGGCGAGCTGCCAGTCGATGTCGCCGGTGCGGGCGAAGTCGCGCAGGTCCTGCACGATGCGGCGCACGCGGCTGGTGCCGTCGATCGACTCCGCGATCAGGGCGCCGATGTCCTCACGCAGGAAGGCGAGATCGACCGCCTCCTTCAGCGCCGCAAGCCGCGCCCGCGCGGCCCCGTCCGCCAGCGCCGGCTCGGCCGCCTCGAACGCGGCGATCACCCGCAGCAGGTCGTCCACATAGCGGCGCAGGGTCGCCAGGTTGGAGTTGACGAAGCCGATCGGGTTGTTGATCTCGTGCGCGACGCCGGCCGCGAGCTGACCGATGGCGGCGAGCTTCTCCGACTGCAGGAGCTGGTTGTGCGCCTCCTCGAGCTTGCGGATCAGCACGCGCTGCTCCTGCTGCTCGCGCTCCAGGGCTTCCTGCGTCTGGCGGCGCTCGTCGATCTCGCGCTCCATCTGCGCGCGCGCCGACTGCAGCGCGCGCGTGATCTTCTCGTTGTCGCGCAGCGCCGCCTCGAGCTCGCGCGTGCGCGCCCGCACCTGGTCCTCGAGCATGACCGCGGCCTGGAACAGGCTGAAGTCCGAGCCCTGCACGCTGGTGCTGCGCTCGGCGCGGTTCATCAGCGCCTGCACGACCTTGTTCAGGCGCGCGATCTCGGCGCGCAGCCGCGCCTCCTCGCCCGCGGGTGCGGCCGCCGGCTCAGCCATGCGCTTCGTCGACCGCGCCGCCGATCGCGATGCCGGTCAGCGTCTGGTTCACGTGCACGCCGCGGTACTGCTCGCCGTAGGTGCTGAAACCGACGACGTTGTGCCGCCCGAGTACGGCCTCGACCGCCGGCTTCCAGCCCTTCTGCGTGATCTCGAGGTTGCGCAGGATGCAGTCGCAGGCGAGCACGACTTGCGGTGGGCCGAGCTCGGCCTGCAGCTGCGCCATCGTCGCTTCGAGATTCGCCACCAGGTCGACGCCCTGCGCGACGCGCAGCACCAGCCCCTCGTCGATCGCGCAGAAGAAGGTCAGGCTGCCGTCGGGCGCCGCCTGCTGGATCGAGCGCACGTAATCGGTGCCGTCGATCAGGACGACGACCGGCGCGGCGGCGAAGTGCACCGGATCGAGCTCGGCCGGGTCCACACCGACCAGGCGGGCATATTCCTCGGCCGCCGGCAGGCCGTTGATCTCGCGCACGATGCGGCGCTCGGCGTCAGCCTCGGTGACCACCAGGCGCTCGTCGAGCGAGGTGAAATGCTGGGTCTTGAAGAGGCGGAACGGCAGGCTCGTCGACATCAGCACCAGCACTGCGCTGTCGCGATGGAAGGCGCCGTCGTGGAACACCCAGGTGCGCTCGAAGCGGAGGTCGTCGCCGGCCGAGCCGCCGCACAGGGCGATGTCGCCGAGCGCCGCCTGCAGCGCCCTCGCCACCGGCTCCTCACGCACCGAGAGGCCGTCGATGAGCAGGAAGCCGAAGCTGTTGCCGCCGTCGGCGCCGACCACGCGCGCCTCAAGGCGCTGCAGCATGGACTGGGCGAAAGCCTGGCCGTGGCCGATGGAGAACTGCTGCAGCTCGGCAAGGCGCCCGCTCACCGCCATGCAGCTGCCGGCGGGGAAGCTCGCCCCGGAAAGGCTGTGGTCGCGATAACCCTGCGGCCCGATCTCGCCGGCGGTGGTGCAGCCGACCACCGGCACGTCGCCGAACAGGCGGTTGAGCTCGTCGGCGAGCGCCTCGAGCTCGTAGGCGCTGGAGCAGAAGAACAGCACCAGCTCCGTGTCGGGCTGCATCACCGCGGCGTGGAACGCGCGCGCGGCCGCGCGCGCGTCGGTGGCGCTCGTGTGCGCCCGGCGGATGGCGCTCATGCCCACCTCCTTGTCGCTGAAAATCCCAATTCCGGTCTCCTGTCGCTGCGGCCGCAGCAGATTATCACCCCCGGCTGCGCGGCGGGTGTGTCACAGTCGGCGGATGCCGGCGAGGTCGACCGGGCGGTCCGGGCCGCCGCCGCCGCCGCGCCCGATCGCGCTACGATCGCCGCCTTGCGACAGGAGGACTGCAGATGAAGAAGCACCGCTTCGGCGCCGCCGGGCGCGAGCTCGCCGCCATCGGCCAGGGCAGCTGGTACCTCGAGGAAGGCCGGCGCAGCGGCGCGATCGCCGCCCTGCGCGCCGGCCTCGACCTCGGCCTGAACCACATCGACACCGCCGAGATGTACGGTGCGGGCGCGGCCGAGGAGCTGATCGGCGAAGCGATCGCCGGCCGCCGCGACGAGGTCTTCCTCGTCTCCAAGGTGCTGCCCGACAACGCCAGCCGGCGCGGCACGATCGCCGCCTGCGAGCGCTCGCTCGCGCGCCTGCGCACCGACCGCCTCGACTGCTACCTGCTGCACTGGCGCGGCGCGCATCCGCTGGCGGAAACCTTCGCCGCGATGGAGACGCTGCGCGAGGCGGGCAAGATCCTGTCCTGGGGCGTGAGCAACTTCGACGTCGACGACCTCGACGAGGCGCTCGCGGTAGCCGGCCCGGGGCGGATCGCCTGCAACCAGGTGCTCTACCACCTGCAGCAGCGCGCCATCGAGCACGCCGTGCTGCCCTGGTGCCGGCGCCACGGCGTCGCCGTGGTCGCCTACAGCCCCTTCGGCCACGGCGACTTCCCCGCGCCGGACAGCGTCGGCGGGCGGGTGCTCGCGGAGATCGCCGCCGCCCACGGCGCCACGCCGCACCAGGTGGCGCTCGCCTTCCTGACCCGCGAGCCGGCGCTGCTCGCGATCCCGAAGGCGGCAACGCCGGCGCACGTGCGCGACAACGCCGGCGCGGGCGAGCTGGCGCTGCGCGCGGAGGATCTCGCCCGCCTCGACGCCGCCTTCCCGCGCGGGCCGCGGCCGCGCTGGCTGCCGATGCTGTAAGGGCCGCAACCCACCTTTACAACTGATTACCGGCGGAAACAGCCTGCGCCGCCGGATTCTCCTATCGTGTGCTCAAGGGCGGAAGCGACGCATCGATCGCCGCCTCCGTCGCCCGATTCCGCAACGCAAGGAGCACGCAGCATGAAGAAGCCCATTTCCATCCTCGTCGCAGCCCTCATCCTCACTGCCGGCAGCGGCGCCGCCCTCGCCGGGCAAGGCGGTGCGGGCAAGGCCGCCGCGCCTGCGGGCGGCAGCTCGGCCCCGCACATGAGCGAAAAGGGGCTCGCCAACACCAACGCCCCCGGCACCGCGAACCGCAGTACCGGCCTCGACCGTGCCGAAGACCGCATGAGCGAAAGCGGCCTCAGCCACTCCAAGGGCGACGAAGCGCGCCTCGAGCCGAAGCCGGATGGCGGGCCGGGCAAAGGCAAGGGCAAGCCGTAGGCGGCAGCGCCTGCAGGCCCGGCGTGCGCCGCTCGCGCGGGCGGCGCACGCCCCAATCGCGCGCATCGGGGCACCCATCATGAAGCTGTCTCGGCATTCCTGGCCCTTTCTCCTCGCCGCCGCCCTCGGACTGGGCGGCTGCGTCGCCGTTCCGGTGCACGACGACTACGGTTACGGCTACTACGAGGAAGAGACGATCATCGTCACGCCTCCGCCGCGCGTGGAGTATCGCGGCTATGCGCCCGCCGCCGGCTACATCTGGATCGACGGCTACTGGGACAGGGTCGACCGCCGCCACCACTGGGTGCCCGGCTACTGGGCGCCGCCGGGGGCCCGGCATGGACGCCCCCATTTGCATCAGAAGCAGTTCGAGCGCGAGCGCCGGCCGGCCTGGATTCGCGACCGCGACGATGACCACGAGCACAAGCGCGACCGGTGGCGCGACGAGGCCCGCGAGCGCGACGCGCGGCGGACCTGGCTCCGTGAGCATGAGCGCAATGAGCCGCGTGAGCGCCGCCGCGAGCGCACGCGGGAAGACGACCGCGATCGGGCGCGGGACTGGGAACGGCACCGCCAGAGCCACACCGAGCCGGGCCGCGTCCAGCGAGCGCCGGCGCGTGCGGCAGCGCAGGACGACGACTGGCGGCGACCGCGCGAGCGCGGCGATGGCCGCGATGCCCGGCATGCTCCGCCCCCGGGCCTGATCCGCACCCAGGGCCAGCACCCTGCGCGCGCCGAGCCGGCGCCGCAAAGGGAACAGCGCGAGCCGCCGCGCCGCCGGGCGCACACGGACGAAGACGGCAGGGCGAAGCACGGTGAGCGCGGCCGCGCCGAGCGGCCGGGATGGCGCCAGCGCGACGACGGCCACTGAAGCGAGGCCGACAACGCCTGCCCGCTTCGGCCGCGGCCGATCCCCTCCTCCTGCTCCCGTCCCTCCACAACCCCCGCCACGACGCTCGGAGCACGCGGGGCGCGGGTTCGCGCGCCCGACACCGGGGGCACGGAAACGCACGCTGCGCCGGCGGCTCAGCGCATCGCGCCGGCGCGGATGCGGAAGCGGATCGCGAGCGCGTCCTCGACCCGCAGCGCGCCGCCGAGGACGGCAAAGGGCTGGAGGCCGAAATCGGTCTGGCGCAGCACCGTGCGGCCTGCGACCTCGAGGCCGTCGGCGCGCCTCTCGAGCCGCACCGGCACGGTCAGGCTGCGGGTGACGCCGTTCAGCGTCAGCGCCAGCGCCAGCTGCGGCCCGGCACCGTCGTCCGGCGCCCGCTCGGCGCGGATCAGCACATGCGGATGGCGCGCCGGAGCCAGCGTCTTCTCCAGCATGTTGGCGCGCGTGCCGGCCACTGCCGCCGCCGAGGGCTGGCCCTCGATGCCGGCCTCGGCGCGCAGCGCCGGCTCGTCGACGACGAGCCGGTCGAGGCGGAAGTGCAGGTCCGCCCGCCCCGCATCCGGCAGCACGTAGCCGTGCACGTCGTGGCTGGCGACGACGTGATCGTGGCCGAGATGGCCGAGGCTGCCGCCGCGCCGCACTTCGACGAGGATCAACGACTGCGCCGGCTCGACGCGCAGCACGGCCTCGCCGCGCGCCGCGGCCTGGGCGTAATCGGCCTGCGGGAAGGCCGCCGGCGGCGCATCCACGGCCTCGTCCGCGCCGGGCAGCCGCGCCGACGGCGCGCAGGCGGCGAGCAGCAGCGCGACGGCAAGCGCCGCCACCATCCCTGCGCCGCGCCAGGGCGGCGGCGGGCCCACGCGCGCCGCACGCCGGACCGCCATGGCGCCGGGCGCAAGCGCGGTCACGCCGTGCTCGTCGGCCACCGTCGCGGCGCGCCCGGCCGCGCCCAGCTCAGCCCCCGGCCTCATCGTCGCTCGCGGCGTCCACCTCGAAGCGCACCCCCTGCGCCAGCGGCAGCGCGCCGGAATAGTTGATCGTCGCCGTCGACCGCCGCATGTAGGCGCGCCAGGCATCGGAGCCGGCCTCGCGCCCGCCGCCGGTGTCCTTCTCGCCGCCGAAGGCGCCACCGATCTCGGCGCCGCTGGTGCCGACATTGACGTTGGCGATGCCGCAGTCGCTGCCGACGGCGGAGACGAAGCGCTCGGCCTCGCGCAGGTCGTTGGTGAAGATCGCCGAGGACAGGCCCTGCGGCACGGCGTTGTGGCGCGCGATCGCCTCGTCCAGGTCCTCGTAGTCGAAGCAGTACAGGATCGGCGCGAAAGTCTCCTCGACGCAGTTGGTCAGCGCCGTGCCGCCCTCGACCAGCGCCGGGCGCACGTACCAGGCCTGCGGGAAGACGTCCGCCAGTTCGCGCTCGCCGCCGCTCACCGCGGCGCCGCACGCGCGCGCCGCGGCGAGCGCGGCCTGCATGCCTTCGAAGGCGTGGCGGTCGATCAGCGGCCCGACCAGGGTCGCGGGCTGGCGCGGATCGCCCACCGGCAGGCGGGCGTAGAGCGCGCGCAGGCGGGCGAGCAGGGGTTCGCGCAGCGCGCGGTGCACGAACAGGCGGCGGGTGGTGGTGCAGCGCTGGCCGGCGGTGCCGGCGGCGCCGAACACGATCGCGCGCAGCGCGAGCTCGAGCTCGGCGCTCGGCGCGACGATGACGGCGTTGTTGCCGCCGAGCTCGAGGAGGGTCCGGCCGAAGCGCTGCGCCACGCGCGGGCCGAGGGCGCGGCCCATGGCGCAGCTGCCGGTGGCGCTGACCAGCGGCAGGCGGCGGTCGTCGGCGAGCAGCAGGCCGAGCTCGCGCCCGCCCACCAGCACCGCCGCCAGGCCGGCGGGCACCTCGTCCAGACCGGCGCCCGCCTGCTCGAGCAGGTGCTGGCAGGCGAGCGCGCACAGCGGCGTCTTCTCCGACGGCTTCCACACGATCGCATCACCGCACACCAGCGCCAGCGCCGCGTTCCACGCCCACACTGCGACCGGGAAGTTGAACGCAGTGATGATCCCGACCGGCCCGAGCGGATGCCAGCTCTCGCGCAGGGCGTGCCCGGGGCGCTCGGAGGCGATGGTGAGGCCGTGCAGCTGGCGCGACAGGCCGACGGCGAAGTCGCAGATGTCGATCATCTCCTGCACCTCGCCTTCGCCCTCGCTGCGGATCTTGCCGCACTCGAGGGTGACGAGCGCACCGAGCGTCGCCTTGTGCTCGCGCAGCAGCAGGGCGAAGCGGCGCACGAGCTCGCCCCGGCGCGGCGCCGGCACCTGGCGCCAGGCGGCAAACGCCGCGGCGGCGCGGGCGATCTTCGCTTCCGCCTGCATCGGCGTGTCGGCGGCGAGGCGCGCCAGCTCGCTGCCGTCGATCGGCGAGTGCACCGCCCGGTCGCCGCCGCTCAGCAGCGCGGCATCGATGCCGAGCCGCGCGAAGAGTGTCCTTGCGTCCATGTCCGTCCTCCCGTGCGTGTGTCGCGGGCGGCCGCCGATTCGCGCCGCCCCTGCCCCTGCAGCTTCGGACAGGTCGGGACATCGATGGTGCCGGGCAGCACACGCTCCGCCGCGCGCGGCGATGCCGGCGCGGGGCGAGGGGCGGCGGGCGGCGGGTGCTACACCATGCTCATGGCTTCGTCCGCGGCGATCCACAGCGCGGTGGCGGCGAGCAGCGCGGCCATCGTGTAGTTGAAGGCGGCGAGCACGGCCGGGCGGTGGAGCCAGTGGCGCAGGCGGTCGCCGGCGAGCGCCCACAGCGCGATGCAGGGCAGGTTCACCGCCGCGCACAGGAGGGCGAGGCGGGCGGCGGCCTGCCAGCCGGCCTCGCGCGGCAGGAACAGGATGGCGACGTTGAGCACCATCATCCACGCCTTCGGGTTCACCCATTGGAACAGCGCCGCGCCGACGAAGCCGAGCGGGCGCGCCCGCCCCTGCGCCCCCGGCCGCCCGGCGCGCGCCTGGCGCCACGCGAGCCACAGCAGGTAGCCGCAACCGAGGGCGACGAGCGGCAGGTGCAGCACTTCCAGCCCGCTCATGACCCAGGCCAGCGCCGCCCCCACCAGCGCCACCTGCACGCCGTGGCCGGCGCTGATGCCGAGCATGTGCGGCAGCGTGCGGCGAAAGCCGAAATTGACCCCGCTCGCGGCGAGCATGATGTTGTTCGGCCCCGGCGTCACGGACATCGTGGCCACGTAGGTCAGCAAGGGAAGGTCGATCATCGCCGGCTCCGGTCGGGGGTCTGGGGTGATCCACTGTATGCCGGCCGCGTCGATGGTTACAGAGCCAGAGAATTGCGTCTATAGTGGGTACAGTTCGCGTCCGCCGACGCTGTATCCACCCCTTGCGACGAATCTGTACCCATGCTCGACACCGCTCCCCGCTACCAGGTGCTCGCCGACGAACTGCGCGAGGCGATGCGCGATGGCCGCCTGCCCGGGGGCAGCCGCCTGCCCTCGGTGCGCGAGGCCGCCGCCAGCCGCGGCATCAGCATCAACACCGTGCTCGCCGCCTACCGCCAGCTCGAGGCCCGCGGCCTGCTCGAGGCGCGGCCGCAGGCGGGCTACTTCGTGCGCGCCCACCTCGGCTCGCCGCCGCCGTGGGCGCAGGAGACGCCGCCGACGCGGACCGCCCGCCCGGCCGCGGGCGCGGTGCTGACGCGCATCGCCACCGTGCTCGCGGCGCAGACGCAGCCCGACACCATCGACCTCTCGCTCGCCTGCCCGAAAGGTGGCGACTTCTACCCCGGCGAGCGCCTCGGCCGCATCGTCGCAGACCTGTCGCGGCGGCGCCCGGCGCTGCTCACCGACTACTCGCTGCCGCCCGGCCCGACCCTGCTGCGCCAGGAGATCTGCCGCCACGCCCAGGACCTCGGCCTGGCGCTGCAGCCCGACGCGATCCTGCTCACCAACGGCTGCATGGAGGCGCTACAGCTCGCGCTGCGCGCGGTGACGCGCCCGGGCGACACCGTCGGCCTGGAGTCGCCGACCTATTTCAACCTGATCCCGCTGCTCGAGCGTCTCGGCCTGAAGTCGATCGAGATCCCGACCCATCCCGACAGCGGCCTCGCCCTCGATGCGCTCGAGCTGCTGCTGGCAGAAAGACGCCTGCAGGCGGTGGTGGCGATGCCCAACGTGCACAACCCGCTCGGCACGAGCATGGCGGTGGCGGCGAAGAAGCGCCTCGCCGCGCTGGTGAACGAGTACCGCGTGCCGCTGATCGAGGACGCGCTCTACGCCGAACTGCAGTACGCCACGCCGCTGCCGCCGGCAGTGAAGGCCTTCGACCGCGACGGCTGGGTCATCGTCTGCGCCTCGTACACGAAGACGCTGGCGCCCGGCCTGCGCATGGGCTGGATGGAAGGCGGGCGCTTCGCGCGCGAGCTCGCGGAGCTCAAGTTCTGCGCCTCGGTCGCCCAGCCCGCGCTGCTCGGCGAGGCGATCGGTGTCTTCCTCGAGAGCGGCGGCTACCGCCAGCACCTGCGCCGCCTGCGCCGCCTCTACGCGGCGCAGACCGACCGCCTGCGCGCGCTGATCGGCGCTGCCTTCCCGCCCGGCACGCGTGCCACGCAACCGACCGGCGGCTTCCTCGTCTGGGTCGAGCTGCCGCCGGGCTGCGACACCCAGCGCCTGTTCGACGCCGCCCTCGCGCGCGGCATCAGCATCACGCCGGGCAGCCTGTACTCGCCCTCCGGGCGCCACACCCGCCACCTGCGCCTGTCCGGCTGCTACCCGTTCACCGCGCGCCATGTGGAGGCGCTGCACACGCTGGGCGAACTGGCCGGCGCGCAGGGCCGCGCCGGCGCCTGAAACCCCGCCCGCGCGGCGCCCGGGCCACGACGGCTTGACCGCGGCGACGCGCCTCCGGGACAATCCGCCTTCCTTTCGGTTCGACGAAACGGAACACGGTGCGAATCCGTGGCGGGCCCGCCGCTGTATCCGGGGACGGGCGCTGCAAGGTCTGATGACCGGCCACTGGCGGGGACCACCCCGCCGGGAAGGCGCAGCGCTACGGCTGATCCGGGAGCCAGAAGACGTGTCGAACCGGCGAGGAGTCCAGGCAAGGGCTCCGGCCGAACGCATGCGAAAGCGTGCGCTCGGCCGGAGCCCTTTTTGTTTTTCCGATTCGAGGACCCGATCATGACCCAAACCGCCACCCCCGCCGCCGGCGCGACCCCGGCCGCCTCCGCCACCGCCGCCGCAGTCGGACACCAGGCCGCGCCGACGCTCGCCGTGCGCAAGAGCTGCAACCCGGACGGCATCGGCCTGTCGCACTACGTGCTGATGGACCGCAAGGCCGCCAAATGAAGGCCCCCCTGCCCCCGCAACCGACCCCGCGGCTGATCCCGGTGGACATCGGCCACGCCACCTACGCCGCCGTCACCGATCCGGCCACCGCCTTCTGGGCGCTCGTCGACAAGACGCGCGTCGATGCCGAGCTCGCCGGCGGCGCGCTGCTCGACGGCTACCGCGCCCGGGCCGACGAGTTCGCACGCGAACTGCACGCCCTGCGCTTCGAGCTGAAGCCCTCGGGCGTCTACCTGAACCCGACCGAGCGCTGCAACCTCAACTGCACCTACTGCTACCTGCCGGGCGAGCAACGCAGCGGCGGCCGTCACATGGCGGCAGACACCCTGCTCGCCTCGCTGGCGAAGCTCAAGACCTACTTCGCCACGGTGATGGGCGACAGCGCACGCAAGCCGCGCGCCATCTTCCACGGCGCCGAACCGCTGATGAACCGCGACGCGGTGTTCGCCGCGATCGAGGCCTTCGCCGACGATTTCGCCTTCGGCGTGCAGACCAACGGCACCCTGCTCGACGACGCCGCGATCGGCTTCCTGACCGAGCGCAACGTCAGCATCGGCCTCTCGCTCGACGGCCCGGTAGCGGGCATCACCGACGCCACGCGCCGCACCTGGGGCGGCAAGAGCGTGCATGGCAAGGTCCTGGCGGCGATGGAGAAGCTGCGCGGCTACGGCTCGTGGAGCGTGATCACCACCTGCACCGCGCAGAACCTGCCGTGGCTGACGGACATGGTCGAGCTCTTCCACGCCCACGAGGTGCCTACCTGCATGCTCAACACTGTGCGCTGCACGCTGCCCGGCGCGCGCGGCGTCAAGCCCGCCGACGGCGCCATGGCGAAAGCCTTCTTCGCCGCGCTCGACCGCACGCACGAGCTGTACCGCGCGAGCGGGCGCAAGCTGTTGGTGGCCAACTTCGCCAACATCCTGCTCGCGATCCTGGCGCCGACCGCGCGCCGGCTGATGTGCGACATCTCGCCCTGTGGCGGCGGCCGCGCCTTCTTCGCCCTCGCCGCGGACGGCGGCCTCTACCCGTGCAGCGAGTTCATTGGCCTGCCACGCTTCAACGGCGGCAACCTGCTGGCCGCCGGTGGCGTCGAGGCCGCGCTCGCCTCGGCCGCCTTCCGCCCGGTGATCGAGCGCGACGTGGACAAGTTCAGCCCCTGTTCGGACTGCGCCATCCGCCACTTCTGCGGCTCGCCCTGCCCGGCCGAGGCGGCCGAGATGAACGGCTGCATGGACAGGACCGGCGCCTTCTGCGCGTTCTACAGGGAACAGGTCAACTACGCCTTGCGCCTGATCGCCGACGGCAAGGCCGACGACTTCCTGTGGGACGGCTGGGACGAGGGGACGGAGACGACTTTCCTGCTGCAGTAAGGCGGGGGGCCGCCGCCGGCGGGCGAAAAAAATCCCGCCGCGGCGGGATCTTTTCTGCTCGGCGCGGCCTTGCGTCAGCCGCGCGAACCGCGCTCGCGACGGTCGCCGTAGCCGCGCTCGCCGCGGCCCGAGGGCTGGCTGTCGCGGCCGAAGCCACCGCCGCTGCGCCGGCCCTCGCCGCCGGGACGGCCGTAGCCGCCACCGCCGCCGCTGCCGAAGCGGCGGCCGCCGTTGCCGGCCGGACGCGGGCCGGCCGGCTTGCGCGGCGAGGGTTCCATGCCGGGGATCGTGTGCACCGCGAGGCGGTCGCCGGTGAAGCGCTCGATGGCGCGGATCAGGCCGGTCTCGCGCGGACCCGACAGCGTGATCGCAATGCCGTCGCGGCCGGCACGGCCGGTGCGGCCGATGCGGTGCACGTAGTCCTCGGCCTGGCGCGGCGGATCGAAGTTGATGACGTGGCTGATGCCGGCGACGTCGATGCCGCGCGCGGCGACGTCGGTCGCCACGAGCACGCCGATGCGGCCCTGGCGCAGGCGGTCGAGGGTGCGGTTGCGCTGCGTCTGGTGCATGTCGCCATGCAGCGCGGCGGCGGCGAAGCCCTTTTCCTGCAGGCTCAGCGACAGCTCGTCGGCGCTCTTCTTGGTGGCGGTGAACACCACCGCCTGCTGCAGGTCGTCGGTGCCGAGCAGGGCCTCGAGCAGGCGGCTCTTGTGCCCCATGTCGTCGGCGAACATCAGGCGCTGTTCGATCTGGCCGCGGTTTTCCTTCGCCACTTCGATCTCGATGCGCTGCGGGTTGCGCGTCATGCGCGCGGCCATGCTGCCGACGACGCCGTCGAGCGTGGCCGAGAACAGCAGGGTCTGGCGCTTCGCCGGGGTGGCGGCGACGATGGCGTCGATGTCCTCGGCGAAGCCCATGTCGAGCATGCGGTCGGCCTCGTCGAGGATCAGCACCTCGACGTCGGAGAGCTTGATCTTGCGCCGGTTCAGGTGGTCGAGCAGGCGGCCCGGGGTGGCGACGACGACGTCGCACTGGCGCTGGAGCTGCTTGACCTGGGCGAACATCGGCGCGCCGCCGACGAGGCAGGCGGTGTTGAGCCAGCGCAGCGCCTTGCCGTAGGTCTGCACCGCCTTCTCCACCTGCTGCGCGAGCTCGCGCGTCGGCGTCAGCACGAGCACGCGCGGGCCGGCACCGGGCGCCGGGCGGCGGTCGATGATCTTGTGCAGCGAGGGCAGGGTGAAGGCGGCGGTCTTGCCGCTGCCGGTGTGGCTGGAGACGAGCAGGTCGGCGCCGGCGATGGCGGCGGGAATGGCCTGCATCTGCACCGGGGTGGGCGTGGTGTAGCCGGTCTGCTCGATGGCCTTGAGGAGTTCTGCGGCAAGGCCGAGGTTCTGGAACGTCATGGTTCTTCCTGTCTTTCTGCCCGGCGCATGGCCGGACGGGTTCGGGCCCGGCAAGCGGGCCGCATGGCATCGCGCCGTGCCGAGCCTGCCAGCAGGCAGCTTCGGAGCACGGGATCGCAGGGGCGACAAACGCGCGATGGGCGTGGCCGGTCTGTCCGGCTCAAAGCCGGGAAGACCGCGCATCGGCACCAACCGGTTGTCACGATGCCAGACGATCGGAAGAACGAATGGAGTTCGGCGGGAGGTCGGGGGCGATGGGGCTGTGGTTACAGTCCCTCGGGCCGGATCTGCGGCGGAGGCGGACATCCTGGTCCGCACCGAAAACCGCACTGGCCCTGCTGCTGCATTGCACAACTGGACGCAGTATAAAGGCTTTTGCCCTCACTGTCGTCCGAAATTTCACGAAAGTGCTTGATCACAAAGCAGAAGCGGGCCGGCACACGCAGTGCCGACCCGCTTCGATGACGGATGAAACGTCGGGACTTACTTGTTGACCGCGGCCTTCAGCGTGGCGCCGGCGGTAAACTTGGGCACGCTGGAAGCGGCGATCTCGATCGCGGCACCGGTCTGCGGGTTGCGGCCGGTGCGGGCGGCGCGCTCGGACACTTCGAACGAGCCGAAACCGGTGAACGCCACCTTTTCGCCCTTGGCGAGCTGCTCGGAGATGATGTCGAGCACGGCCGACAGCGCGCGGTCGGCCTGAGCACGGGAAGCATCCAGACGGTCGGCCAGGGCGTCGACGAATTCACCTTTGTTCATGCTTTTCCTCGATTGGTGTGAGTGTGACTTGAAAATTCCGATCTGCGCGGCGGATTCTAGCACCGTCGCGGCTTGTGGGGCATGCCGTAACATCCCGATGTGACATGTGGCATACCCGCATGCGACAAGGCATTGCGGGCCGCATCCGGCGTGCTCAATCCTCGCGGTAGGGCCCCGCGCCGAGGCCGATCGGCGCCGGTGCGGCGGCGACCAGCTTGGAGAAGATGCGCTGGAAATCCTCATGGGTGTCGGCTCCGCGCACGCCGCCGAGCGGGTCGGGACTGTCGGCGAAGCCGGCGTCGGCGGCGGCCCAGTCCTCGGCGGTGAAGTGCTTCTTCACCAGCGGCAGGATCTCGCGCTCCTCGAGCAGCATGTGGTTGCGGTAGAACTCGGCGAAGTTGGCGAAGGCCTGCGCAAAGCCCTCGAAGCCGTCCGGGGCGCCGGCGACGTAGTGCGCGAGCGCGGCCTCGAGCGCCTTGATGCGGGCGTCGCCGTGGGCGTGCTCGTCCTCCAGGCGGGCGAGCACCGCGGCACCTTCGCCGGTGCGCCGACGCAGCGCAGCGAAGAGGTAGCGGTCCTCGCGCGGGTGGTGGCGCTTCTCCGGGTAGGCGTCGAGGTAATGCACCATCGCCTGGAGCAGGGCGAAGTCCGGCTGCAGGCGGCCGGCGCCGATCTCCTTGATCAGGTGGCGGACGGCGTGGATGATCCCCGCCAGCGCCTGGTGCTCGTCCATGATGATGCGCATCGCTTCCATGCTTGCTCCCTCGGGCCGGGCAGGCTCCGCCTGCCGCTGTGGTGTCTTGCCACGCAGCGTGCAGGCTGCAGGCGGGTGGCGGCGATCAGGTCGACAGCATCGCCTGGTGGCGGCCGCCGAGGCCCAGATAGGCCTCGATCACGCGCGGGTCGTCGGCCAATGCCTGCGCCGGCCCTTCCATCGCGATCTGGCCGGTCTCGAGCACGTAGGCGTAGTCGGCCACCTGCAGCGCGGCGCGCGCGTTCTGCTCGACGAGCAGGATCGACACCCCGCGCCGGCGCAGCTCGGCGATGATGCGGAAGATCTCGCGCACGATCAGCGGCGCCAGCCCCAGGCTGGGCTCGTCGAGCATCAGCAGCCTGGGCTTGGCCATCAGCGCGCGGCCCACGGCGAGCATCTGGCGCTCGCCGCCGGAGAGCGTGCCGGCGAGCTGGGCGCGGCGCTCCTGCAGGCGCGGAAAGAGGTGATACACCTCCTCCAGCGTCTGCGCATGGTCGCGCCGGCCGCTGCGGTAGCGCTGGAAGGCGCCGAGCACGAGGTTGTCCTCCACCGTCATGTCGCCGAACAGCTCGCGCTTTTCCGGCACCAGGTTCATGCCGCGCGCGACCAGGCGCTCGACTTCGGGCACGCGCTCCACCGTGCCGTCGAAGGCGACCTGCCCCTTCGAGCCGAGCACGCCCATGATCGCCGACAGCATCGTCGTCTTGCCCGCGCCGTTGGGGCCGATCACGGTGACGATCTGGCCTTCGCCGACCACGAGGCTGGCGTGGCTCAGGGCCTCGACCTTGCCGTAGGACACGCACAGGTCCGTCACTTCCAGCACCGGGCGCGGCGCCGCCTTCGTTGCCGCCGCCGCATGCATCGCCTTGTCGCTCACCGTCGTCATCACTCCACCCCGCCCAGGTAGGCCTCGAGCACCGCCGGGTTCCGTTGCACCTCGTCGGGCAGGCCCTCGGCGATCTTGTGGCCGAACTCCATCACCACCACGCGATCGACCAGGCCCATGACGAAGTCCATGTCGTGCTCGACGAGCAGGATCGCCATGCCTTCGGCGCGCAGCTTCCGCAGCAGGTCCGCGAGCGCCCGCTTCTCCTTGAAGCGCAGGCCGGCGGCGGGCTCGTCGAGCAGCAGCAGGCAGGGGTCGGAACACAGCGCGCGCGCGATCTCGAGGATGCGCTGCTGGCCCAGGGCGAGGCTGCCGGCCTCGTCGTGCAGGTGCGCGGCCAGGCCGACGCGCTCGAGCTGGCGCGCGGCCTCGGCGAGCAGGCGCGCCTCCTCGGCGCGCTCGCGGCGCCAGGCCGCGCTCAGCACCCCTTTGCTGCCGCGCAGGTGGGCGCCGATGGCGACGTTCTCGAGCACGCTCATGGTCGGCAGCAGCTTCACGTGCTGGAAGCTGCGGCTCATGCCCATGCGCGCAATCGCGCGCGCGTCGCGGCCGGCCACCGCCTGGCCGAGGAACAGCACCTCGCCCGAGGTGGGGGTGTCGACGCCGGAGATCTGGTTGAACATCGTGCTCTTGCCCGCGCCGTTGGGGCCGATCAGGGCGAGGATCTCACCCGCGCGCACTTCCAGGCTCATGTCCTGGTTGGCGACGAGGCCGCCGAAGCGGCGGGTGACGTTCCTCGCCTCCAGGATCAGCGTGCCCGGCGGCGGCAGGCTGCGCCGCGGCAGCGCCGGCGCGGCGGCGTCGATCGCCTTGCGCGCAGCGCGCACCGGCACCAGCCGCGCCACCAGCGGCCACAGGCCGTCGCGCGCGCGCTGCAGCACGAGCACCATCATCAGGCCGAAGACGATGACCTCGAAGTTGCCGCTGGCACCGAACACGCGCGGCAGCACGTCCTGCAGCCACTGCTTGAGCACGGTGATGACGCCGGCGCCGACGAGCGCGCCCCACACCTGGCCGGCGCCGCCCACCACCGCCATGAACAGGTACTCGATGCCGATGTGCAGGCCGAAGGGGGTCGGGTTCACGAAGCGCTGCATGTGCGCATAGAGCCAGCCCGAGGCGCAGGCGTGGAGCGCGGCGATGACGAAGATGATCATGCGCGCGCGCGAGGTGTTCACCCCCATCGCCTCGGCCATCACCATGCCGCCCTTGAGCGCACGGATCGCGCGGCCCTCGCGCGAGTCGAGCAGGTTCTGCGTCGTGAACACGGCGGCGAGGAGGAAGAGCCAGATCAGGTAGTAGATCTCGTGGCCCTGGTCGAGCACCCAGCCGAAGATCGAGATCGGCGGGATGCCGGAGAGGCCGGTGTGGCCGCCGAGGCTCTCCATCGTGCCGAACAGGAAGTACAGGCTGATGCCCCAGGCGATCGTGCCCAGCGGCAGGAAATGGCCGGACAGCTTCAGCGTCAGCGAGCCGAGCACCACGGCGACCGCGGCGGTGAGCAGCAGCCCGGCGAGCAGCGTCAGCCAGGGCGAGGCCCCGGCCCAGGCGATCCAGCCCGGCAGCGCGGTGGCGGTGGACAGCGCCGCCGTGGTGTAGGCACCGAGGCCGACGAAGGCCGCCTGGCCGAAGCTGGTGAGGCCGCCGACGCCGGTCAAGAGCACCAGGCCGAGCGCCACCATCGCGTAGAGGCCGATGTAGTTCAGCAGCGTGACGTAGAACGGCGACAGCAGCAGCGGCGCCGCCGCGAGCGCGGCGAGGAAGACGCTCAGGACGAGGCGGGGCGAGAGCATGGCGGCGGCTCCTTGGGAATCCGGGGCGGCGGGAGAAGCGGGGCCGAAGGGCAGGCGCGCGCTCACAGGGCGACCCTCCTGACGCAACGCGACGGCGAGTCGGCTTTGCACAGCCGCCCCGTTCCGCAGGCGCCTTGGGGCGGCCGGGCGGGGGCACTCATTGGTCCTCCTCCACGTGGCGGCTGGTCAGCGAGCGCCACAGCAGCACCGGGATGATCAGCGTGAACACGATGACTTCCTTGTAGGCGCTGGCCCAGAACGAGGAGAAGGCCTCGAGCAGGCCCACCAGCAGCGCGCCGACGGCCGCCACCGGGTAGCTCGCGAGGCCGCCGATGATCGCGGCGACGAAGCCCTTCAACCCGATCAGGAAGCCGGTGTCGTAGTAGATGGTGGTGATCGGCGCGATCAGCACGCCCGACAGCGCGCCGATCAGCGCGGCGAGAAAGAAGGTCAGCTTTCCGGCCAGCGCCGGCGAGATCCCCATCAGGCGCGCGCCGACGCGATTCATCGCGGTCGCGCGCAGCGCCTTGCCGTACAGCGTGCGCTCGAAGAACAGGTAGAGCGCGACGATTAGCGCGAGCGAGGCGGCGATGACCCAGATCGTCTGCCCGGAGACCAGCATCGGCCCCACTTCGAAGCGGGCGTCGGAGAACGGCGGCGTGCGCTGGCCCTCGGCGCCGAAGAAGAGCAGGCCCAGCCCGACCATGGCGACATGCACCGCGACCGACACGATCAGCAGGATCAGCACCGGCGCGGCGGCGAGCGGCTGATACACCAGGCGGTACAGCATCGGCCCCATCGGCACGACGATGGCGAGCGCGAGCAGCACCTGCAGCGCCATCGGCAGCATGGCGAGCGGCAGCGCGGTGAGCGCCGCGGCAAGCGCGAGCGGATAGGCGAGGTTCCAGCCCAGCACGCCGCCCAGGCGGCGCATCTGCCCGGCGCGCAGCGCGGCGGCGCCGTCGACCACGCTCACCGCCGCGCCCAGCGCCAGCAGCAACCAGGTCGTCGCCGGCACGCCGCCGGCCTGCAGCATCGCCAGCGTCAGCGCGCCGTAGGCGACGAACTCGCCCTGCGGGATGAAGATCACGCGCGTGACCGCGAACACCAGCACCAAGGCGAGCGCCAGCAGCGCGTAGATCGCGCCGTTGGTGACGCCGTCCTGCCCGAGCAGCAGGGCGATCTGAAAATCCATCGCGAACCCCCTCGCGCGATGGCCCGGTCCGGGCCGCCACGGCTTGGTCATTGCCCCCCTTGCGGGCCGGCGATCACTTCACCAGCACCCACTTGCCGCCCTGGATCTGCACCATGACGCGGGCGCGCTGGTCGAGGCCCAGATGGTCGGTCGGGCTCATCGAGAAGATGCCGTGCGCCGCCGGCACCTCCTGCACCCCCTCGAGCGCGTCGCGCAGCGCGGCGCGAAACTCCGCCGTGCCGGGCTTGGCCTGCTTGAGCGCGCTCGGCACCGCGGCGGCCAGCAACAGACCGGTATCCCAGGCGTGGGCGCCGAAGGTGGACACGCTGCCCTTGCCGAAGCTCGCCTCGTATTTCGTGATGTAGTCGAGCGCGGCCTTCTTCACCGGGTTGTCCGCGGGCAGCTGCTCGGCGACCAGCACCGGGCCGGCGGGCAGGAAGGTGCCTTCGCAGTCCTTGCCGCAGACGCGCAGGAAATCGTTGTTGGCCACACCGTGGGTCTGGTAGAGCTTGCCGGCGAAGCCGCGCTCCTTCAGCGTCTTCTGCGGCAACGCCGCGGGCGTGCCGGAGCCGGCGATCAGCACCGCGTCGGGGCGCGCGGCCATGAGCTTGAGCACCTGGCCGGTGACCGAGGTGTCGGTGCGGTTGAAGCGCTCGTTGGCCACGATCTGCAGCTTGCGCGCCTCGGCCACGGCCCTGAACTGCTCGTACCAGCCTTCGCCGTAGGCGTCGGCAAAGCCGATGAAGGCCACCGTCTTCACGTTGTTGCTGGTCATGTGCTCGACGATCGCGGTCGACATCTGGGCGTCGTTCTGCGGCGTCTTGAACACCCAGCGCTTCTTGTCGTCGACCGGCTCGACGATGCGGCTGGCGGCCGCCATCGAGATCATCGGCGTCTTCGCCTCGGCGGCGACGTCGATCATCGCCAGCGAGTTCGGGCTGGTGGTCGAGCCGATCACGACATCGACCTTGTCCTCGGACACCAGCTTGCGGATGTTCTTGACCGCGGTGGTGGTGTCGGAGGCGTCGTCGAGCACGACGTAATTGACCTTCTCGCCGCCGATCGTGGCCGGCATCAGGGTGAAGGTGTTCTTCTCCGGGATGCCGAGCGAGGCCGCCGGCCCGGTCGCCGACAGCGTGACGCCGACGGTGATGTCGGCCTGCGCGGCGCCGGCGGCAAAGGCCAGGGTGATCGCGGCCAGCAGGGTGTGCTTCGACTTCATGGTGTCTCCTCCTTGTGTTTGTTCGTGGGTGCCGCAAACGCCTGTGAAGCTCAGCGCGACGCCCGCCGCGCCGCCCCGGCACGCTAGCCGGTGCCGGCCGCCGCCTTGTCGCCGGCACGCCGGTCGCCAGCGGCCTTGCCCCCGTCCGGCTTGCGCCCGAGGCCCCTCACCCCTTCGCGCAGGATCGTCGCCACCACCGGCGCCATGTCGGCGTAGGTGAAGCGCCCGCCCGCCTTCAGCCAGGTGAAGGTCCAGTTGATCATGCCGAACAGGATCATCGCCACCGGCTTGTCGAGATGGCGCTTCTTCAGTCCCGGCTCGAGACGCTCGATCGCCGCGGCGACGGCAGCCACCACCCGGCGCTGCTTGGCCGTCACCACTGCGGCCTGCTCGGCCTGCAGGAACTTCACGTCCTGCACCAGCACCATGTGCTGGTCCTGGGCGTGCTCGTATTCCTGCATGAAGCGCATCAGCAGCGCGTCGAGCTGCGCCTCGGGCGCGAGGCCGCGCGCCTCGACCTCGGCGACGATCGCCAGCAGGCGGTCGATGTAGCTGTCGGCGATGTCGAACAGGATGTGTTCCTTGTCGCGGTAGTAGTGGTAGAGCAGCGCCTTCGAGATGCCGCAGGCCTTGGCCAGCTCGGCCATCGAGGCGTTGTGGAAGCCGTGCCGCGCGAACAGCCGTGCTGCCTCCTGCAGGATGGCGCCGCGTTGCACCTCGAAGCTGGCGGATTTGCCTCTAGCCATGATCCTTGTCCGTTTCCGTCCGTTGCGAGCGTCCCTTTCGAGCGCTCGCCCGGCAGTGGGCCGTCGTCCTCAGCGCTCGTCGTAGCTGATCACCACGCGCTCGGTGAGCGGGTGGGCCTGGCAGGTCAGCACGTAGCCGGCATCGATGTCGGGCTGCTCGAGGGTGTAGTTCTTGTCCATGCGGACCTTGCCCTCCAGCACCTTGGCGCGGCAGGTGCAGCACACGCCGCCCTTGCACGAATATGGCAGGTCGAGGCCGGCAGCCAGCGCAACGTCGAGGATGGACGGGTCCTCGGCACGGAAGGGCATCTCGCGCCTGAGGCCGTCGATGATGATCGTCACCTTCGCCAGCGCCACGTCGCCCGCCTCGGCGTGGTGCTCGGGCGCCGCCTCGGGCACGCCGAAGCGCTCGAAGTGGATGCGCTCGGCGGCCACGCCGGCGCCGAGCAGGCCGGCCTCGACTTCGTCGATCATCGCCCCGGGGCCGCAGACGAAGGCGGCGTCGATGGTGTCGGCCGGGATCAGGGTGTCGAGGAAGGCGGCGACGCGGGCGCGGTCGAGGCGGCCGTTGAACAGCGGCACGTCCTGCTCCTCGCGCGAGAACACGTGGTAGAGGGTGAAGCGCGTCAGGTAGCGGTCCTTCAAGTCCTCGAGCGCCTCGGCGAAGATCACGCTCGCCTGGCGGCGGTTGCCGTAGACGAGGGTGAAGCGGCTCTTCGGTTCGGCCTTCAGCGTCGTCTTGATCAGCGACATGATCGGCGTGATGCCGCTGCCGGCGGCAAACGCCACGTAGTGCCTGGCGTTGGCGGGGTCGAGCTCGGTGTGGAAGCGCCCTTCCGGGGTCATGACCTCGAAGCGGTCGCCGGGCCGGATCGCGTCCACCGCCCAGGTGGAGAAGCGCCCGCCGCCGATCTTCTTGATCGCCACGCGCAACTCGCCCTCGTCGACGCCGGCGCAGATCGAGTAGGAGCGGCGCACCTCCTCGCCGTCGATGGTGGCCTTCAGGGTCAGGTGCTGGCCCTGCACGAAGCGGTACTCCTCGGCGAGCTCGGCCGGCACCTCGAAGCGCAGGCTGACCGCATCCGCGGTCTCGCGCCGCACCTCGGCGACCTGCAGGGAATGGAATCTCGGGGTCATGGTCGTCTCCGCTCGAAGCGCGTGATCGATCGGCGCGGCGCCGGTTCAGATCGGTTTGAAGTATTCGAAAGGCTCGAGGCAGCTGCGGCAGCGCCAGGTGGCCTTGCACGCGGTGGAGCCGAATTCGGACAGGCGCTCGGTGTCGGTCGAGCCGCAGCGCGGGCAGGCGAGCGTCTTGCGGACGAAGCGCAGCGGTTGCGCGCCGTCCGCTGCGGCCTCACCGCTCGGCGGCACGATGCCGTAGGCGCGCAGCTTCTCGCGCGCCGCGGCGCCGATCCAGGCGCTGGTCCACGCCGGCTGCAGCCGGGTCTCGAGCTCGACGCGGCCGGCGCCGGCCTTGAGCAGGCTGGCGCGGATCGTCTCGCCGATCACTTCGGTGGCGGGGCAGCCGGAGTAGGTCGGCGTCAGCACCACGGTGATGCCCGCGCCGGTGCAGCGCAGCTCGCGCACGATGCCGAGCTCGACCACCGACACCACCGGCACTTCGGGGTCGGGCACGGTGTCGAGCACCTTCCACGCCTGCGCTTCGCTCAGCATCGCCACGCTCCCGCCTACCACTGCGCGCCCGGATAGGTGCGCTGCAGGTACTGCATCGTCGCCAGCAGGTGGCCCATGTGCTCGGAGTGGCGGCCGAAGCGGCCGAAGGAGCGGAACGGCGTCCGCGCCGGCACGGTGAGCGTGGCCTCGGCCAGCACCGGTCGCACCGCCGCTTCCCAGTCGGGCGCGAGCGCGGACCAGGCCGGGCCGATGCCGGCGGCCTCGACCGCGTCGTCGGCGGCGTCCGCAGCGAACAGCTCGGCGGTATAGGGCCACAGGTAGTCGAGCGCGGCCTGGGTGCGGCGCTGCGACTCGGCGGTGCCGTCGCCGAGCCGGATCACCCACTCGGCGGCGTGGTTGAGGTGGTAGCGCGCCTCCTTCAGGCTCTTCGCCGCAATCGCCGCCAGCGCGGCATCGGCCGAGGCGGCGAGACGCTCCCACAGCCGCACCTGGAAGGCGCTGAAGAGGAAGTTGCGCACCGTCGTGCGGCCGAAGTCCTCGTTCGGCAGCTCGACCAGGGTCAGGTTGCGGTAGTCGCGCTCGACGCGCAGGAAGGCGAGCTGGTCCTCGTCGCGGCCGCGGCCTTCGAGCCGGCCGGCGTGGCTCAGCAGCAGGCGGGCCTGACCGATCAGGTCGAGCGCCATGTTGGCGAGGGCGAGGTCTTCCTCCAGCGCCGGCGCGCGCCCACACCATTCGGACAGGCGCTGGCCGAGGATCAGGACGTTGTCGCCCAGGCGCAGCAGGTAGTCGAGGTGCGCGGCGCGCACCTCGGCCTGCGGCGCGACGGGGGCGTCAGTGTTCGGTTGCGTCATTGCGGTCTCCGGCCTGCGCGGGGGGCGCAGCCCCTCACATGTGGTTCACTTCGTCGGGCAGCTGGTAGAAGGTCGGGTGGCGGTAGATCTTGTCTTCCGCCGGGTCGAACAGCTCGGGCTTGGCGTCGGGGTCGGAGGCGACGATGTCGGACGCCTTCACCACCCAGATCGACACCCCTTCCAGGCGCCGCGTATACACGTCGCGCGCGACCTGCAGCGCCAGCGTCGCGTCGGGCGCGTGCACGCTGCCGCAGTGCTTGTGGTCCAGCCCGTTGCGGCTGCGGATGAAGACTTCCCACAGCGGCCATTCCTTGCGTTCCATGTTCTCGGCTCCTCGTGTGCTGATCGTTCAGGCGGCCTGCTGCGCGCGCGCGGCGCGTTTGTCGGCGTGGGCGAGCGCGGCCTCGCGCACCCAGGCGCCGTCGGCCCAGGCCTGGTTGCGCGCGGCCAGGCGATCGACGTTGCACTGGCCGTGGCCGCCGATCACGTTCCAGAACTCGTCCCAGTCGATCGCGCCGAAGTCGTAGTGGCCGCGCTCGGCGTTCCACTTCAGCGCCGGGTCGGGCAGGCGGACGCCGAGCACTTCGGCCTGCTTGACGGTGGCGTCGACGAACTTCTGCCGCAGCTCGTCGTTGGAGATGCGCTTGATGCCCCAGCGCGTGGTCTCGCCGTGCACGCTGTCGCTGTCGTGCGGGCCGAACATCATGATCGACGGCCACCACCAGCGATTGACCGCGTCCTGCACCATGTCGCGCTGTTCAATCGTGCCCTTCATCATCGTCAGCAGCAGGTCGAAGCCCTGGCGCTGGTGGAAGGACTCCTCCTTGCACACGCGGATCATCGCGCGCGCATAGGGGCCGTAGCTGCACTTGCACAGCGGGATCTGGTTCATGATCGCGGCGCCGTCGACCAGCCAGCCGATCACGCCGATGTCCGCCCAGGTGAGCGTCGGGTAGTTGAAGATCGAGCTGTACTTGGCCTTGCCCGTGTGCAACGCGTCGAGCAGTTCGTCGCGCGACACGCCCAGCGTCTCGGCCGCGGCGTAGAGGTAGAGGCCGTGGCCACCCTCGTCCTGCACCTTCGCGAGCAGGATCGCCTTGCGCTTCAGGGTCGGCGCGCGCGTGATCCAGTTGCCCTCGGGCAGCATGCCGACGATCTCGGAATGCGCGTGCTGGCTGATCTGGCGCACGAGCGTCTTGCGGTAGGCCTCGGGCATCCAGTCCTTGGCCTCGATGTAGCCGCCGGCATCGATCTTCGCGTCGAACTCGGCTTGGTAGGCGGGATTCTCGACCGCGCGCGGCGCCTTCTCGGCGTTCTGCTGCGGGATGTCCAGTGCTTGGGTATACATGCTCTTGTCTCCTCCTTCCTTGTCCCTGCGGCACGCTCCTCTGCGGGAGCGGCCTCAGAATGCCTGTCTTTGCGTGGGAGTTGCCCCATTCGGGAATGCCGGGGTTTTCGTGGGAGCGGCTTCAGCCGCGAATGGGCGCGTCAGGCTGCGGGAACGCTGCTTCGCGGCTGAAGCCGCTCCCACAACAGAGAACTCCCGCAACACAGCCCTGCTACAACACAACGCTCCCACCACGGATCACTCCTTCGGCCGGCGATCCACTACCCGCTTGGCCTTGCCGATCGTCACACGCTCGATCGCGAAGGGCTCGCACACATGCACCTTCGCCGACACGCCGATGAAGGTCTTGATGTCGTGCTGGAGCTCCTTCGCGAGCGCTTCCTTCTGCTCCGGGTGGCGACCGACGTTGGCCTCCGGATTGATCTCGACCTTCACGGTAAGGGTGTCCATGTGGCCGTCCTTGTCGACCTCCAGCAGGTACTGCGGCGCGAGCTTCGGGTTCTTGCAGATCAGCTCCTCGACCTGGGTCGGGAAGAGGTTCACGCCGCGGATGATCAGCATGTCGTCCGAGCGCCCGGTGATCTTCGCCATGCGGCGCATGCTGCGTGCCGTCGGCGGCAGCAGGCGCGTGAGGTCGCGGGTGCGGTAGCGGATCACCGGCATCGCTTCCTTGGTCAGCGTGGTGAACACCAGCTCGCCCTCGGAGCCGTCCGGCAGCACTTCGCCCGTATGCGGGTCGATGATCTCGGGGTAAAAGTGGTCTTCCCAGATCACTGGGCCGTCCTTGGCCTCGATGCACTCGTTGGCCACCCCCGGCCCCATCACCTCCGACAGGCCGTAGATGTCGACCGCGTCGATGCCGGCGCGCGCCTCCATCGCCGCGCGCATCGCCTGCGTCCACGGCTCGGCGCCGAAGATGCCGACCTTCAGCGAGGTCTGATGCGGATCGATGCCCATGCGCTCCATCTCGTCGAGCACCGTGAGCATGTAGGACGGCGTCACCATGATGATGTCGGGCTTGAAGTCCTGGATCAGCTGGATCTGCTTCTCGGTCTGGCCGCCGGACATCGGCACCACCGTGCAGCCGAGCTTCTCGGCGCCGTAGTGCGCGCCCAGCCCACCGGTGAACAGCCCGTACCCGTACGCGATATGCACCATGTCGCCGGCGCGCCCGCCCGAAGCGCGGATCGAGCGCGCGACGACCGTCGCCCAGGTGTCGATGTCCTTCAGCGTGTAGCCCACCACCGTCGGCTTGCCGGTGGTACCGGACGACGCATGCACGCGCGCGACCTTCTCGCGCGGCACTGCGAACATGCCGAAGGGGTAGTTGTCGCGCAGGTCGCCCTTCGCGGTGAAGGGAAACTTCGCGAGGTCCGCGAGCGACTTCAGGTCGTCCGGGTGCACACCCTTGGCGTCGAAGGCCTTGCGGTAGTGCGGCACGTTCTCGTAGGCGTGGCGCACGCTCCACTTCAGGCGCTCGAGCTGCAGGGCGCGCAGTTCGTCCTGGCTGGCCTTCTCGATCGGTTCCAGATCGCCGGGCGACGGGGTCTTTACGGGCATTGCTCTCTCTCCTCCTGGTTTCTTCGGTTTGCGCGGATTTCATATGAGACCGGAATTATTCCCCGAAGCTGGGGAATCCCGGGTGACCCGCGTCAAACGCCATTCATTTCACAACTCGACGACCGCCCTTCCCTTCAGCCGATAGGACTTGCCGCGCATCACCGCGATCAGCTCGCCCTTCGGGTTGGTGACGCTGATGTCGTACACGCCGGTACGACCGGCGGCGAAGACTTCCTTCGCCTCGGCGCACAGCACCTCCCCGGGACGCCCCGGCGCCATGAAGTCGAGGCTGATGCCGGACGCCACGGTCTGCTCGTTGCCGCTGTTGCACGCGTAGGCGAAAGCGGTGTCGGCGAGCAGCGTGATGAAGCCGCCGTGGCAGATGTCGAAGCCGTTGAGCATGTCCTCGCGCACCGTCATCGTCACCTTCGCGTAACCGGGGCCGATCGCCTCGAAGCGGATGCCGTTGGCGTGGAGCACGCGGTCGTTCTCCGACATGCCGTCGCGCACGCGCTCGGCGACGAGCTGGGGATCGAGCCCGTTCGTGAGATCGCGATAGCCCGCCTCAGTCATACATCGCCTCCCCGTTGCAGGCCTTGCGGCGCAAGAGCGGCGACACGCGGTAGCGCTCCTCGCCGTAGTGCTCCTGGAGGTTCGCCAGCACCTCGACGACGAATCCCGCGCCGAGCTGGTCGGCCCACGCGAGCGGGCCGCCCTTGGGGTAGTTGGTGCCATGGCGCATCGCCGTATCTACGTCGCGCGCGCTCGCCACCCGCTGCAGCACCGCGTCGGCGGCCTCGTTCGCGAGCATCGCGACGGTGCGCAGCGCGATCAGCCCGGCGACGTCGTCGATCACGCTGACCTTGAAGCCGGCCTTCTGGAAGGTGCCGGTGACCACGCGCAGCGCGCCCAGACCGCACTGGTCGGCGCGCGTCAGCGCGATGCGGGTGCTGGTCGAGTAGTCGAGACACAGGTCGAACAGCACCAGGTTCGGCTGGCGTTCCTCGGCCGCGCGCAGCGTCGCCGTGCGGCCGTCGGTGAGCGCGACGCGCGCG
>JANJTU010000192.1 GCA_024710965.1 Thauera sp. | reverse complement strand
CCGAGCGGGCGGGGGCCGGCCGGGGCGGCGCTGGCGGCGACCGGCCAGGCCACCGCGCGCGTGGCGCATTCCGGACGGTGGTCGGCGACGAGCGCCAGGCCGTGCACCGCGGCGTCGCCGAGGCGGGCGCGCAGGCGTTCGAGCACCGGCGCGATCGCCGCGCCGCCGCCGGCGCCGAACAGCGCGGCGCTGCGCCCCGGCAAGTCTTCCGCGGCGTCGGCGGCGAGGTGCAGGGCGATGACCGGGGCGGTGAGCACGAGGCGCTCGAGACGTTCGCGCAGCACCCGCTGCAGGCGCTCGGCGTCGCGCGTCGGGCCGGCAAAGCCGAGCGCGAGCGCGCTCGGTGGCGCGTCGTCGTGCACCAGCGTCAGCGTGCAGTGGCGGATGCCGGCGCTGCGGGCGTGGAGCCAGCCGGCGAGCGCGAGCAGCAGGCGGCGGGCGGCGAACAGCAGCCGATCCGCCTGGTCGACGCGGGCGGGCAGCTCCAGCGCCTGGGCGAAGTGCGCGGGAAAGACGAAGGGCGGGCGCGGGTCGGGCGCCTCGCCGAGCGCGCGCGCGAGCTGCAGCGGCAGTTCCGGGCCGAAGCGGCGGGCGAGGCCGGCGGCGGGCAGGGCGAGCAGCTGGCCGACGCTGTCGAGGCCGAGCGCGGCCAGGCCCTGGCGCTGGCGCGGAGCGAGGCCGAGCACGTCCACCGGCAGGGCGGCGAGGCGGGCGCGCAGCCGTGTCGTACTGCCCTGCCCGTCCGCCACGCCCACCGCACTCGCCGTCCCCGCGGCACTTGCCGCATCGGTCGCACCGGCTGCCTCCTGCTCCGCCGCCGCGCCAGGCGCATGCGTCGCATCCGTCGCCACCTCCACGGCATCTGCCGCCGCCTCCGCACCGGCGCGCGCCAGCCACTGGGCGGCGAGCGGGGTGGGGGCGAGGCCGAGGCGATGGTCGTGGCCCTGGGCGCTGCAGCCGGCGTCCACCGCGCGCAACAGGGGGGCGGCGCCCTGGAACAGGCGCAGGCAGCCGCCGATCTCGAGCAGGAGCTCGTTCGGCGGCGCGAGGCTGAGCTGCGGGCTGAAGTGGCCGGCCCAGCAGGCGAGGCGCGCCAGCGCGGCGGCCTGGCGGCGGGGGTCGGCGGTGCAGGCGCTCAGCGCCGGCGCCAGCCCGAGCGCGCTGGAGAGGCGCATGCCGGGGACGATGCCGGCAGCCTCGGCGCAGGCGTCGGCCACCCCGACCCGGCCGCGCTCGACGGTGACGGCCGGTGCGCGGGCCGCGACCGCCTCGATGGCGAGGCGGGGCAGGTGGATCGCCAGCCACAGCATCGGCGCGCCTCGCTTTCAGGCCGACAGCGAGGCCGACAGCGAGGCCGACAGCGCGCGGCCGGCGGCGGACTGCGCGGCGAGGCTTGCGGGGACAGGCGCAGGGGGGACGGCGGCAGCGATGGCGGCGACCGAAGGCGGCTGGCCGGCAGCGGGCGCGGGTGCCGGGCGCAGCCGCTCCCAGGCCAGCGGGCGCGGCACCGCCAGCGGCAGGGGCTGCGCCAGCGGCGGGCCGCGCCGCTTCAGGATGCGCACCGCGAGCCCGCCTGGCGCGGCCTCCAGCGCCAGCCGCAGCGGCGCGCTCGAGGCGCCGGCGGCGGTGGCCGGCGGGCGGAACACGAAGGCGAGGCTGCTGCGCTCGGCCGCCGCCAGCTGCAGCCGGCGCAGGGCGCGCGCGTCGGCCTGCGGCAGCCAGGCCAGCAGCGCGGCGCAGGCGCCGCTCGCGAGCAGCTGTTCGCAGGCCCAGGCGGCGTCGCGCGCCTCGGCGCGGATCACGAGCAGGCGGCCGAGCCCGATGCCGGCGGCGTGCCAGGCCGGCGCGTGCGGCTGCCAGGGCGGGGCGACGAGGCAGATCCAGCCCGCGGCCGCGTCCAGTCCGGCCAGCGCCGGCAGCAACAGCGACACTTCGCCACCGCCCGGGCGTGGCGCCAGCAGTTCGGTGAGCGCGCCGCACGGCCAGCCGCCGCCGGGCAGCGCCGCGTCGAGCGCGGCGAAGCCGCTCGGCACACCTGCCTGTGGCGGGCGGGCGAGCTGCGCGCCGCGCCACAGGTCGGGGCGCTGCAGAAGGCTGGAGAGGGGGGCGGCGGCGAGGGACATGACTGTATTTTTATACAGAAAAAGGCCGCCTTCAAGCGCTGCTTCGCGTGCCGTCGCCGTGCCGGCTGCGGCCTCGGTGGCGAGCGCCGCGGCCGGCGTCGCCCGCTGCGGAGCGGCATGACGGTGGTGCGCGACAGGAGGCTCAGGTATTCTCGCGCCCCCCTGCGCCGGTCTCCATGTGTTACCGCCACGCCGGCCGTCTTGTGTTGACGGCCGCAATCCGTAATCCTCGGTGCAGACTCCAGTCCCGACCTTCCCCCGACCCGACGAGGTATCTTCGATGAAATCCCTGCTGGCCGCCCTGGCCACCTGTTCCCTGATCCTGAGCGCCGGTTGCAGCCCGGACACGCCGGCGGAGAAGGCCGAGCGTTCCGCCAACGAGGCAGCGCAGGCGGCGAAGGAGGCGGTGCAGAAGGCGGGCGAGGCGGTGAGCAAGGCGGGCGAAGCCGGCGCGGCGGCGGTGGATGCGGTCACCGAAACCTTGCGCGACGCGGCCGCCGAGGGCGCCGAGGCGCGCGCGCCGAGCGCCGAGGAACTGCAGGAGGCGGCCGCCGGGGCCGCGCGCGCTGCGCGCGACGCCACCGAACAGGCCACCCGCCGCATCGTCGAGGCGACCCGCGAGGCGGCGGAGAAGTTGCAGGAAGTCGGGCGCGAGGCGGCGGAGTCGGTGCGGCGCAAGCCCGAGGCCGGCGCCGCCGACGCGAAGGACGCTGCGGCCGACTGAGCGGCCGCCACCCGGCGCCCCGAATCCGGGGCGCCGAATCCGGGGCGCCGGCGTCGGCCCGTTCGGCGCCCTGGCCGGCCCGCCGCCGCCCCGGCCGTCGGCCTGCCAAGGCGCCGGCGGGCGGACGCCGGCGCGGGGCGGAACACCGCCGGCGGCTATCGGTCGGAAGCCGGTCCGCGCCTAGAATGGCGCCTCGTCCGCCGACCCCTGCCGCCATGCCCTCCTCCGCTCCGCATTCCGACCGCCCCGCCGGGCAGCCTGCCGCGCCCGACGCGATCCGCATCCGCGGCGCGCGCCAGAACAACCTGCGCAACCTGTCGCTCGACCTGGCGCTGAACCGCCTCACCGTGGTCACCGGCGTGTCCGGCTCGGGCAAGTCCTCGCTGGTGTTCGACACCCTGTACGCCGAAGGCCAGCGCCGCTACGTCGAGACCTTCTCGCCCTACGCACGCCAGTTCCTCGACCGCATGGACAAGCCGCAGGTGGACCGCATCGAGGGCGTGCCGCCGGCGATCGCGATCGACCAGACCAACCCGGTGCGCACCTCGCGCTCGACGGTCGGCACGATGACCGAGCTCGCCGACCACTTCAAGCTGCTCTACGCCCGCGCCGCCCGCCTGCACTGCCGCGGCTGCGGCCAGCCGGTGCGGCGCGACTCGGCCGACAGCATCGCCGCCGACCTGCGCGCGCGCGCCGCGCAAGCGGACGATCCGCGCCTGGTGGTGTGCTTCCCGGTGACGGTGCCGTCGAACTTCAGCGCCGACGAAGTCACCCAGCTGCTCAACGCGCAGGGCTATACCCGCATCCAGGAACGCATCGCCGCGGCCGGCACGGCGGGCAAGGATGGCGAGAGGGCCGACGTGCTGCAGGTGGTGCAGGACCGCTTCCGTGCCTCCAGCGCCGAGGACGCGCGCCTCGCCGAGGCGCTGGAGACGGCGCTCGCGCGCGGCCACGGCCGCCTCGCCGTGTATGCCGCGGGCGAAGCGCTGGCGGGCGGCGCGGCGGTGTGGCGCTACTCCTCCGGCCTGCACTGCGCCGACTGCGACATCCATTATTCGGACGCCACGCCCGGCCTGTTCTCGTTCAACTCGCCGATCGGCGCCTGCGACACCTGCCGCGGCTTCGGCCGCGTCATCGGCGTCGATTACGGCCTGGTCGTGCCCGACGACTCGAAGACGCTGGCCGAAGGCGCGGTCAAGCCCTGGCAGACCGAGAGCTACCGCGAATGCCAGGACGACCTGGCGAAGATGGCGAAGAAGTACGGTGTGGCGATGGACATCCCGGTGCGCGAGCTGCCGCCCGAGCACCGCGCCTGGCTGTTCGAGGGCGACCCGAAGTGGAAGAACTGGGACAGCTCGTGGCCGCGCTACTGGTACGGCGTGCGCCACTTCTTCGACTGGCTCGAGAGCAAGGCCTACAAGATGCACATCCGCGTGCTGCTGTCGCGCTACCGCAGCTACACCGAATGCCCGGC
>JANJTU010000109.1 GCA_024710965.1 Thauera sp. | reverse complement strand
GCCAGAGTGTCCTTCATCCACGTCCCGTACCGGGGCGCCGGCCCGCAGATCACCGACCTCCTTGGCGGTCAGACCGACTTTGCCGTCACGAGCGTGCCGAGCAGCGCGCCCTTCCTCAAGAGCGGCAAGCTGCGCGCCCTGGCGGTGACCTCGGAGAAGCGCTCGCCGGCGTGGCCCGACGTGCCGACGGTCGCCGAGGCCGGGGTTCCCGGCTACGCGGCGGACGTGTGGTACGGCGTCTTTGCGCCGGCGGGCACTTCGCCCGAGATCGTGGCCAAGCTCAACGCCGTCCTCAAGAGGGCGGCCCGGAGCGATGCGTTCATCAAGCGCATCGAAAGCGAAGGGGTCGAGATCTCCGTCAGCACGCCCGAGGCGTTGGGACGGCTCGCCAGTGACGAGGCGGCGCGCTGGAAGGCCTTCGTGACGGAGCATGGGATCAAGAACGAGTGAGGCCATGGCGCGCGGCGGCAAGGGTGCGGCCACCTCTCGCCCAGCGATCAGCGGCCCGCTGATGTGCTTCCCCCCCCGGTCAGGACGCGGGCGGCTGGCGGAAGTCCAACTCGCGCAGGAGCTGCGCCGCCTCGCGCGTGAGGCGGGTCGCCGGCCGGGCAAGAGGGGTCGCCAGGACGAGGGTGTTCCAGATCTCGGGCGGGCCGATCGTCGCGCGCGGCAGCGTGTCATGCCGCGCGTCGGAGAGCGCGCTGGTGGGCAGCACGCTGGCGCCGATTCCCTTGTGGACGAGGGCGAGGGCGGTCGGAACGGCGCCCACTTCCGCCAACACCCGGAGCTCGATGCGCATTGGCCGCAGCAGGGCTTCCACCAGGCTCCGAATCGAATTCGGAGCGCTCGGCAACACCATCGGATAGTCGGCCAGCGCGCTCAAGGCGACCCGGCCGGGCAGCTTCGTGCCGGCCGGTGCCACCAGCACCAGCTGCTCGCGCATCAATGGCTCGTACTCGAGTTGCGGCGAGGCGGGGGGATCGAAGAGGAGCGCGAGGTCGAGCCGACCCGCGATGAGCGACTCGCGCAGCGAGACGCTCAGCCCCTCCAGGATCGTGACCACGGCGCGCGGAAAGCGCGCCCGGAATCGCTCCACGAAGGGCACGCTCAATCCCACCGCGACCCGCGGGGGCATGCCGACGATGACCCGGCCGGCGGGGCTCTCGTGCATCTCGCGCAACTCGTCGCGCGCCCGTCTGGCCGCGTCGAGCATTCCGCGCGCATGGACGAGCAGCGCTTCTCCCGCTTCGGTGGGTGTCGTGCCGTGCCCCGTCCTGACCAGCAGCCTCTGCCCCAGCTCGGCCTCGAGCAGCGCGATCTGGCGGCTGAGGCTGGGCTGCGTGAGGTTCAGGACAACGGCGGCGCGACTGAAGCTGCCGCTGTCGATGACAGCGACGAAGTATTCGAGCTGACGAAGATCCATGCGTGAAGAGTATAGCTCGTATTTGTCCCATGCCCTTATGCACTGCCGCCGAGAGGAGGAGACTCCCGCTTCGGGCGCGCCCAGGGGGCCAGGGACGAGGGGCATAAATTCCATTAGATGGAATTACGGGGGTGTGTGAGAACGGCTCGGCGCATACAGTGTGACCACGCAGCAAGGCCGATCGAGCCGAATGTCTGCGGACATCGGCAGGCGCCGAATGACGATCGATAACCAGGAGACGACGATGCGAAGCTTCCTCACCCAACGATTCAAGCGCGCCCTGACGCTTGCCACCGCGACCGCCGTGCTCGGCGCGGTCGGCCTGCCCGCGGCGCAGGCGGCCTTCCCGGAGAAGGCGATCCGCATCGTGGTGCCGTTCTCGCCGGGCGGGGGCACCGATCTGGTGGCGCGCACGCTGGGCAACGAGATGTCGAAGGAGTTGGGCGTGCCGGTGGTGGTCGAGAACAAGCCGGGCGCGAGCACGGTGATCGGCACCGATACGGTGGCCAAGAGCACGCCCGACGGCTACACGCTGGTCCTCTCGACGATCGCGCACGCGGTCAATCCGAGCATGATGGCCAAGCTGCCGTACGACACCGACAAGGACTTCGCGCCGGTGATGCTCGTCGCGCGCTCGCCCAACGTCCTGGTGGTCAAGCCCGAGAGCCCCTACAAGACGGTGCAGGACATCCTCGCGGTGGCGCGGGCGAACCCGGGCAAGCTCACCTTCGCTTCCCAGGGCAACGGCACCTCGGCCCACCTGGCCGGGGAGCTCTTCAAGCATATGGGCCAGGTCGATCTGGTGCACGTGCCCTACCGCGGGGCGGGGCCGGCGCTGACCGACCTGCTGGGCGGGCAGGTGGACATGATGTTCGGCACGGCCGCAGCGGTGGGCGGCTTCGTGGAGAGCGGCAAGCTGCGGGCGATTGCGGTGACGACGGCGGAGCGCTCGCCGGCCCACCCCGATCTGCCGACGGTCGCCGAGGCGGGGCTGCCAGGCTACGTGGCCGACAGCTGGTACGGCATCTACGCGCCGGCGGGCACGCCGCCCGAGGTGATCGCGAAGCTGAACGCGGCGGCGAAGAAGGCGGCCGAGAGCGCCATCTTCCGCGAGCGCGTCCAGTCCGAGGGCCTGATCGTGAGCGCGGGCACGCCCGAAGCGTACGACCAGTACGTGCGCGCCGAGATCGAGCGCTGGGCCAGGATCGTCAAGGCCGCGCACATCACCAACTGAGTGCCCTCTGTATGGCGCGCCATACCACGGCCATCGAACAACCCCTTCGAGAGTTCAAGGAAGCCAAATTGGAAACACCCGCCCTCATTGATCTGCAGGTCAGGTCCGGGATCGCCACGATCTACCTGAATCGGCCCGAAAAGCGCAACGCGATGAGCGACGACATGCGCACCCAGTTCATCGCCGCGCTGGAGCGCGTCGCTGCGGACAAGTCGATCCGCGCCCTGGTGCTCACCGGCAACGGCAAGGGGTTCTGCGCCGGTGGCGACGTCGCCGGCATGGAGCGGCGCATGCAGGCGCCGACCGGCGAGATCGCCTTCAACGGCTGGCACCGCCAGCAACGGGTTCACCATACCCAGGCGCTCCTTCACACGATGCCCAAGCCGACGATCGCGGCGGTCAACGGCGCGGCGTCCGGCCTCGGCGCCGACACGGCTCTCGCATGCGACTTCATCGTCGCCAGCGAAACGGCGAGCTTCACCTGGTCGTACATCAACCGGGGAATCATTCCAGACGGCGGCGGCATGTACTTCCTGCCCCGACGCGTCGGCTTGGCCAAGGCCAAGGAGCTGATCTTTTCGGGCCGCAAGGTCGAGCTCGAAGAGGCGACCGCCCTAGGCATCGTCGATCGCACGGCATCCGCCGAGACCCTCGTGGCCGAGGCGCAGGCCTGGGCCGCGGAGCTGAGCCGCGGTTCGGCGACGGCCCTCGCGCTGGGCAAGACCATCCTCAACCAGAGCTTCGAGCTGAGCGCGCACGACGTGTTCGCGCAGGGCAGCCAGGCGCAGGGCATCTGCTACACCAGCAGCGAGCACCGCGCCTCTGTCGAAGCCTTTCTGGCCAAGTCGGCTGCCAAGGAGTGAAACCATGAATGCAGCCATCAGAAAGTTGCTGTCGCCGCGCAGTGTCGCTG
>JANJTU010000104.1 GCA_024710965.1 Thauera sp. | reverse complement strand
CTGCTGCCGAGCAGGCTCTTCAGCGCGCGCATCAGGCGGCCCTCGTAGCCGTCGAGATACTCCGCCAGCGCGGCGCGGCCGAAGGCGGTGGAGTCCTCGTCGGCGTTGAAGAACACCGCCGAGGGCAGGGTCGGCTTGCCGTCCTCGAGCGCGAGCAGCGTCGATTCGCCCGGCCGCAGCCAGCCGACGGTGGAATTGGAAGTGCCGAAGTCGATGCCGCAGGCGCGGGCGGGCTGGTGCATGGGGTCGGATCTGCGCGAAGGGAGGCCGGCGATGCTACCCGAGCGCAGGCAGGCAGGCCAGCCGCAGCTCGGTCAGAGCGCGGCCGACGTCTCGCTGCGGCGGGGGTCTTCGCTTCGTGCGATCGTCGCGTCGCCTGCCGCGGTCACGTTGGCCACCTCGAGTTCAAAGCGCTCGAATGCGGCCCGGATCGCCTCGAGAAGCTCGCGGTTATCCCACGGTTTATGCAGGAAACGGAAAACCGCACCGCGATTGATCGCATCGGTGACGACCTTGATGTCGGAATATCCGGAAAGAACGACGCGAATGGTCTTCGGATGCAGCACCCTGACCCGGTCGAGGAACTGGATGCCATCCATACCCGGCATGCGAAAGTCGGAGATCACGACCGCGACCGAATGCCGCGCCAGCAAATCGAGGGCCTCAGGCGCATTGCTGGCAAACAGGAGCGTGTAGCCCTCCCGCCACAGCACGCGACGCAGAGCCGATTGCATCGACGGTTCGTCATCGACGAGCAGCAGCGTGCGTTCGAGGAGATCCGTCTGCGCCGGGAAGGCCAGCCTCTGACCAGCGGTGAGCATTTCGGAAAGGACTTCGGGGAAGACGGGGGGCGAGAAGTGATAGCCCTGCATTTCGTCGCAACCCCGGCCGCGCAGGTAGAGCAATTGGCCTTCGGTCTCGACACCCTCGGCGATGACGCGATAATTGAGGCTGTGTGCCAATGAGACGATCGATACCGCGATCGCCGCGTCCGTGGCGTTGGTTGTCAGGTCCGTGATGAAGGCCCGGTCCACCTTCAGATAGTCGATGGGATAGTGTTTCAATGCGCTCAACGACGAGTATCCGGTACCGAAATCGTCAATCGCAAGCTTCACCCCGACCGCCTTCAGGTGCCGCATCATGGCGATCGCCCGCGGCGGATCAGTCGTCAGCGTGCTTTCTGTGATCTCCAGCATCAGCGATGCGGGTTGTAGCCGGAAGCGCGACAGCAAGCCAGACACCTCGGTGACTAGATCGTCACGGAAGAACTGCACGGGGGACACATTGACCGCCATGCGCCGGCAATCCAGACCAGCGTCCAGCCATTGACGCATCTGCGCACAGGCGGTTTCCAGCACCCAGCGGCCAATTGGCAGGATCAGACCACTTTCCTCGGCGATCGGAATGAACTCGCCGGGTGACACCATGCCCGACTCCGGATGCCGCCAGCGGCATAGGGCCTCGACCCCGGTTATCTCGCCCGTGAGCAGATCGACCTTGGGCTGATAGGCGAGGGCCAGCTCGCCGCGCTCGATAGCCCGCCGCAACTCGATCTCGAGATGCAAGCGCGAGGTCGCGCGGGCATTCATGCTCGAATCATAGAAACAGAAGGTGTCGCGGCCGACTTCCTTCGCGCGGAACATCGCCACATTGGCGTTGCGGAGCACAGCATCGACCTCCGGCGCGGTAGCGCAGCTCTCGGCCACGCCGATGCTGGCGGTCAGGCGCAATTCCTTCTCGCCCACACCGAGCGGCTGACGGAGCCTCTCGAGCAACCGGTTGGCAAGCGAGACGACGGCTTGCTGGCTCGGCAACCGGTCGGCAATCAGGACAAACTCGTCTCCCCCAAGCCGTGCCACGGTGCTGCAGCCGTCGGCCGCCTCGAGCAGACGCTGGCCGATATTGACCAGCGCAGCGTCTGCGACCGCGCGGCCGAAGCTGTCATCGACAATCTGAAACCGATCCACATCCAGCCACAGCACGAACAGGGTCTGACCAGCACGCGCCGCCTGCGAAAGGGCCTGCTGCAGGCGATCGACGAGCAGATTGCGGTTGGGAAGGCCAGTCAGCACGTCGTGGTTCGCCTGATGGGCCAGTTGTTCCTGATAGCGATGCCTTTCCGTGATATCGCGGAACTCGAGCACCGCATGGTCGATCCCGTGGTTCTCGCGCTCGACCAGCGTGACGCTAGTCTCCAGCCAGACGGTATCGCCCGCGTCGCGCTCCAGGCAGAGCATGACTTCGCCTTCGCGTCTGGCGGCCAGGAGGCCGCAAAGCTGCTCCCACCCCCGTGGATCAAAACCGGCCTGGCTCAAGGCCTGCAGGTCCATGCTCGCCGATTCCGCCAAGCTCGGCGCCAGCTTGCGCAGCGCCGGATTGGCGCTGACGATCCCCGCCGGCGGCGTGTAGCGATAAATGGCGAGCCCGTTATGGCTTGCGTCGATGGCGCAGTTGCGCAACTCCAGCGCGGTTTCGGCTGCCCGCCCCGCGGCCCGCATGCGCAGGTTGTGGATGCCGAAGACAAGCTCCTCGGCAGCCTTCTCGAGGAGGGATGTCTCCTCGCCATCGAAGGCATCCGCGTCACCCGCAAAGACCGTGAGGACGCCGAACGCGTTCTGGTTACCGAGCGGGATGCTCAGCGCAGACGCGTAACCGCGCCGCTGCGCCTCCTTGCGCTGCAAAGCGAAACGCGGATCGGTGGCGATATTGCGTACGACGCAGGTCCGGCCGGAGCGGATCGCCGTAGCTGAAGGGCCCTGCCCGTCTTCCGTGTCGGCCCAGGTGATTGCAATCAGATCGAGAAAGCCCGCCTCATAGCCGGCATGGGCAAACGGCCTGACGGTTTTGACGATGTCCTGCAAGGCAAGGCCGACCCAGGCCATGCGGTAGCCGCCCGTATCCACCGCCGTGCGGCAGATGTCCTCCATCAACTGCCGCTCGTCGACAGCTCGTGCCACCACGTCGGTCACCGCGTTCAACACCCGCAAGGCACGATTGCTGCGCCGAACCTCCTGACCGGCGGCGGCGAGCTTCGTCATCGACCCTTCGATGTGATGAGCCATGTCGTTCAGGGTACGTGCCAGCTCTCCCAGTTCACCGCCATCTGCGGGCAGGTTGCAACGCGCGCCCAGGTCGCCCGATCCGAGCCGCCTTGCCGTCTCGGACAGATCGCGCACCGGCCGCAGGACCAGATACCGCGCCGCCAGCCAGCCCAGCATCAGCACCAGTATTGCGGCGCCGGCAAAGAGCTCGAGGTTCCGCCGCACCACCGCTGAAGCGCTCGCTTGCACTACTGCAGTGGGAATGCCGACACGCACATACAGATCACCAAAAGTGCTCAACACCGGAACAATCGCCGATATCCGGGGAATCTGGTCGAGCCACATCGACTCCATGACCAAGGGTCTGGCATCCACGATGGCCGACTCGAACTGCGCCAGTTCGGGGATCGTGCGGCCCGCCAGGCCGTCCGGGTCGGGAAGGCGGGCGAGGATGACGCCCCGCCGGTCCAGAATCGTGACGACCGAGCCTTCAGGGAGGAAGGTCTCCCGCAGCAGCGCGTCGAATGCCGCCGGCTCGGCAGCGAGGCCCACGACGCCGGTGATCTCGTCGTTGCCGTCAAAAACGGGGTGAGCGAAGACGACAATGGGCTTGCCGGTGAAGCGACTGAGATTGAAGTCGCCAATGGAGAAATCCCGACGTTCGAGCGCGCGGCGAAAATAGGCGCGGTCGGCGACATCGACGACGCCCTCGAACGACTTGGAGCGGCACACCATCCTGCCGTCACGCCCCGCGATAAAGACGTCGGCATAGAGCTGGTTGAGCGTCGCGATCCGCGCCAGCCAGGCGCTGCACTCGGAGGGAGAGCGCAGGTCGCGGATCTCGGGCGCCTGCGCCAGCCCTTCAACCAGTTGGTGGACGTGGCTGACCATCTCCCGCTGCCGCGTCGCGATCTGCTGTGCGGTACGCAATGCGAGCCCCTCTGCCGCTGCGACCGCCTCTGCGCGTTGCTCGATCCCGGTGTTGACGATGATGGCAAGGAAGGGCAGGACAGCAACAAGGATTAGCAACAGCAGGCGCACCTGCATGCGGGAAAACCACCTTCGACTCATGATCGATCCGTTCTTGTTCGTGTAGACGGGCAGGTTCCGTCGATTTGCTGGCGCTTTCCCGAGCTTGCCCACTACCGTTGCCTTGGTGATGCAGGCGGAGGCAGACGGGCCGATGCCGCCTCGCGCACGAGGCGGGCCGGATCATACTGTGCCCCCAAAAATCTGTAACTACTGGAAACAGAGTAGGCCAGTATGAGTTCTCCGTCCTCGCCGGTGACCGCCTTGCGGCTGAAGACCCGGTGGTCGAGCACCGCGGGATCCTTGCACCGCAAGCGCGGATACGGGGCCAGGGCCGGTAGCCCGAATGCATCGGGACCTGGTCGGTGGCACGCGTCGCGCACACCGTATCCACCGCCCTCACGGCGCATCCCAACGGCAGCCCTGCCACGTCCCGCGCCGCGCCAGCTCGGCCGACAGGCGCGGTGCGAGTTCGGACAGACGCAGGTTCCAGTGCGGCGCCAGCTTCAGCGCCGGCGGCACCTCGCTGCCCAGGCGCTGGAGCAGGATCGTCGGCGACAGGCGTTCGACGAAGTCGGCGAGCAGTTCGAGGTAGCCCGCCTCGTCGAGCAGCGGCACGGTGGCGGGGTCGCGCTGCCAGTCGCGCGCCAGCGCGGTGCCGCGC
>JANJTU010000099.1 GCA_024710965.1 Thauera sp. | reverse complement strand
GCATGGCGGCGCAGCACCGTCGCCGCGGCCTGGGCGAACTGTCTCAGTTCCGGCGGTGGCGCCCAGTCGGGGTTGGCGGTGGCGAACACCAGCACCTCGCTGGCCGCGGCAGCGCGCCGCCCCTCGCGGTTGCAGCGGCCGGCGGCCTGGGCGATGGAATCCAGCCCGGCCTCGGCACGCAACACCAGAGGAAAGTCCACATCGACCCCGGCCTCGATCAGACTCGTGGATACGAGCCGGCACGGCCGCCCCTGCCGCAGGTCTTCCCGTACGCCGGCGAGCACCTCGCTGCGGTGGCGGGCGCACATCAGCGTCGTCAGGTGCCGCGCACCGGGCAGGTCCGCCATGGCCTGGAACACGGCGCGCGCATGGCGGCGGTTGTTCACGATGCACAGCACCTGCTCGTGCGCGCGCATGTGCGCGGTCAGCGCCACGTCGTCCACTTCGCCCACGTGACGCACCCGGACGCGCTCCAGCTTGCGGAACAGCGCGGGCGGCTCGGGCGCCAGCTCGCGGACCTGCTCCAGCCCGCCGGCGAACTCGGGCGCCTGCAGCGCGGGCTGGGTGGCGGTGCACAGCACCACGCTGCTGCGGTAGTTGCGCGCCAGTTCGTCGATGGCGGCGACCGCCGGACGCAGCAGCTTCAGCGGCAGGGTCTGGGCTTCGTCCAGGATCACCACGCTGCCGGCGACGTTGTGCAGCTTGCGGCACTGCGACGGCCGCGCAGCGAACAGGCTTTCGAAGAACTGCACTGCAGTGGTGACGACGATCGGCGCATCCCAGTTCTCCATCGCCAGCTTCAGCTTCTCCTGCGCCTGGTAGCGCTCGGCATCGTGGCGGGAAAGCTCGGGCGCGATGAAGGCGCTATGGTGCTCCAGCACCGCGGCATCGCCAAGCTCGCCCAACGCGCGGCGGAACACCGCGGCGTTCTGCTCGACGATGCTGGTGAAGGGGATCACGAAGATCACCCGCCGTAGGCCGTGGCGGATCGCATGGTCGAGCGCGAACGCGAGCGACGCCAACGTCTTGCCGCCGCCGGTGGGCACGGTCAGCGAGAACAGGCCGGGGGCGCGCTGCGCTTCGCTCCTGACATGCGCGAGGATGTCCGCCCGGATGCGGTTGACGTCGGAATCCGCGCTGAAGCCGGCGAGGCAGGCGTCGAGGCGTTCGCGCAGCGCCTCGAGCGGCGGCGGCTCGACGGCGCGCAGCCGGCCGCGATCGGCCGGCTGGCCCGGCGGCGCGACGCGGTCGTAGAAGGCCTCGGTATCCAGGTAGTCGGCATCGACCAGGCAGGAAAACAGCATGCGGACAAGGAACGCGGCCTGGAACATCGCCCCGCCGGCTCCGGCGCCCTTGAAGGGCAGGTCGCCCAGGGTCTCCGGCAGGCGGACCTTCTCTTGCCATTGCGGCAGCAATGGGGGCAGGCCCGTGCCGCGCAGGCGCTCGCGCAGCGCGGTGCGCTCGCCGCTCTCGAGACCGTTGGCGAGCCCCGCATGATGACCGGCGATCGCGTAGGCGATCAGATGGCCGAGCCCGCCGTAGCGCTCGATCGCGATCATCGCGCCGCGCGTTGCGTGGTCCACACGTATGGCGTCGCCGGCAAGGCGACGCTGGAAGTCCGCGGTGTACTTGCCGAGGTCATGGAGAAGTCCGGCGGCTTCGGCCAAGGTCTGGCCATGGAAAACCGCCGCACGCTCGCTCGCCATGCGTCCAACATTGCCGAGGTGGTCCGACAGCAACTGCCAGTCGGACCTGTCCGGACTGGTCGTCGAGTGCGCGAAGAAGGGAGAGGATGCTGCCTGCGTTTCCGCCATCGCGACTTCTGGGAGTAAGGATGGCCGCAGGATATCCCAAACTCATACCGACAGGCGAATGCCCTCATCATTGAGGAAGCGATTTCCCTCGACGACGCCATCCGCGAACGCGTGCCTCCCGAGCAGCCTCAGCGCTGCCCGCCCCCCTCCTCCCCGCAGTGCGTGAGGATCGCCGCGCGCACACGGTCACGCAGCGCGAGCACGCCGTGCCAGCCCTCGCCTTCGGGCGGCACCGGCGCGCACACCGTGACGGTGATCGCGCCGCGCCGCGGCAGCCAGCTGCCGTCGCGCAGCACCGCGCGGGTGCCGGCGAGCGCCACCGGCACCACCGGCAGGCGTGCCTGCGCGGCGACCTGGAAGGCGCCGAGGTGGAAGGGGCGCAGGCCGGGCGCGGGGCCGAAAGTGCCTTCGGCGAAGAACAGCAGGGGCGGCCACTGCGTCGCCACCGCGGCGAGGGCGCGGGCGTCCTCGACGCTGCGGCGGGCGTCGAGGCGCTCGACGAAATGCGCGCCCAGGCGCTCGAAGAACGATTGCAGGCTGGCGTGGCGCTTGAGCTCGGCCTTGGCGACGAAGCCGACCGGGGCGGGCAGCGCGGCGGCGACGACGATGCCGTCGATGTAGCTGGCGTGGTTGGCGACGAACACGCAGGGGCCGGCAGGCAGGTTGTCGAGCCCGGCGACCTCGAGCCGGCAGCCGGTCAGGAGCCCGAACAGGCGCGCCAGCGCGCGCGACACCGCCCAGCGCTGGCGTAGCTGCGGCAGCAGCGCCACCGCCGGCACCGACAGCGCGGCGAGCAGGCCGAACCAGCCCCATACCCAGCTGCCGTAGGCCCACGCCGGCAGGCGCTGCAGGCCTTGGTGGACACGGCCGCCGAGGCTTGCCAGCGCCAGTCGGCCGACCTGCAACCAGGGCGCGCGCGTGGCCGCGCCGAGCGTGCCGTGCAGGTAATGGTCGCGCACCGCGGCGCGGCGGATCTTGCCGCTGGAAGTCTTCAGCACCGCGTGCGGCGGCGCCAGCACGACGACGTCCGGCGGCAGGCCGAGCAGCTCGGCGGCGAGCGCGACGATGCGCTGCTTCAGGGCCCGGCGCGCGGCGTCGTCGCGCTCGCGAGTCTCCGCGACGACGACCAGCTTCTCGGTGCCGCTGGCGGCATCGGCAACGCCGAAGGCGGCAACGCAGCCCTTGCGCACGCCGGCCAGCTCACCCACCGCCTGCTCGAGCTCGTAAGGGTAGAAGTTGCGCCCGCCGCGGATGATCAGGTCCTTGCTGCGGCCGGTGATGTAGAGCTCGCCGTCGGCGAGGTAGGCATAGTCGCCGCTGTCGAGCCAGTCGCCGTCGAACAGCGCGCGCGTCGCCTCCGGGTTGCGGTGGTAGCCGGCGGTGGCCGAGGGGCCGCGGAACTGCAGCCGGCCGACACGGCGCTCGGCGAGCTCGGCGCCGGCGGCATCGACGATGCGCACGCGGTGGCCGGGCAGCGGCGGGCCGCAGCAGACGAAACGCAGCGCCTGCGCATCCTCGGCCGCGGCCGGCCGCGCCCGCCCCGCGGTCATGAAGGCATCGCGCTCGACGCGGTCCAGGCGCAGGCCGCGGCCAAGGGGCGGCACCGCCAGCCCGACCGTGCATTCGGCCAGGCCATAGACCGGGGTCAGGATCTCCGGACGCAGGCCGTAGCGGGCGAAGGCGGCGGCGAAGCGCTCCATCGTCTGCGGGCTGATCGGCTCGGCGCCGTTGGCCGCCATGCGCCAGCTCGACAGGTCGAGGCCGGCGAGCTCCTGCTCGGCGAGGCGGCGCAGGCAGAGCTCGAAGGCGAAGTTGGGCGCGGCGGTGACGGTGCCGCGGTGGCGGTGGATGGTCCACAGCCAGCGCTCGGGGCGGGCGAGGAAGTCGAGCGGCGACATCAGCACCAGCGGGCAGGCGTGGTAGAGGCTGCCGAGCCAGGCGCCGATGAGGCCCATGTCGTGGTACAGCGGCAGCCAGCTCACGGCAACGTCGGTCGAGTCCAGGCCGACGACCTCGCCCCAGGCGCGGATGTTGGCGAGCAGGTTGGCATGGCTGAGGACGACCCCCTTCGGCTCGCCGGTGGAGCCGGACGTGTATTGCAGCAGCGCGGTCGCCACCGGCGTCGGCAGGCGCGCCGCCGGCGCCGCGCTGCAAAGCGCCGTGGCGGTGGCCAGATGGCGCAGCGTCGGCACCAGCCCGATCAGCATCCGCCCCAGCGGGCGCACGGCCTCGAAGGTGATCAGCACCGCCGCCTCGCAGTTGCGCAGGATGCCGGCCTGGCGGCGCAGGTGGTCCTCGACCTGGCTCGGCCGCGCCGGCGGATACATCGGCACCGGCACCGCGCCGGCGAGCAGGATGCCGAAGAAGCAGCGGAAGAAGTCCAGCCCCGAGGGCAGCATCAGCGCCACGCACTGGCCGGGGCGCACACCCAGCCCCCGCAGGCCGCCGGCGACGTGCACGGCGGCTTCGGCCAGTTCGCCGTAGCTCAGCGCTTCGGTCTCGTCCGCGCTGCGGTAGAAGGTGACGTGGCAGCGCGTGGGGTGGCGCGCCGCATGCCAGTGCAGGACCTCGACCAGGTCGGTCGCATGCACCGGCAGGCCCTCGGCGCGCAGCGGCGCGGCGAACTGCGCATGGCCGCCCTCCGCCGCCGCGCCCGCCGGCCGCGCCGCGGCCAGCGCCTGCAGCAGCGCGCGCGGGGTCTCGGCGGTTTCGAGCACGTCCTCGGCCAGGCACACGTCGAAGCGGCGCTCGATGCGGGCGAGCAGCTCGACGCGGGCGAGGCTGTCGAGGCCGAGCTCGCGGTCGAGCGCGCTGTCGAGCCGCGCCCGCGGCGCGCCGCCGGCATGGAGCTCGGCGACCAGCGCGTCGATCAGCGCGAGCAGGATCTCGGGCGAGTCCGCAGCCGAGGGGCGCCCTTCGGCCATCATCGCCTCACGCGCGCCCCTTTGGCCTCCCCGCCCCGCGCACCGGCCAGGCCTGCCCGGCCGTGGTCCCGCCCGTCATCGCCGCTACGCATCATTGCCGTCTCCCGCCCCCGCTCCCCGATTCGCCCCCGCCCGCGCGCAAGGCTGCGCCGACGCATGGCCTCGTAAAGAAATATTGGGCCACCTCACACGCGCCGGGTTCCGCCCGCGGCGACGGTGGCCTCGCGCGGCAGCCCGCTTTCGGCCAGGCGCTCGGCGTGGGCCAGGCGGAAGGCCGACGGCGACAAGCCCTGGTGGCGGGTGAAGAAGCGCGAGAAGTAGGCCGGATCACGAAAGCCTAGCGCATAACCGATGCCGGTGACGTCGAGATCGGAATAGGCGAGCAGGCGGCGCGCCTCGAGCAGCAGGCGGTCGTGGATCATCCGCTGGGCGCTGGCGCCGGCCTCGCGCCGGCAGCCGGCGTTGAGCTGCTGCGGCGACACGCCCAGCCGCCGGGCGTAGAAGCTCACCGGCTGCCAGTCGCGGAAGTGCTGCTCGATGAGCTCGGCAAAACGCTCGACGCGCTGGCGCACGCGGTCCTGCGCCGGCCGCTCGGCGGCGATGCCGCCGGCGCGCGCGAGCTCGACGACGAGCAGGCCGAGCGTGGCGATCAGCACGCTGATCCGCCCCGGCTGGTGGCCGGCGTACTCGCGGCCGAACTGCTCGAAGTGCAGGCGCATGCGCTCGAGCCGCTGCGCATCGTGCGCCAGCGGCAGGTAGCGCAAGGTGTCGAAGGCCGCGCGCAGATCGGGCGAAAGTGCAAGCAACTCGCCGAGCAGGGCCTGCGGCAGGGTGATGATGTGGCCGGCCATGTCGGGCGAGAAGCGAAAGCCGTGGATGTGGCGCGCCGGCACCATGACGAGGCAGGGCGGCACGAGGTCGAACTTCTGCGTCTCGAAGGTCATGCGCGCCTCCCCCGCCTGCAGGAAGGCAATCTGCATCAGGCTGTCATGGCTGTGGGGCGTGATCTCCCAATCGTACAGCGCGCTGCGCGCGGCGATGGTCTCGTAGTGCACCGGCTCGGGCGAAGGCCACAGTTCCTTCTCGCCGAAGAGCTTGTAGGTGGGGACTTGCGGCTGCGCCATGGCGGCCTCGCGGGCTCATCGAACGGTCGGCTTTCGAGCCTAGCGCAACTTTCCAAAAGTACAAGCATTCGCG
>JANJTU010000091.1 GCA_024710965.1 Thauera sp. | reverse complement strand
CCTCAGCGGCAAGCTCACCCTCGTCGTCTATGCCGAGCCGGAAGTGCCCGGCGCCTTCAAGCGCGCGCAGCGGCGCCTGCGCGAACTGCTCGCGCGGCTGCGCGCGCCGGTGCAGGTGCCGGACGAAAGTCGCGCCGAGTCGGCGCCCGCGGTGTCGAGCTTCGGCGAGGCGGCGTTCAAGGACGCCGTGCGCTGCGCCAAGCAGTACATCGTCGACGGCGACATCATGCAGGTGGTGCTGTCGCAGCGCATGAGCAAGCCCTTCGCGGCAAGCCCGATGGCGCTGTACCGGGCGATCCGCTCGCTCAACCCCTCGCCCTACATGTTCTACTTCAACTTCGAGGACTTCCACGTCGTCGGCGCCTCGCCCGAGATCCTCACCCGGCTCGAGGACGAGGTGGTCACCGTGCGGCCGATCGCCGGCACGCGCAAGCGCGGCGCCACGGTGGCGGAAGACCTCGCCCTCGAGCAGGACCTGCTCGCCGACCAGAAGGAGCGCGCCGAGCACCTGCAACTGCTCGACCTCGGCCGCAATGACGCCGGCCGCGTGTCCGAGACCGGCACGGTCAAGGTCACCGAGCAGTTCACCATCGAGCGCTACTCGCACGTGATGCACATCGTCTCCAACGTGGAAGGGCGCCTGAAGGACGGCCTCAACGCCCTCGCCGTGCTGCGCGCCACCTTCCCCGCGGGCACGGTGTCGGGCGCGCCCAAGGTGCGGGCGATGGAGATCATCGACGAGCTCGAGCCGGTCAAGCGCGGCATCTACGCCGGCGCCGCCGGCTACCTCGGCTTCCACGGCGACATGGATCTGGCGATCGCGATCCGCACCGCGGTGCTCAAGGACGGCCAGATCCACGTCCAGGCCGGCGCCGGCATCGTCGCCGACTCCGACCCCGATGCCGAATGGCAGGAAACGCAGAACAAGGCGCGGGCCATGCTGCGCGCCGCGGAAATGGCCGAAGGCGGCCTGGACACGCAGGTTTGAGCGGGAGAAGCGCCATGCTGCTGATGATCGACAACTACGACAGCTTCACCTACAACCTGGTGCAGTACTTCGGCGAGCTCGGTGCCAAGGTGAAGGTGTACCGCAACGACGAAATCACCCTCGAGCAGATCGCGGCGCTCAAGCCCGCTCACCTCGTGATCTCGCCCGGCCCCTGCTCGCCGGCCGAGGCCGGCATCTCGGTGGCGGCGATCAAGGCCTTTGCCGGCAAGCTGCCGATCCTCGGCGTCTGCCTCGGCCACCAGAGCATCGGCGCCGCCTTCGGCGGGCACATCGTCCATGCGCAAAAGCTCATGCACGGCAAGACCTCGCCGGTGCATCACCGCGGCGTCGGTGTCTTCCGCGGCCTGCCGAACCCGCTCACATGCACGCGCTACCATTCGCTCGCGATCGAGCGCGCGAGCCTGCCCGACTGCCTCGAGATCACCGCCTGGACCGACGACGGCGAGATCATGGGCGTGCGCCACAAGACGCTCGACGTCGAGGGCGTGCAGTTCCACCCCGAGTCCATCCTCACCGAGCGCGGCCACGAGTTGCTGCGCAACTTCCTCGAGCGCGGCGAGGACCTGCCCGCCGCCGCCTGACGCACGACGTCTGACGCACGACGTCTGACCCACGCCGCCCGAAGCACGACGAGACCGCCGCCATGACGATTACCGCCCAGCAAGCCCTGCAACGCACGATCGAGCACCGCGAGATCTTCTTCGACGAGATGCTGTCGCTGATGCGCCAGATCATGGCCGGCGAGGTGTCGCCGGTGATGACCGCCGCCATCCTCACCGGCCTGCGCGTCAAGAAGGAGACCATCGGCGAGATCACCGCCGCCGCCACGGTGATGCGCGAGATGTCGACCAAGGTGCACGTGCCGCCGCCGCACGAGCACTTCCTCGACGTCGTCGGCACCGGCGGCGACGGCTCGCACACCTTCAACATCTCCACCGCGACGATCTTCGTCGCCGCCGCCGCCGGCGCGCGCGTGGCCAAGCACGGCGGCCGCAGCGTGTCGTCGAAGTCGGGCGCGGCCGACGTGCTCGAGGCGCTCGGCGCCAACATCAACCTCGCCCCCGGGCAGGTCGCCGAATGCGTCGAGGCCACCGGCATCGGCTTCTTGTTCGCGCCGCTGCACCACAGCGCGATGAAGAACGTCGCCCCGGTGCGGCGCGAGATGGGCGTGCGCACGATCTTCAACATCCTCGGCCCGCTGACCAACCCGGCCGGCGCGCCGAACACGCTGATGGGCGTGTTCCACCCCGACCTCGTCGGCATCCAGGCGCGCGTCATGGCGCGGCTCGGCGCCAACCACGTCCTCGTCGTGCATGGCCTGGACGGCATGGACGAGGTCAGCCTCGGCGCCACGACGCTGGTCGGTGAACTCAAGGACGGCGAGGTGCGCGAGTACGAGATCCACCCCGAAGACTTCGGCCTCGCCATGGCCGGCAGCCGCAACCTGCGCGTCGCCGACGCCGACGAGTCGCGCCGCGTGCTGCTCGGCGCACTCGAGAACCAGCCCGGCCCGGCACGCGAGATCGTCGTC
>JANJTU010000033.1 GCA_024710965.1 Thauera sp. | reverse complement strand
GCGCCGGGCACTTCCGGCTCGGCATAGACGACGAGGGTGAGCTTGCCGCTGAGGTTGTCGACGATCGCCACCTCCTCGGACAGCAGCAGCAGGATGTCGGGCGTGCCGATCGGGTCGGCCTTGTCCGTCTTCGCCAGCCTGGGCTCGATGTAGCGCACGGTGTCGTAGCCGAAGCAGCCCACCAGGCCGCCGGCAAAGCGCGGCAGGCTGTCGCGCGGCGGCACCTTGATGCGGTCCATGAACTCGGCGACGAAGGTGAGCGGGGCGGCGTAGTCGCGGCGCTCGACCAGACGGTTGCCGGTGAGCAGCAGCGCGGAGCGGCCATAGACCTCGATGCGGGTCGGCGAGGCCAGGCCGATGAAGGAGTAGCGCCCGAAACGCTCGCCGCCCTGCACCGACTCGAGCAGGTAGGTGTAGGGCTCGTTGGCGAGCTTCAGGTAGATCGACAGCGGCGTGTCGAGATCGGCAAAGGTCTCGAGCGTGACCGGGATGCGGTTGTAGCCCTCGGCGGCGAGGGCGTTGAATTCTTGTTCGAGCATGGGAGCTCCACGTAAGGCGGTTCGAGCGGACGGTGCGGGGGCGGGTTCTGCCCGGCTGCGCGCAAGGTAGTGCGCGAGGGCCGGCGACCCGCAAGGGGATGCGCGTTCAGTGGCCCAAAGGCCAACGCCAGCCGCTGCGCCAGCGGAGCTGGGCGGAGAGCGAAGCGGCGAGGAAGCGGTCCCGGTGTGCGAGCGTCACGATGTCGATGTGTAGTGGAGGTTGCCTGGCAGCCGCGGCGGCTATGCCGTGACGATATGGTCCAGCGCCTGCAGTGCGTTCGATAGTAGCCCATCGCATTCGATAGTGTCCACCGGCATGCCTTCGCTGTAGCCATAGGTCACGAGCAGCACCGGCATGCCGGCGCCCTGGGCGGCGAGCGCGTCGTTGGCGGAATCGCCGATCATCAGCGCCTCGCCGGCGTCGACGCCCAGTCGCTCGCAGGCGAGGTGCAGCACCGCCGGGTCGGGCTTCTTCACCGGCAGCGTGTCGCCGCTGACGACGGTGTCGAAGTGCGGGGCGATGCCCATGCGCTCGAGCAGCGGCAGCGTGAACGCCTCGGCCTTGTTGGTGACCACGGCGAGCTTGAGACTGCGCGCGCGCAGCGCGGCGAGCGTCTCCAGCACGCCGGGGTAGATGCGGGTGGAGGCGCCGTTGACGACGCCGTAGTGGCGGCGGAAGACCTCGACCGCAGCGTCGATCTCGGCCTCGGTGGCGACGGCGTTCTCGGTCAGGCAGCGGCGCACGAGATTGGGGATGCCCTTGCCGACAAAGCTGTGGATCTCGTCCTGGCTGCGCAGCGGCCGGCGGAGTTCACCGAGCATCAGGTTGGCCGCCTCGGCGAGATCGCCGATGGTGTCGAGCAGGGTGCCGTCGAGGTCGAACAGCACCGCACGGGGCGCAAAGCGCGGCACGATGGGCGGCGCGCTCATGCCGCCACCTGCGCCAGTTCGGCGCGCAGCGCGCCGATGACCGTGTCGTAGCGGTGGGCATCCTCGCCGCGTCCGGCACCAAACACCGCCGAGCCGGCGACGAAGGTGTCGGCGCCGGCGCGGGCGATCTCGGCGATGTTGTCGACCTTCACCCCGCCGTCGATCTCGAGCAGGATGCGGCGCCCGCTCTGCGCCGCATAGGCGTCGAGCTTCGCGCGCGCGGCGCGCAGCTTGTTGAGCGTCTCGGGGATGAACTTCTGCCCGCCGAAGCCGGGGTTGACGCTCATCAGCAGCACCACGTCGAGCTTGTCCATGACGTGGTCCAGGTGGTGCAGCGGGGTGGCCGGGTTGAACACCAGCCCGGCCTGGCAGCCGGCGTCGCGGATCAGGCCGAGGCTGCGGTCGATGTGCTCGGAGGCCTCGGGGTGGAAGGTGATGACGTTGGCGCCGGCCTTGGCGAAATCGGGGATGATGCGGTCGACCGGCTTCACCATCAGGTGCACGTCGATCGGCGCCGTGGTGTGCGGGCGGATCGCCTCGCACACGAGCGGGCCGATGGTGAGGTTGGGGACGTAGTGGTTGTCCATCACGTCGAAGTGGATCCAGTCGGCGCCGGAGGCGATCACGTTCGACACCTCCTCGCCCAGGCGGGCGAAGTCGGCGGACAGCAGGCTGGGGGCGATGCGGTACATGAGGGCTCTCCGGTGGGGTGGTCACCGGCGATTCTAACCGCGTCGCTCAGCGCACGCAGACCTTGCGCACCTGCTTGATGTCGGTGATGCCGCCGAGCACCTTCTCGATGCCGTCCTGGCGCAGCGTGCGCATGCCTTCGGCGAGCGCCTGGCCGAGGATCTGCTCGACCCGCCCGCGCTCCTGGACCAGGCGCTTGATCGGCTCCGAGCCGAGCATCAGCTCGTGCAGGCCGACGCGGCCCCGATAGCCCTGGTTGCATTCGTCGCAGCCCGTCGCGCGGTACAGCGCGAAGCGGCCCTGGGCATCGGCGTAGGTGCTGCGCCAGCGCTCCATCACGCGCGCGCGCACCTGCGCCGGGTCGGCCCCGAAATCGGCCGTCAGGTGCATGTCCTCGCAGTACTCCTCGAGCAGCAGGCGCAGTTCGTCGGCCTCGGCGTGGTAGACCTGCTTGCACTTCACGCACAGGCGCCGTGCCAGGCGCTGGGCGAGCACGCCGATCAGGGCGTCGGCGAAATTGAACGGGTCCATCCCCATGTCGAGCAGGCGCACCACCGATTCCGGCGCACTGTTGGTGTGCAGCGTGGAGAACACCAGGTGTCCGGTCAGCGAGGCCTCGATGCCGACCGCCACCGTCTCGTGATCGCGCATTTCGCCCACCATGATCACATCCGGGTCAGCGCGCAGGAACGCGCGCATCATGGTCGCGAAATCGATCCCCGCCTTGCGGTTGACCTGCACCTGGCGCAGGCCCTTCTGCGTGATCTCGACGGGGTCTTCCACCGTCCAGATCTTGGTCTCGGCCGTGTTGATGTAGCGCAGGATCGAGTGCAGCGTGGTGGTCTTGCCCGAGCCGGTCGGGCCGCAGACGAAGAAGATGCCGTAGGGGCGGGCGATGGCCTGCTTCAGGCGCTCGAGGTTGAACGGCAGCAGGCCGAGCTCGTCGATCGGGATCGGTTCGTTGCTGGCCAGCACGCGCATGACGACGTCTTCCATGCCGCCCTGGGTGGGGAGCGTGGCGACACGCAGTTCGATGTCGAGCGGCGCGAACTTGCGGAACTTGATCTTGCCGTCCTGCGGCTTGCGGCGCTCGGAGATGTCGAGGTCGCACATGATCTTGATGCGCGTCACCAGCGGGTTGCGGTAGCTGGCCGGCACCTCGATGTAGGGCACGAGCGCGCCATCCTTGCGGAAACGGATGAGCGTCTTCTCCTTGCCCGGCCGCGGCTCGACGTGGATGTCGGAGGCGCCCTGGCGGTAGGCATCGACGATGATGCGGTTGACCAGCTTGACGAGCTCGTTGTCCGCCGCCGCGGTGACGTCGTCGCCGAGCGAGCCGGCGTCGTCGTCCTGTTCGCCCAGCCCCGACAAGAGCTCGGACACCGAGCCGTCGTCGAGCGACTGGCCGAAGTACAGCTCGACCGTCTGCGCGAACTCGCGCGCGGTGGTGACGCGGAACGCGAGCCGCTTCTTCTGCAGCACGTTCTGTGCGACACCGGAGTTGCGTACCTGCTCGGGGTCGACGCAAAGGACGACGACCCCTTCGGTCGTCTCCTCGTAGGGCAGCCACTGGCATTGCTCGACGTAGTCGCGCTTGATGTTGCGCAGCAGCTCGATCGGCTTGATGTGGTGCGGGCGGAAGGGCTCGTAGGGCACGCCGAAGTAACGCGCCGCGGCGTCGCCGAGTTCGGCGGTGGAGAGGCCGAGGACATCGACGAGCAGGGCCTCGGTCGGCACGCCGCGGGTGCGCGCGTCCCGCGTCGCCTGGGCGAACTCGTCGGCGGTGATGCGGCCGTCGGCGACCAGCGCATCGAAACGCGAACGCAGGCGCGCGGGCTTGTCGCGGCTGCAGGACAGCACCACGCCGAGCGTCTGCGTCAGGCCGAGCAAGCCCTCTTCGGCCACGGTGGAAAAGGGCTCCCCGCTGCGGGTGTTGATGAGCTGGACGACGCCCAGCAGGCGCCCGCCCACCGGCGCATGGATCGGCGCGACCAGCATCTGGCGCGAGCGGAAACCGGTGCTCGCATCCACCTCACGGCGCAACACGAGGCTCGGCGAGATCGCGCGGAGCTCGTCCACGTCGTAGGCATCGCGCAGGTTCACGAGCCTGCCGCGCATCGCCACATAGCCTGCGATGCTCTCTTCCGATATCGGGAGGCGGATGCTGCGCAGGCCGTTGAGGCCGGTCTTGACCCGCGTCACGATCGACGCGCCGTCGTCCTCGACGGTGTAGATCGTGAGCCGCTCGGCCTCGAACAGCGCGCACAGGTCGGACGAGAGCTGCAGGCTGATCTCGTCGATGTCGCTGCTGGCGTGGATCCGGTTGGTGATCGCCTGCAGGCCCTTGAAGAAGGCCAGCCGAAGCGCCACCGCGCCTGCGGGATGCTGCTTTGCTGTCGTCGCGCTCATTGCCGGCGGGTTTCCAGGCTGTGATCCGTGAACAAGCGTAGGCGAAGGGCCGGCGAGAGGAAAGGGCAAGGCTCGCCTGAACGGCCCATCGTCAGAAGGTCAGCACCTGCCCCTGCTGCAGCCGTTGCGGGCGAAGGTGCGGCGCCCCCGCCTCCAGCTGCGCCATGATGCGCTCATCGGCCCCGGGCTTGAGGTGGCTGATGTGCACCTGCGGCGACACCGACAGTTCGTCGAGCATCGCCAGCAGCATGCTCGGGCAGAGGTGGCGGGAGGCCACCGCCAGACCGTACTGCTCGTCGGCGAAGGCCGTCTCCACGATGAGGTGGCGCAGTGCCGGGCAGGCGTTGATCGCGGCAATCAGCTCGGGGCAGTAGGCGGTGTCGCCCGAGAACACCAACTGCCCCGCGCCGCTGTCGAGACAGTAGGCGACTGCCGGCACCGTGTGCTGCGCCGGCAGCGCCGTGATCGTTCGCGCGCCGACGCGAGCGGCTTCGCCCACCTTCATGGGCTGGAAACGCAGGAACGGGTAATCACGGTCCGGGATCACCGAGAAGTCGGGCCAGATGAGCCAGTTGAAGATGTGGGAGCGCAGGATGCGGATCGTCTCCGGCGTGGCGTGGACGATGAGGGAGCGCGAGCGCATCTCGCCCACCGAGTCGACGAGCAGCGGCAGCGCGGCAACGTGATCCAGATGGGCGTGGGTGAGGAACACGTGGTCGATGCGCACCAGCGCATCGAGCGGCAGGTCCCCCACCCCCGTGCCGCAGTCGAGCAGGATGTCGTCATCGACGAGAAAGGACGTGGTGCGCGCCTGCGCCCCGCCTATACCGCCACTGCAACCGAGTGCCGTCAGTTTCATAGCCGGTGATGGCCGCCCCCGCACGGCGCGAACCGCTGAGATTCCCCATTAGGTAGCACCGGACCTTATCACTGCGCCCGAGGGGCCGGTAGGCAAAAATTCACGCCCTGAGCGGGACTCAGGGACGAAGGAAGAACTCCATCTTGACCCCGGCGAGTTCGATGACGTCATGATCGCTCAGATGCTGCGCCTGCGCGCTGATCGCCTTGCCGTTGACGAGCGGCAGACTGGCACCTTCGACGTGGGTGATGAAGTAGCCGTGCGCCCGGCGCGTGATCACGGCCACCTGGCGCCCGGGCTTGCCGAGCGTGGTGAGGGACTTGGCCAGTTCGAGCTCGCGCCCGGCATTGGCCCCGCTCAGCACCTGGATCACACCGATGCGATCGGGCTGCGCTGCGGCACTGCTCGCGGCCGCCGCAGTCTCGACCAGGGTGTCGCCCTCGGGAGCCCGCACCGGGCCAGCGCCGGCATCGATCATCTCCACCGCCGCATGGCCCGGACGGACGCTGTCGGCGATGAACTTGAGGCGGTACTTGCCCAGCTCGATGACGTCGTTGTTGCGCAGCACGTGTTTCTTGACCAGCTGGCCATTCACATAGGTGCCGTTGGTGCTGTTCTGGTCCTCGAGGAAGGCGTCGTCGAGGATGCAGGTGATGACCGCATGCTGGCCGCTGATGGCCAGGTTGTCGATCTGGATGTCATTGTTCGGCTTGCGCCCGATCGAGGTCCGCTCCCTGGCGAGCGTGATCTCCTTGAGGACGAGACCGTCCATGCTGAGGATCAACTTCGGCATTGGCTTCACCTCTGGAATGCTTGTTCGCGCTGCGCCCACGCCGGGACGATGCCGTCATTCTAGCGCGGCGCGCCTGCCGTAGACGACGAAAGGCGCCGGGCCTGCCGGCGCCTTTCGCTTCCCTGCTAGCGACCGGTCAGAGCATCGCCTTCAGCAGCTTGCCCATCTCGGACGGGTTGCGCGTGACCTTGAAGCCGCACTCTTCCATGATCGCGAGCTTGGCATCGGCGGTGTCGGCACCACCCGAGATCAGCGCACCGGCGTGACCCATGCGCTTGCCTGCGGGCGCGGTGACGCCGGCGATGAAGCCGACGATCGGCTTCTTCATGTTGGCCTTGCACCACTGCGCGGCTTCGGCTTCGTCGGGACCGCCGATCTCGCCGATCATGATCACCGCGTCGGTGTCCGGATCGTCGTTGAACATGCGCATCACGTCGATGTGCTTCAGACCGTTGATCGGGTCGCCGCCGATACCGACCGCCGACGACTGACCCAGACCGATTTCGGTCAGCTGCGCCACGGCCTCATAGGTCAGCGTGCCCGAACGCGACACGACGCCGATGCGGCCCTTGCGGTGGATGTGCCCCGGCATGATGCCGATCTTGATCTCGTCGGGCGTGATCAGGCCCGGGCAGTTGGGGCCCAGCAGCAGGGTTTCCTTGCCGCCCTTGGCAACCTTCTGCTTCATCTTGTTGCGCACGACCAGCATGTCGCGGACCGGAATGCCTTCGGTGATGCAGATCGCCAGATCCAGGTCGGCCTCGCAGGCTTCCCAGATCGCGTCGGCGGCACCCGCCGGCGGCACGTAGATCACGGACACGGTCGCGCCGGTTTCAGCGGCAGCTTCCTTCACCGAAGCGTAGATGGGGATGTCGAAAATCTTCTCGCCCGCCTTCTTCGGATTCACGCCGGCGACGAAGCAGTTCTTGCCGTTGGCGTATTCCTGGCACTTCTCGGTGTGGAACTGACCGGTCTTGCCCGTGATGCCCTGGGTGATGACCTTGGTGTCTTTGTTGATCAGGATGGACATTCACTCTCTCCTTACTTGACCGCCGCGACGATCTTGGTCGCAGCTTCCGCCATCGTGTCGGCGGAGATGATCGGCAGGCCCGAATCGGCGAGGATCTTCTTGCCGAGGTCCTCGTTGGTGCCTTTCATGCGCACCACGAGCGGGACGGAGAGATGAACTTCCTTGGCTGCAACAACCACGCCGGTGGCGATGGTGTCGCACTTCATGATGCCGCCGAAGATGTTGACCAGGATGCCCTTGACCTTGGGGTTCTTGAGCATGATCTTGAACGCTTCGGTGACCTTCTCGGTCGTCGCGCCGCC
>JANJTU010000360.1 GCA_024710965.1 Thauera sp. | reverse complement strand
CGGGTCTTCCAGCGCGCGATTGACTTCTTCGAGCTTCGATGCTTTCACATCGTAGTCAAAGATACCTCCGCAGTTCCCGACCGCGCGCGGCGAGGTCGGCGAGTTTTTCGGCGATGGCGTTCTGGCGTTCGGCGTCCATGGGGCGATGCTCCGGCTGATCCTGGGTAGCCGGGCATTATACCGGCGGCCGGCCGTGGTGCAGCAAGCCCACCGAGTCAATCCACTGGAGGCCGTTTTCCACTCGGCGCCATCCAGGTCAACACGCTGAGACCCGCCAAAGCCGACACCACGGAGGCGACGAAGATGCCCAGTTTGGCGCTGTCGATCAGACTGGTTGCGAAGGCCTGGTTGGCGATGAAGAGGGCCATCGTGAATCCGATGCCGGCGAGCAGGCCGCCGCCGGCCAGCAAGCCCCAGCCCAGTTCCGGCGGGCGCAGCGCGATACCGAGACGCACGGCCAGCCAACTGAACGCCAGGACGCCAACCGGCTTGCCGAGCGCGAATCCGACGAAAACCGCCACCGTGACGGGATTGCCGAGATCGCCCCAGGACAGCGGCAAGCCGGCGTTGGCCAATGCGAAGAGCGGCATGATGACGAAGCCGACCCACGGGTGCAGCGCGAGCTCCAGACGTTCGACCGGCGACAGCGTCTCACGGGCCGCGACCTCGGCCGCCTGCAAGGTGTTACGGTCCGGTGTGCCGCCACTGTCGTCGCCATCGGCCGGATGCGCTACGACTTGACTGAGGATGGCGTACAGACGCTCGTCGCTGACCCAGCGGCGGGCCGGGGCCATCAAGCCGAGTACCACTCCGGTGATCGTGGCGTGGATCCCGGAGGCATCCACGGCGAGCCAACTCAAACCGCCGACCAGGAAGTAAACCGGAAAGCCGCGAAAACCGGCCAGTGCCAATGCACGCACGATGGTGAGGCCCAGTGCGCCGAGGGCGAGCGCACCCCAGACAATCTGGCTGCTGTAGCCGATCGCCACGACAAGAATGGCGCCGATGTCGTCCACGATCGCGAGCGAGAGCATGAACACACGCAGGTTGTGCGGGATGCGCGAACCCAGCAGCGCCAGGCAGCCGATGACGAACGCCGTGTCGGTGGCCATGACGGTGCCCCAGCCACGCTCCCCCGGTCGATCCCACTGCAGCAGCAGATACAGGCCGGCAGGCACCAGCATGCCCCCGAGGGCCGCGGAAATCGACAGCGCGGCGATGCGGGGGTTCTTGAGTTCGCCCAGGACGAGTTCCCGCTTCAATTCCAGCGCGACCAGAAAAAAGAACAAAGTCATGAGCCCGTCGTTGATCCAGTCTCTCAACGAACGCGCGTACTCGAACGCTCCGACGTGAAGGCCGACTCGCGTCTCCCAGGCTTCCAGGTAGGCATGAGCCCAGGGGGAGTTCGATAGCACGAGGGCGACAAGGGTGAACAGCAACAGGACGGCGCCGCCGGCCACCTCGATCCGCAGGAAGCGTGCAAACGGCCTTGTCAGCTTGTCGCCGAATTCCATCGGCAACTGCACCAGGTCTCGGATGGTGTCGCGATCTTCAGGCATCGCACGCGGCGTCAGGACATGCGGACGTGCGCGACGGAGGCGGACCGCAGCGCGGCGCCTTCCTTTTGTGGAACACCAACCGTCGCTTCCCGTCCTGACCGTGCAGGTGGGCGCCATGTCTGCCGAACTCGAGTCCGACCAGGCCGACTGTGCTCATGATCATCCCCCCCAAAAAACAATCCCCGCTCAGCGTAACCGCTTTGCGGGGATCGGGCTGACCATCTCGTTAAAGCCCCGCCCGGGGCTTTTTCGTCAGTTACGACTGCTTGAGCTTACGCAGCCTTCCTCGGGTGAGGGGAGGTCGCCGCCGCCATCTTCGCCGTGGTGTCGCCGACGGCCTTGATGTTCGCTTCGACCATGCTGTTGGTCTGGCGTGCGATCTTGTCGAGCATGTCGAATCCGGCGCTCCAGCCGGCGTTCGCAGCGGCGCCCATGCCGAGGATCGCGAAGTACGACTTCAGCACGCGGCTGATCTGTTCCTGTGATTCGGCGGTGATTTCCTGCACGCTGCGAAAGTAAGCCGTCGCCTTGTCCGTTGCCGGTCCGATAAAGGGATTGTGCAACTGTTTGAGTTCATTGACGCCTTTGACCTGCAGCAGGCTGTTCGAAGCGGTGAGGCCGTCTTCCAGCGCGGCGCGAGCCACGTTGAGGTTCAGTGCGGTCAGACGTTCGACGCCCGAGAAGGCGATCTGCGACAGCGCCATGAGGGCGTCGTTGTGGGCCTTGACGGCGCGGAGTTGTTCAGGGGTGGTGGTGGATAACATTGAGTCTTTCCTTGTGGGAATTGCTGCGTGGATTTGCCCGGGACGGAAGTCCGCGCCTCGTTGGCTGAGGCTTCCGTCTGCTGGCTTGTATGTTGCGCCGCAGCACGCAACGCCAGTGTGGCCCTATTGCGCCGAGAGTCAAGCCTTATTTCGTGTGCGCCGCCGATGAGCGGCACAGGTCACGACCATATGGGACTGACGAGCAAGGCCCTACTGGAAAGGCCATGCGACGCAGATTGATGTTTGCGCTGCCGTGCAGCGTGTTCGGGAGCTTCGCCGAGGCGACACGCAGATCATGCGCGATCCGAGCCGGGGCGAGTTGTCCGGGGCGAGTGGTTGTACGCGGCAGTTACCTCTATGTGTGTCAGCAAACAGACGGGCGAGGCGCTTCCGGATAGCTTGATGGCATCCGAGCCGACGGGCGCAGGCTCTCCGACACGTGCCAGGCATGGCTGTCGAGGGCGGCGCGGTGTGGGCGGATGGAGTGCATGACCGGCGCGAGTTGCCAAGGCATCACTTCCTGGATCATCAGATGAAGAGGTAATGCCATGAGAACGATACGTGGATTTGCTTCCGGTGCGCTTGCGGCAGCAATGCTGCTTGCCCTCGGAGGGTGTGCCGGCATGTCGGCGCAGGACAAGAGCACGGCGATGGGCGCTGGCATCGGTGCCGTCGGTGGTGCCGTTCTGACCGGTGGCAGCGCCGCCGGCACCGTAGGCGGTGCCGCCGTGGGCGGGGTCATCGGGCACGAAGTCGCCAAGTAGGAGCAAAGCATGGGCGGTTGCGATGCGCCGGCGCAGGCCGGCTGGCGCATCGTAGCCGCCCATTGCCGTCATCCGTCGCGCTGAGCGCGCTGCAGGACTCGTCAGCCATCAGGAGAATGTCATGTTCAGGTTCGGAAAGACCATCGGTGCCGCATTGATCGCCAGTGCCTTGCTCGGGGTGTCCGTGGCGGGCTGCCAGAAGCAGGAAGGTCCGGCCGAACAGGCCGGCAAGGAGGTCGACAAGGCGATCGACAAGGCCGGCGAGCAGGTCGAGAAGGCCGGCGAAGCGATCCAGGACGCGGCAAAGGACGCGAAGAAATAGGCAGACCGACAGACAGACCGACAGACGCGAGGGGGTTGCCGCGGGCCGTGGGCGCAGACGTCTCCCGTGCCCGGCGCGCGTCGCGTCGAGCCTGCCCTGCAGCCCGGCCGCACCCCGGACGGATCGGTGCGTTAGATGCGGCCCGTCAAGACAAGGATGAGCACGACCAGCAACACGATGCCGAGCAGCCCGCTGGGACCGTAACCCCATCCCCGGCTGTGGGGCCAGGTCGGGATGACACCGAGCAGCATCAGAATCAGCACGATCAGCAGAATGGTTCCCAATGACATTTGATCTCTCCTTGCAACGAGCAGGTGGTCGCGGTGCAGGGTCTGGAAGGACCCATCCACCCATGCCGTCGGCCGCGTGTAGACCTTTCCCGGACAGGATGGCGAAAGGACGTTCATCGTGCCAATCGTCCACCTGCCCGCGCTTGAATGATAGAGCGACGGGGCATGCCGTCTGTGCGCCACCGCACACCGGACGCGCCGACTGCTTCGCCGCCGCGCTGGCGTTCCATTTGCCCGTGCGCAGCTGCCGCCAAGCGGCGCGAGCGCCGTCGCCTGTGTACGGTGGCGCACAGACGCTCTGACGAGAGGGGGAGACGATAATGGCCGCAATGATGCGAAATAGAAGAAAGCCGGCGTCGGACCCTTTTCCCTTGGTTCATCTGCTCCGCTTCGCCTTCCGTCGATAGGACGCAGCCGTTGTAAGTCCGTTTCAACTGCATCTGGAGGAATCCGTCATGACTCAGCTTGGCAAGTATCTATCTGCGTTTTTCCTCGCCTTGACCCTGGTCACCGCCGTCGGCTGTTCATCCACCTCGAAGCAGGAGGGCGTGGGCGAATACATCGACGACAGCGTGATCACCGGCAAGGTCAAGGCGGCGATCCTCGATGAACCCAGCCTCAAGGTCGCCGAAATCAACGTCGAGACCTTCAAGGGCGTGGTGCAGCTCAGTGGCTTCGTCAATTCGCAGGCCGACATCAACAAGGCGATCGAGGTGGCGCGCGGCGTTCGTGGCGTGAAATCCGTCAAGAACGACATGCGGCTCAAGTAAGCGATGCTCGCCCCGCGGCCACCGCCGGCGCGCATGCCCGGCGGTGGCCGCGGGGTCTTTTTCGCCGCTGCAGTCATGCCGCCGCCGGATCGACCCGATGAAGAGCCTCCGCTGCGCGCGGAGTTGTTCAGTAGTGATCAGATGGCGCAGCATGGCCGCGCGCTGGCGGCCGCGCATCAGTTGGCGCCCGGGCGCGCGCCGGACCGCTTGCTGGATCGGCTTGCAGCGAACGAGCGCGCGCTGGTCGAGGCCTCCCGGCTGCTGACCACGGCGGTCACCGAGAATCGCCGGATCACGCCCGCCGGGGAGTGGCTGCTCGACAACTTCTACCTCATCGAAGAGCAGATCCGCACTGCCCGGCGCCACCTGCCGAAGGACTACAGCCGCGAACTGCCCCGCCTGGCATCCGGGCCGTCGGCGGGGCAGCCGCGCGTCTACGACATCGCGCTCGAGACCGTCGCCCACGGCGATGGCCGCGTCGATGCCGAAAGCCTGGGTCGCTTCGTCGTCGCCTATCAGACCGTCACCGCCCTGAAGCTGGGCGAACTGTGGGCGATTCCGATCATGCTGCGGCTGGCGCTGATCGAGAACCTGCGTCGCGCCAGCGTGCGGATCGCCGCCGGCTGCGTGGAGCGCGATCTGGCCGATGCCTGGGCGGACCGCATGACGCACACGATCGAGACGGACCCGAAGAGCCTGATCCTGGTGATCGCGGACATGGCGCGTTCGAGCCCGCCGATGAGCTGCACCTTCGTCGCCGAACTGGTGCGTCGCGTGCAGCACCGCGGTCCCGCGCTGGCCTTGCCCCTGTCCTGGATCGAGCAGCAACTCGCCGAGGCGGGCCTGTCGATCGAACAGTCGATTCAGTTCGAGAACCAGCAGCAGGCCGCCGATCAGGTCTCGATCAGCAACAGCATCGGCAGCCTGCGGCTGCTGGGGGCGA
>JANJTU010000355.1 GCA_024710965.1 Thauera sp. | reverse complement strand
TTCGGGGTGCGCCACCGACCAGGCGTGGAGCGCCGCGTAGTCGGGCAGCGCCACGCCCCAGCGCCGCTCGGCCGCGGCGCGGAAGGCGGTGACGTTGGCCGCGGCGATGCGCGCGGGCGACGGGGTCCACAGGGGGGTGTCTGCTGCAACGGTGTTCATGTCTTTCTCCTCGTCTCGTTCCTGAAGTCTGATTCTTATGCTTGGGCTGGCGCCGCGATCAGTCGAACAACGCGCGGACCCGGTCAGGGATCGGTACCGACTTGCCGGTGCGGGTGTCCATCCACACCGTCTTCGCCGCACCCTCGGCATAGAGCCGATCCTCGCCTTCGACGAACAGCTCGTACCAGGTCATCACGCTCGAACGCCCCGGCTCGCCCCCGTACATCCGGATGACGACGGTGGCCGGGTAATTCACCGGCGCGAGGAAGGTGCAACTGGCGTTGATGATGACGGGCGACTCGGGCTCGTCCGGGGTGACACGACAGCCCATCTCCTCGATCCACTCGACGCGCGCCTGCTCGAAATAGCGGAAATAGACGGTGTTGTTGACGTGGCCGTAAGCGTCCATGTCACCCCAGCGCACCGGAATGCGGGTGGTGTGGATCAGCTTCCCCCTGTGGTCCATCGCTCTGTCTCCTGTTGTATGTGCGGCGGGCTAATGTAACATACGCACCCGTATGTTGTGAGCGCCTCGATTTACACCGAGCCGGGGCTGGCTGCTGCACAACGGTTTACACTTGCGCGGACCCAGGACGTGCAGACAACCACAAGATACTAGGAGAACGTGCACATATGAGCACCGAACGCGAATCGATGGAATTCGACGTACTGATCGTCGGTGGCGGCCCCGCGGGGCTGGCGGCGGCGATCCGCCTCAAGCAGCTCGCCGCCGCCAAGGGCGAGGAGCTGTCGGTGTGCCTGATCGAGAAGGCGGCCGAGATCGGCGCCCACATCCTCTCCGGCGCGGTGATGGACCCGAAGGCGCTCACCGAGCTGATCCCCGACTGGAAGGAAAAGGGCGCGCCGCTCAAGACCGCGGTCACCGAGGACAAGGTGCTGTTCCTCACCGAGACCGGCGCGCGCCAGGCGCCCAACGGCCTGCTGCCCGACTGTTTCCTCAACCACGGCAACTACATCGTGCGCCTCGGCAACGTCGTGAAATGGCTCGGCGAGCAGGCCGAAGCGCTGGGCGTCGAGGTCTACCCGGGCTTTGCCGGCGCCGAAGTGCTGTTTGACGAGTCAACGGAACATCGCGGTGCGGTCAAGGGCGTGGCCACCGGCGACATGGGCCTCAATCGCGACGGCACGCCGGGCCCGCATCACCAGCCGGGCATGGAGCTGCACGCCAAGTACACCCTCTTTGCCGAGGGCTGTCGCGGCCACCTGGGCAAGCAGCTCGAGGCGAAGTTCGAGCTGCGCGACGGCGCCGACCCCCAGACCTACGGCATCGGCATCAAGGAGCTGTGGGAGGTCAAGCCCGAGCACCACCGCCCGGGCCTCGTCGTGCACACCGCCGGCTGGCCGATGGATGCGGCCACCTACGGCGGCGGCTTCGTCTATCACCTCGAGGACAACCTGGTGGCCGTGGGCTACGTCGTCGGCCTCAACTACAGCAACCCGCACCTGTCGCCCTTCGAGGAGATGCAGCGCTACAAGACCCACCCCGAGATCCGCAAGTATCTCGAGGGCGGCAAGCGCCTGGCCTATGGTGCGCGCGCGATCACCGCCGGTGGCCTGCAGAGCCTGCCGCGGCTGATCTTCCCGGGCGGGGCGCTGGTGGGCGACGACGCCGGCTTCCTCAACGCCGCCCGGATCAAGGGCAGCCACGCCGCGATCAAGTCCGGCATGCTCGCCGCCGAAGCGGCGTTCGAGGCGCTCGCGCAGCAGCGTGCGCGCGACGCACTCACCGCCTACCCGGCCGCCTTCCGCGACTCCTGGCTCTACGCCGAACTGCACAAGACGCGCAACTTCAAGCCCTACATGAAGCGCGGCCTGTGGGTGGGCTCCTTGCTGTTCGGCATCGACCAGAAAGTGTTCGGCGGCAAGGCGCCGTGGACGCTGCACAACAGCGCCGATCACGACAAGCTCAAGCCCGCGGCCGAATGCCCGAAAATCGACTATCCGAAACCGGATGGCGTGCTCACCTTCGACCGCCTGTCCTCGGTGTTCCTCTCCAACACCAATCACGAGGAAGAGCAGCCCTGCCACCTGCAGCTCAAGGACCCGAACATCGCGATCACGGTCAATCTGGCCCGCTACGATGCGCCCGAGCAGCGCTACTGCCCGGCCGGCGTGTACGAGATCGTGCGTGATGCCGACGGCTCGAACCCGCGCCTGCAGATCAACGCCCAGAACTGCGTGCACTGCAAGACCTGCGACATCAAGGATCCCACGCAGAACATCAACTGGGTCGTGCCCCAGGGCGGCGAAGGGCCGATCTATCAGGGGATGTGAAGCGGCGGCCTTCGCGCGGCGGCTTCATCGGCCCATCCCGCCGCGCAAACCCCGCGCCTCCCCGGAAACGGGTCGGCGCGGGGTTTTCGTCATTGAGGGCGCCGTCGGCGATCGCGCTCATCGCCTTGTCCCGAACCCGCATGGCCGACGCAACGGGGATGCGCCCTTCCTGCGCCGGACAAGCCCGGCGCCGGGTCAGGGGCGGCCACCGACGCAGTCGGCGGCTCGATCAGCAGCTCAGTCAGCAGCTTAGTGAGCGGACTTCATCGGCATGCCGCCAGCCGCGGGCGCATTGAGCGGCCGCGCCGGCGCGGCGAGCTCCAGCGTCTGCCGGCTGCCGTCCTTGCCCTCGATGACGAGCGTCAGCGGCACGCTGTCGCCCTCCTTCACCTGCTGCTTCAGCCCCATCAACATGACGTGGTAGCCGCCGGGCTTGAGCTCGACGGTCTTCCCCGCGGGCAGCTCCAGCGCAGGCATCCGACTCATCTTCATCACGTTGCCCTGCATCGACATTTCGTGGATCTCGACCACACCGGCCACCGGTGAGCTCGCCGACACCAGGCGGGCATCGACGTCCGAGGTCAGCTGCATGAAGGCGCCGGTCGCCTTCTGCTGCGGCACCGTGGCGCGCACCCAGGCCTCCGCGATGGTGGTTTCGGCCAGCGCCGGCAGGGTGCAGGCGGCGAGGATGGTCACGAGCGCGAATCTCTTCATCGGGTCACTCCGGAGTTCGTGGAAGGTGGGGCGGCCGCTCAGCCCAGCCAGGCGCGTGCGTTGCGGAACATGCGCAGCCAGGGCGAGGCATCGGGGCTCTGCGCCACGAGCCACTGCGGCGCCCACGACATCTGCAGCGTGCGCGCGGTGCGCTCGGGGTGCGGCATCATGATCGTGAAGCGGCCGTCGGCGGTGGTGAAGCCGGTGACGCCGTCGGGCGAGCCGTTCGGGTTCTTCGGATAGACCTCGGTCGGCTGGCCGTGATTGTTGACATAGCGCACCGCCAGCAGCGCGCGCTCCTGGTCGCCCTCGGCGGCGAACACCGCCCTGCCCTCGCCGTGGCTGACGACGATCGGCATGCGGCTGCCGGCCATGCCCTGCAAGAGGATCGACGGGCTGTCGACGACCTCGACCATCGCGAAGCGGGCCTCGAACTGCTCGCTGCGGTTGCGCTGGAAGGTCGGCCAGGCCTCGGCGCCGGGGATGATCGGCGCCAGGTGCGCCATCATCTGGCAGCCGTTGCACACGCCCAGCGCGAAAGTGTCGTCGCGGCCGAAGAAGGCCTCGAACTCGGCGCGTAGCTTCGGGTTGAACAGGATCGACTTGGCCCAGCCCTGCCCGGCGCCGAGCACGTCGCCGTAGGAGAAGCCGCCGCAGGCGGCCAGCCCGTGGAAGGCGGCGAGGTCGATACGGCCGCTCTGCAGGTCGGACATGTGCACGTCGACCGGGGTGAAGCCGGCGCGCTCGAAGGCGGCCGCCATCTCGAACTGCGAGTTCACGCCCTGCTCGCGCAGCACCGCCACCTGCGGGCGGGCGCCCGTGGCGATGAAGGGGGCGGCGACGTCCTCGGTGACGTCGAAGCTGAGCGACACCGACAGCCCGGGGTCGGCGGCCTCGGCCAGGCCCTCGAACTCTTCCTCGGCGCTGGCGGCGTCGTCGCGCAGGCGGGCGATCTGGTAGCTGGTCTCGGACCAGGCCTGCAGCAGCTCGCTGCGGCTGGCGCCGAACACCAGCTTGGCGCTGCGGCGGAAGCGGATCTCGTCCTTGTCGTTGGGCTCGCCGATGAAGTGGTAGCTGAGCCCGGCGCCACGCAGCACCTCGGTGACGCGCGCACGCTCGTCGCGGCGGATCTGGATCACCGCGCCGAGTTCCTCGGCGAAGAGGCCGGCGAAGAGCTTGTCGTCGAAGCGGCCCTTGAGCGTGTCGGGCTTCTTCTCGAGGCCATCGACGTCGTTCATGTAGGGGTCGTAGCAGACGGTGTCGAGCACCAGCGACAGGCCGCAACGGGCGGCGAAGGCCATCTCGCACACGGTGGCGAAGAGGCCACCGTCGGAGCGGTCGTGGTAGGCCAGCAGCAGGCCGTCGCGGCGCAGGCGCTGGATGGCGGCGAAGAAGGCCGCCAGCTCGCCCGGCTCGACGTCGGGCGCATGCTCGCCGACCGCGTTGTAGGCCTGCGCCAGCGCCGAGCCGCCGAGGCGGTTCTTGCCCTTGCCGAGGTCGATCAGCATCAGCTCGGTGTCCACCCCCTCGTGCAGCTGCAGCTGGGCGGTGAGCGTGTGGCGGATGTCCTGCACCGGGGCGAAGGCGGTGGCGATCAGCGACAGCGGCGACACCACCTGCTTGTCGGCAGCGCCCTCCTGCCACGCCGTGCGCATCGACAGCGAGTCCTTGCCGACCGGGATCGCGAGCCCGGCGGCGATGCAGAACTCGGACACCGCCTGCACCGTGTCGTACAGCTTCGCGTCCTCGCCGCGGTGGCCGGCGGCGGCCATCCAGTTCGCCGACAGCTTGACCTCGCCGAGCGCGCCGATGTCGGCGGCGGCGATGTTGGTGATCGCCTCGCCGATCGCCATGCGGCCCGAGGCCGGCGCATCGACGCAGGCGAGCGGCGTGCGCTCGCCGATCGCGAAGGCCTCGCCGCGCCAGCCCTGGAAGCTCATCGCGGTCACCGCCACGTCGGCCACCGGCACCTGCCACGGCCCGACCATCTGGTCGCGCGCGGTCAGCCCGCCGACCGAGCGGTCGCCGATCGTGATCAGGAAGCTCTTGCTCGCCACCGCCGGCATGCGCAGCACGCGCATGCCGGCGTCCTTGAGCTCGAGGTCGGTGGTATCGAACGGCGGCAGGTGCACCGCGCGCCGCGACACGTTGCGCGTCATCTTCGGCGGCTTGCCGAGCAGCACCTGCATCTCCATGTCCACCGGCTTGTTGCCGAAGTGGCGGTCGGACACGGTCAGGTGGCCGTCGGCGGTGGCGGTGCCGAGCACGGCGAAGGGGCAGCGCTCGCGCTCGCAGAAGGCCTGGAACAGCGGCAGGCTGTCGGGCGCGATCGCCAGCACGTAGCGCTCCTGCGACTCGTTCGACCAGATCTCGCGCGGGCTCATGCCCGGCTCCTCGATGTGCACCTCG
>JANJTU010000102.1 GCA_024710965.1 Thauera sp. | reverse complement strand
GGCTTGTACATCGAGTGCAGCGCGCCAAGGGCCAGGTAGCAGCTCGGCACATCCTTGACGATGACACGAAAGCCATAGATGTCCAGGACTTGCGAGAAGGACAGGTGCTTCTCGACCATCTTGCGATAGATGCCGTAGAGGTGCTTCTCGCGCCCCTGCACTTCCGCGCCGATGCCCCACTGCGGCAGGCGCTCCTCGATGCTGGCGAGGATGGTGCCGACCACCTCGCGACGATTGCCGCGCGCCGACCGGATCGCCTTCGACAGCACGTCGAAGCGCAGCGGGTATTTGTTGCGGAAAGACAGCTCCTGCAGCTCGCGGAAGAGGTCGTTGAGTCCGAGCCGGTTGGCGATCGGCGCATAGATCTCGAGCGTCTCGTTGGCGATGCGGCGGCGCTTGGCCGGACGCATGTGGTCCAGCGTGCGCATGTTGTGCAGGCGGTCGGCGAGCTTGATCAGGATGACGCGCAGGTCGCTCGCCATCGCCAGCAGCATCTTGCGAAAGTTCTCGGCCTGGGCCTCTTCCTGCGAGCGGAACTCGATCTTGTCGAGCTTGGACAAGCCATCGACCAGCTCGGCCGCCACCTTGCCGAAGCGTTCGGCGATCTCCGCCTTGGAGATGTGGGTGTCCTCCATCACGTCGTGAAGGAGCGCGGCGATCAGCGCCTGGGGATCGAGATGCCAGTCGGCGACCAGCGAGCACACCGCCACCGGATGGCTGACATAGGGCTCGCCGCTGACGCGGAACTGCCCGGCGTGGGCATCGGCAGAGAAATGGTAGGCCGCTTCGACGCGACCGACGTCCTCGGGCTTGAGGTAGGTCTGCAGCTTGGCCTTCAGCTGCTGGAAATCGAGCGACAGCGTGCTCGACGCGGGCGGACGGAAAGGCTGGGGGGCTGGGCCCGCTTCTGCGGTGTTCATTCAACCCCCCCCCGGCCGGAATCAGGCCTGGCCGCGGTTGAGCATCTCGAGGCCGACCTTTCCTGCCGCCACTTCACGCAGCGCGATCACGGTGGGCTTGTCGTTGTCGCCGGGCTCGAGTTCGATCTGCGGCGTGCCGCCGGCGGTGAGCTGGCGGGCGCGGTAAGTGGCGGCCAGGGTGAGCTGGAAGCGGTTCGGGATCCTTTTCAGGCAATCTTCGACGGTGATGCGGGCCATGTTCAATCCTGTTCGAGAAAGTCGAAATATTCGGGATGTCGCTGGTGCTGCTTGGCGTAGCGCAAACGCCCGGCTTGCACTACGGCGACCAGGTCGTCGAGCGCGACATCGATTTCGTCATTGATTATAACGTAGTCGAATTCCGCGACATGGCGCATTTCCCCGCGCGCACCGAGCAGGCGGCGGCTGATCACCTCGGGGCTGTCGGTGCCGCGCCCGACCAGACGGGCCGCGAGCTCGTCCATGGACGGCGGCAGGATGAACACGCCGACCGCATCCGGGAAGTGCTTGCGCACCTGCTGCGCCCCCTGCCAGTCGATCTCGAGCAAGGTGTCGCGCCCGGCATCGACCTGTTGCTTGAGCCAGACCCTGGAGGTGGCGTAGTAGTTGCCATGAACTTCCGCCCACTCGAGGAATTCGCCACGGTCACGCAGGTCGCGGAAGGTGGCCACGTCCACGAAATTGTATTCGCGCCCGTTCTGCTCGCCCGGGCGCGGGTCGCGGGTGGTGTAGGAAATCGACAACTGCACGCGCGGGTCGCGCGCCAGCAGGCCGCGCACCAGCGTGGTCTTGCCGGCGCCCGAGGGCGCGGTGACGATGAAAAGGGTTCCGGCCATGGTCGTTGTCTCAGGGCCGGCGCGGCACACCGGCAGAAGGATGGAAGGCGGTCGACACAGCCGACCGGCCGCAGAGGCGGCCCGCCGGACAAGCGGCAGCGTGCTGCAAGCGCAAGGGTTGCCGGAAAGCGCTCACTCGAGCGCGACCGAGGAGAGGGTGCCTTGGGTGCCGATCCCCAGGGTCAGCGGGAAGGACACATGATGGAAACGCGTGGTGACGTTGTCGTCATGGACGGCGAAGCCCACGTTGACGACGCTGCCCGGCTTCAGGGCCTTGTCGTCGGCGGCATGCCCGGTGTCGAGCTTGCGCGTCCACAGCACCGTCCACTGGCCATCGACCCATGCGCCGCGGACGTCGGCGTTGTCCGCCGCCGAGCCGCTGGCGTCGGCGCGTGACAGCAAGCGCCCGGGGAGCACGTCGCCCTTCTTCCAGCCCGCGGCCGGGTCGTAGGCCACGGCGTTGTCCTCCCGGATCAGCGCGTACGGCTTCGACGCGTTGCCGACGTCCTCGAGCGCGAGCGCCTTCGCGCCTACCTTCGCGGCATCGAACATGAACTTCGGCGTCATGGTCTTGCGGTCGACGTTCCAGGTGAACGGACCCTTGCCGGCGTCGGCCAGGCGGTAGTCGAGCACGTAACCGTCGTCGGCCATGCCCACCGGATTGCTGCGGTGACCGCGCCACTGCATCAGGTCGACGAAGGCGCCCGCCTCCTTGAGCCGGGCGATCTCCTCCGCCGGGCGCGTCTTGTCCCAGCTGGCTGCTGCGTCCGTGCGCGTGCTCGGCAGATACTTGCGCACGTCGCTTTCCTTGTGCACCTGGCCGATCAGCGGGTGGGCCTGGACCTGCTCCTTGGTGGGCTCGCCCGCCATGTCGCGCATGCCGGTATGGCAGGTCAGCCAGCAACCCTGGCTGGCGAACAGCGGCACCTTGCCGTCGTCGATCATCAGGGACAGGCGATCCTCGTAGAGCGGAGGCTGGGCACCGCTGCGCACGGCCTCCTTCGAGCGTGGACCGCCGATGAAGACCCATTTCTCGCCGTCGTACATCAGGTAGTCGTGCATCTGCCCGGCCCGCGCCATCTGCGTCTGCCACTGGAAGCGCAGGTAGAGGTTGGTGTCGTCGTGGGCGGCCTGGACCTTCAGCGCGATCGCGCCGGCCTTGGCGGCGATGGGCGCAGGCTCGAGCCGTCCGCCCTTGACGATCGTGCCACCGATCTCGGCTTCCTCGCCCTCGTGACACGACACACAGGCTTCGCCCGCCTGAACCTTGGCATTGGCGCGCTTGTGGGCCGGACTGCGCAGCCACTCGTAGCTCGCCTGCCCCGGATAGAACAGGGTCACGGTCTGCGCCGGGATTGCGGCCCAGTCGGGCGGGGGCGCCGATCCCGCTGCGGTCGGCACCGCTGCCACCAGGGTGGCGAGCGCCATGCGGCGCGAGACTTTCCATGCTGATGTGGCCATCGCTTCCTCCGTTGCGTTTGCTGGACAAACCCGTTGGGGAGTGATGAAGCACTGCAGACGTGACGACGCGTGCGTGCTCTTCGAATAGGTGGTGAGCGCCAGCGTAGTGATCCTCTCGCCGACGACACCTTGCCCGCGGGCGCGGCGCCCACCAGGCTTGCCAGCGCCGGCGCTCAGAAACCGGATGAATACGCGATAAATATCACGAAAGACATAAGAACAAAACAAATTCAAGCAGCTGATAGCGGCAATATTTTCAGAATCATCGTTTTCAACAGGAGATCCATTCCAGGCAATCTCGTCCACAGAGACGAAGCACACGCCGCGATTCCCGTAGCGGGAACGCCGGCAGCAACCACACTGGTGACGTCATCATCGGCTCCGCGGCGAACAGCCGCGGTCGGAGTCGACGGCCGCGACGGCGATCTCTGTGTGGCCATGAAGCAGTACCGCACCAAACACCACAGAGACTTCCCATGAGCCGGCACCGCCCCACGACCAACGTCGAAACCCTCCTCCCCGAAGGCGAGTTCGTCTACTCGCGCACCGACCTGAAGAGCCTCATCGCCGAGGCCAACGAGGCCTTTGCCCAGATCAGCGGCTACCGTCGCGAAGAGATGATCGGCGAGCCGCACAACATGGTGCGTCACCCGGACATGCCGGCCGAGGCCTTCGCCGACCTGTGGTGCGACCTGAAGGCCGGCCGCCCCTGGCGCGGACTGGTCAAGAACCGCCGCAGCGACGGCGGTTACTACTGGGTGGTCGCCAACGCCTCACCGGTGCGGGAACACGGCCGGATCGTCGGCTACCAGTCGGTGCGCTCGCGCCCGAGCCGCGAGGAGGTGATGGCGGCGGAGGCGGCCTATGCCCGCATCCGCGCCGGTGACCGCAGCCTTCGACTCAAGCACGGCAGGGTCGTCCCCGCCCGCAACTCGCTGTGGGACACGTTCAATGCTTCGACCACGCAAACCCTTGGCGCCGCCGTCCTCCTGCTGATGCTCGCCACGCTCGGCGTCGCCGGCTATTTCGTCGATATCCCGCTCGGCGCCGAACTGAAGCTCACGGTGGGTGCGACCGCCCTGCTCTGGGCGCCCTATCTCGGCTTCGTCTCGATGCCCCGCCTGCAGCGCGACCTTGGCGCCCTGGACGCGCATCTGGAACAGCTGCTGAGCTCGGGCGATCTTCGCCGGCGCTTCGATCTCGCCCGCCGCGACCGCCTCGGCGACATTGCGCGCAAGACCGATCGCTTCGTCTCCTCGGTCCAGGCCACGATCCAGGGCATGGGGGACACGGCGCGCAAGGTGGCGGACGTCTCGAATGAAGTCGCGGCACGAGTGGCGAAAGTCAGCAGCGCGGCACAGGTCCAGAGCGACGCCACCGCCACCGCGGCCGCGGGCATCGAGCAGGTCACGGTGTCCATCGGCGAGGTTGCCGAACATGCGGCGGCGACACGCGCGGCAGCCGAGGCGACGAGCACGGTCTCCGCCCGCGGCGCGCAGCTTTCGGCGCAGGCGAGCGCGACCATTCTGGCGCTGGCCGACACGGTGAAGGACGCGGCCCGCCAGGTGGAGCTGCTGGGCACCCGGTCGGCGGAGATCTCCCGCATCACCGGCGTGATCCGGGAGATTGCGGATCAGACCAACCTGCTGGCGCTGAACGCTGCCCTCGAAGCAGCACGCGCCGGCGACCAGGGGCGTGGCTTCGCCGTCGTCGCTGACGAGGTGCGCAAGCTGGCCGAGCGCACCGGCGAGGCGACCCAGGAAATCAGCCGCATGATCGGCGCCATCCAGGCGGAGACCCAGAAGGCGGTGACCGGCATGCGCGAGGGCGCGGCCCAGGTCGAAGACGGCGTCGAGCTCGTGCACGATGCCCAGAACGCGCTGCACGAGATCAACGCCCAGATGTCGCGCACGCTGGCCATGGTCAACGACATCTCGCACTCGTCCGCAGAACAGCAGAACGCCATGCAGGCCATGGCGCAGAACGTGGAGAAAGTGGCATCGATGACCGACCAGAACATGGCGGTCGTGGCCGAAACCGACGGCGCAGTGCGCAGCCTGGATCAGGCCGTGGCGCGCATGCGCGATGCGGTCGGCCAGTTCGCCGTGTAGGCGGCGGTGCTGCCGCGGCGCGCCGGCGAGCGCGCCGCGTGCGGAAAACGCTACTCGATGTTCTGCACCTGCTCGCGCATCTGCTCGATCAGCACCTTCATCTCCATCGCGGTCGCGGTCATGTCGGTCGCGGGCGACTTCGAGGCGAGGGTGTTGGCTTCGCGGTTGAGCTCCTGCATCAGGAAGTCGAGCCGCTTGCCCGCGGCCCCGCCGGCGGCGAGGATGCGCTCGACCTCGTCGAGGTGGGTGCTCAGGCGCGTGAGCTCCTCGGCGACGTCGATGCGCTGGGCGAAGAGGGCGACTTCCTGACGGATGCGGTCCTCGTCGAGCGAGGCCACCGCGTCGCGCAGCTTGGCGGCGAGGCGCTCCTGGTATTCGGCGACGATCGCCGGCATGCGCGGCGTGGCCACGGCGACCAGTTCGCGCATGCGCGCGATGCGCTCGCGGATCATGTCGGCGAGCTTCTCGCCCTCGCGCCGGCGGGTGGCCACCAGCTCGTCGAGCGCGGCCGCCACCAGCGCGTTGATCGCGGGCAGCATCTGGTCGAAGCCCAGGCTGTCGTCGGCGAGCATGCCGGGCCAGCGCAGCAGCTCGTTCACCGACAGCGGCGCCGCCTCGGCAAAGCGCGCGCGCACCGTCGCCTGGGCGTCGGCGAGCTGCTCGAGCAGGGCGCCGTTGAGCGCCAGCGTGCGCGGCGCGGCGTGCCCCGTCTGCAGGTTGAGGCGGCATTCCACCTTGCCCCGCCCGAGCCGGGCGCCGATGCGCTCGCGGATCGCCGGCTCGGCCTGGCGCAGGTCGTCGACGATGCGGAAGGACAGGTCGAGATAGCGCGAGTTGACGCTGCGCAGTTCGAGATGAAGGCTGACGGCGCCCAGGTCGCGGGTCTGCACCGCGAAGCCGGTCATGCTGTGGATCATGGGGGTCTCCGGGAACCCTGCGCGATCGTTTACACTGGGGTTCCACTCAGGAATGAAGCTGCGAAGCCCGGATTCTAGCGCCCCCGAAGATGCCGCCTCAAGCCAACTGCGCGCTCCCGCCGGGCTTCCAGCTCGACCAGTACCGCATCGAGCGGCAGCTCTCGCTGGGCGGCTTTTCCATCGTCTACCTCGCCTTCGATGCGACCGGCACGCCGGTGGCGATCAAGGAATACCTGCCGAACTCGCTCGCCCTGCGCCAGGACGGCGAGACCGAGCCCCAGGTGGCGGACGAGAATCAGCCCGCCTTCCGCCACGGCATGAAGTGCTTCTTCGAGGAAGGCCGCGCGCTGGCGAAGCTGATGCACCCGAACGTGGTGCGGGTGCTGAATTTCTTCCGCGCCAACGGCACCGTCTACATGGTCATGCAGTTCGAACGCGGCCGCACCCTGCACGACTACATCCACCGCCACCGCGGCGAGATCCGCGAGACCTTCATCCGCGCGGTGTTCGCGCGCATGCTCAACGGCCTGCGCGAGGTGCACGCGCACAAGCTGCTGCATCTGGACATCAAGCCGTCGAACGTCTATCTGCGCACCGACGGCACGCCGGTGCTGCTCGACTTCGGCGCCTCGCGCCAGACCCTGATGAGCGACCAGCCGGTCCTGAAGCCGATGTACACGCCCGGCTACGCCTCGCCCGAACAGTACGACCGGCGCGAGTTGCTCGGCCCCTGGAGCGACATCTACAGCGTGGGTGCGAGCCTCTATGCCTGTGTCACCGGCAGCGCGCCGCCGCGTGCGGACGAGCGCCTCGAGCACGACAGCCTGGCCGCGGTGTCGAGGACGCATGCCGGGCAGTATTCGCCGCAGTTGCTCGGCCTGGTGGAGTGGTGCCTGCGGCTCGACCCGCTCGCCCGGCCACAGAGCGTGTATGCGTTGCAGAAGGCGCTGGTGCAGAATCAGGCCGGCGACACCCGGCCCTCCCCCTGGTTCACCGACCTCGGCACCCGCCTCAGGTCCTTCATCGGTCGCGGCTGAAGGAGCGCCCCATGCGATTCACGATCTATCAGGAAAGCCGCATCGGCAGGCGCAGCACCAACCAGGACCGCATCGCCTACTGCTACTCGCGCGACGCCCTGCTGATGCTGGTGGCCGACGGCATGGGCGGGCACCGGCACGGCGAGCTCGCCGCCCACATCACCGCGCAGTACATCACGCGGGCCTTCCAGCACGGCGCCCAGCCCGCCCTGCGCGACCCGGCGCTGTTCCTGTCGCGTGCGCTCACCGGCGCCCACCGCGCCATCCTCGATCACGCGCTCGCGCACCGTCTCAGCGAGACGCCGCGCACCACCATCGTCGCCTGCGTGGTGCAGGACGGCACCGCCTACTGGGCCCACGCCGGCGACTCACGCCTGTATCTGCTGCGGCGCGGCCGCATCCTGGCGCAGACGCGCGACCATTCGCGCGTGCAGCTGCTGGTGGACCAGGGCCTGATCCGGCCCGACGAGGCCGCGCGCCATCCCGAGCGCAACCGCATCTACTCCTGCCTTGGCGGCCATCACGCACCGCAGATCGACTACTCGCCGCGCACCGCGCTGCAGGACGGCGACCTCATCACGCTGTGCAGTGACGGCGTGTGGGGACCGCTCGGCGGCGACGCCATCCTCGCCGGGCTGGGCGGCCCGCCGCCGGGCCAGGCCGTGCCGCAGCTGATGAACGACGCGGAGCTGCGTGCCGGCGACAGCGCCGACAACCTGTCGATGGTGGCGATGTGCTGGCATGACGACATCGGCGCGTCCATTCCCGACTCGATTTCCACCCAGACGATGCCGCTCAACGACTTCAACACCCAGCTCCACAGCACCAGCCGCGGCGCGACCGGCGGCACGCCCCTGGACGAGGACGAGATCGAGCGTGCGATCCGCGAAATCAATGCCACCATCCACAAGTTCGACAAACAATAGACCAGGAAGCCCCATGCGACCCAGCCAGCGCCAAGCCGATGAACTCCGCCCCGTCCGCCTCACCCGCGGCTACACCTGCCACGCCGAAGGCTCGGTGCTGGTCGAGTTCGGCGCCACCCGCGTGCTGTGCACCGCCAGCGTCGACGACAGCGTGCCCGGTTTCCTGCGCGGCAAGGGCCAGGGCTGGCTCACCGCCGAGTACGGCATGCTGCCGCGCGCCACCCACACCCGCGGCGCGCGCGAGGCGGCCAAGGGCAAGCAGAGCGGGCGCACGCAGGAGATCCAGCGCCTGATCGGACGCAGCCTGCGCGCGGTGGTCGACCTCGCCGCGCTCGGCGAGCGCCAGCTCATCCTCGACTGCGACGTGCTGCAGGCCGACGGCGGCACCCGCACCGCCGCCATCACCGGCGCCTGCGTCGCGGCGCACGACGCGCTCGCGGGCCTCGTCGGCGCCGGCCGGCTGGCGCGCAATCCGCTACGGGAATTCGTCGCCGCGGTGTCGGTCGGTATCCACCAGGGGGTGCCGGTGCTGGATCTCGACTACGCTGAAGATTCCGGCTGCGACACCGACATGAACGTGGTGATGACCGAGAGCGGCGGCCTCATCGAGGTGCAGGGCACGGCCGAGGGCGCCGCCTTCTCGCGCGCCGAACTGAACGCGCTGCTCGATCTGGCCGACGGCGGCATCCGCCGCCTGTTCGCGCTGCAACGCGCCGCCCTCTCCGGAGCCTGACCGCCATGAGCACCCGTCTCGTCCTCGCCAGCAACAACGCCAAGAAGGCCGCCGAAATGCAGGCCCTGCTGGCGCCGCTGGGCATCGAGGTGATCCCCCAATCCGCCCTCGGCGTGGCCGAAGCCGAGGAGCCCCACTTCACCTTCGTCGAGAACGCACTCGCCAAGGCGCGCCACGCCGCCGCGGCCACCGGCCTGCCCGCGGTGGCCGACGACTCGGGCCTGTGCGTCGAGGCGCTCGGCGGCGCCCCGGGCGTGCAGTCGGCGCGCTTCGCCGGCGAGCCGAAGTCCGACGCGCGCAACAACGCGCTGCTGCTGGAGAAGCTCGCCGCCTTCCCCGAGCCGGAGCTGCGCCGCGCCTACTTCTATTCCGCCGTCGTGCTCGTGCGCCACGCCGCCGACCCGCGCCCGCTGATCGCCGACGGCGAATGGCACGGCCAGATCCTGCCCGCCGCGCGCGGCGAGGGCGGCTTCGGCTACGACCCGCTGTTCTGGCTGCCCGAACTGGAGCAGACCGCCGCCGAGCTCGACGCCGCGCTGAAGAACACCCTGAGCCACCGCGGCGCGGCCATGCGCCACCTGCTCGACCGCCTGAGATTCCACCCGCTGTGAGCACCCGCCGCATCATCCCGCTGACGCCCGCGCCGCTGGCGGCGGCCCCGCTGCCGCTGTCGCTACCCGCGCGTCCGCAGCTCGAGGCGCCGCCGCCGCTCGCGCTCTACGTGCATTTCCCCTGGTGCGTGAAGAAGTGCCCCTACTGCGACTTCAACTCGCACGCGCCGCGCGGCGAGGCCGCCATTCCGGAGGAGGCCTGGCTCGCCGCCGTGCTCGCCGACCTGCAGGCGGCGCTGCCGCAGGTGTGGGGCCGGCGGGTGCACAGCGTCTTCATCGGCGGCGGCACCCCGAGCCTGATGTCGGCCGCGACCCTCGACGCCCTGCTCACCGGCATCCGCATGCTGCTGCCGCTCGACCCGCTCGCCGAGATCACGCTCGAGGCCAACCCCGGCACGGTGGAGGCGGAACGCTTCCGCGCCTACCGCGCCGCCGGCGTCAACCGCCTCTCGCTCGGCGTCCAGAGCTTCGACGACGCCATGCTCGCACGCATCGGCCGCATCCACGGCGGCATGGAGGCGCGGCGCGCGATCGAGGCCGCACGCACGCACTTCGAGCGCGTCAATCTCGACCTGATGTACGCCCTGCCCGGGCAGACCCTGGCGATGGCGCTCGCCGACCTCGAGACCGCGCTCGGTTTCGGCACCGAGCACCTGTCCTGCTACCACCTGACGCTGGAGCCGAACACACCCTTCGCCCACCGCCCGCCGCTGCTGCCCGACGACGACACTGCCGCCGACATGCAGGAGGCGATCGAGGCGCGGCTGGCCGCGGCCGGCTTCGAGCACTATGAAACCTCGGCCTTCGCCCGCCCCCACGCGCACAGCCGCCACAAACTCTACTACTGGACCTTCGGCGACTACCTCGGCATCGGCCCCGGCGCCCACGGCAAGCTCTCCAGCCACGAGGGCATCCGCCGCGAGATGCGCCACAAGCACCCGACGCGCTACCTCGAGGGCGCGGCGCGCGGCGACTTCGTGCAGGAGGCGCGCGAGGTGACGGTGGCCGAGCTGCCCTTCGAGTTCATGATGAACGCGCTGCGCCTGACCGAGGGCGTGCCGGCGAAGCTGTTCGCCGCGCGCACCGGCCTGCCGCTGGCGGCGATCGCGGACGAACTGGAGCAGGCACGCGCGCTGGGCCTTCTGGAACCCGATCGCGCTATGATCAGACCAAGCCTCAAGGGTCGGCGCTTTTTGAACGATCTGTTGCAGGTCTTTCTACGGGACTAGAGGAGCCAAGCATGCAGGCCATCGAAGCAATGAGCCGCAGTGAGAAGCTGCGCCTGATGGAGGCGCTGTGGGATGCGCTCTCGAGCCCCGAGCAGGCTTTCGAGTCGCCCGCCTGGCATGCCGAAGTACTTACCGAAAGCGAGCGCCAGCATGCCGAGGGCAGCGCTCGCTTCCTCGCCTGGAAGGAAGGTAAGGCATTGCTCCGCAGCCGCTCGAGGTGAAGATCGCAATCTCCACCCTTGCGCTCGACGATCTGGAGCGCGGCCGCCGCTTCTACGAGGCGCAGGCGGAAGGCCTCGGCGAGTATTTCGTCGACAGCCTCTGTTCCGACATCGACGCCTTGCTGTTGCACGCGGGCGTCCACCAGCGCGTCTTCGGCTACCTGCGGGCGCTGTCGAAGCGTTTTCCGTACGCGATCTACTACCGGGTCAGCGGTGAGCTGATCCAAGTGTGGCGAGTACTGGACTGCCGCCAGAATCCCGCCACAAGCCAGCGCGCATTGAAAGACTGAACGACGCCCGGGGGTGGCGACGGCCGGGCCGCACAGGCCTATGGTCCGCTTGGCGCCCCGCGGCAAGTCGTCCCGCCTGGAATCAGCGCAGCGCCGGATTCAGCGTGTAGGTGCCGGTCAGCCTCGCCTCGGCCAGCACGTGGCCGGCGATCGCCGCGCGCAGCTCGGCGCCACCGAAGCGGCCTGCCGGCGCGATGCGCTCGACGTCGAGCGCATACAGCGTGAACACGTAGCGGTGCACGATCTCGTCGTTCCACGGCGGGCAGGGGCCGTCGTAGCCGTGGTAGTCGCCCTTCATCGCCTCGTCGGCGGCGAACCAGGCCGTGTAGTCGTTGATCCCCTGGCGCGCGCCGAGC
>JANJTU010000096.1 GCA_024710965.1 Thauera sp. | reverse complement strand
AAGAAAGAGCCAAGGCGCTGATTTCCGTTGCGCGCGCCCATTGGTTCGAAGAATGATGGGAGGGCAGTAATGGAACAGATGAGCGTGACCCAGTTTGCCGGCGAACTGAAAATGCCGGCCGCGGTGCTGCTCGAGCAGTTGCAACGTGCAGGCGTGGCCAAGAACGGCCCCGCCGACCTGCTCACCGAAAAGGACAAGGCGAGGCTGATGGAATACCTGCGGCGTACGCACGGCGACACCGAGCCGAAAGGCAAGATCACCCTGACGCGCAAGCAGACCACCGAGATTCGTGCCACCGACTCCACCGGTCGTGCACGCACGGTGCAGGTCGAAGTGCGCAAGAAGCGCACCTTCGTCAAGCGCGACGAACTGATTGCCGATGTCGCCGCGCCGGAGGCAGCCATCGAGGAGCCGGTCGAAGTTGCGGTCGAGGCGGTGGCCACGCCCGAGCCGGTTGTCGAGGCAGCGAGCGTTGCAGAAGTGCCGGTCGAGCCGGTTGCGGTCGAACTCGCCCCGGTCGAGACGCCGGCGCCCGAGCCGGTTGCAGCGCAGCCCGAGCCTGAACCCGAGCCGGCCCCTGTGCCCGAAGCCGCGGCGGTGCCGGCGCGGCCCGAGGCCGAGCGCCGCGAGCCGGTGACGGCAAAGCCGACGACGACGCTGGTGCGGTCGAAGCCGGTTTCGATCAACGAGTTGCTCAGCGACGAAGAGATCGCGGCGCGCAAGCGTGAGGACGACCGCCAGCGTGCGCTGAAGGAACGCCAGGCCGCCGATCTGCGAGCGCGCCAGGAACGCGAGGCCGCGGCCCGCGCGGCAGCCGAGGCGCGCCGTGTCGAGGAAGAGGCACGCGTTCGTGCCGAGCAGCAGAAGAAGGAAGAGGCGGCCAAGCCGGTGGCGGCCAAGCCGACCACCGGCACGTTGCATCGCCCGGCCAAGACCGAAGACAAGGCGGCCAAGGACGTCAAGCGTGGCGGCGGTGCGCCGGCGCGTGAGACCGATGGTGGCAAGCGTCGCGGCGGCCTGAAGACGCGCGGCGAAGTCGGCGCGACCACCGGCAGCAACTGGCGCGGTGCCGGCAAGGGCGGCGGCCGCCACGGCCGTCAGCAGGAAGACCGCCAGGCCTTCCAGGCGCCGAGCGAGCCGATCGTGCGTGAAGTGCATGTGCCGGAAACCATCACCGTTGCCGATCTCGCCCACAAGATGGCGGTGAAGGCGACCGAGGTGATCAAGGCCCTGATGAAGATGGGCTCGATGGTCACGATCAACCAGGTGCTGGACCAGGAGACGGCGATGATCGTCGTCGAGGAAATGGGTCACAAGGCGCTCGCCGCCAAGCTCGACGATCCGGACGCCTTCCTCGAGGAGACGGAAGAGGCCAAGGGCGCGGAAGCGCTGCCGCGTGCGCCGGTGGTCACCGTCATGGGCCACGTCGACCACGGCAAGACCTCGCTGCTCGACTACATCCGGCGCGCGAAGGTCGCGGCGGGCGAATTTGGCGGCATCACGCAGCACATCGGCGCCTATCACGTCGAGACCGCGCGTGGCGTGGTCACCTTCCTCGACACCCCGGGCCACGAGGCGTTCACCGCGATGCGTGCGCGCGGCGCGAAAGCGACCGACCTCGTGATCCTGGTGGTGGCCGCCGACGACGGCGTGATGCCGCAGACGCGCGAGGCGATCCACCATGCCAAGGCGGCGGGCGTGCCGCTGGTGGTGGCGATCAACAAGATCGACAAGCCGGACGCGAACCCGGAGCGCGTGACGCAGGAACTGATCGCCGAGAGCGTGATTCCCGAGGCCTATGGCGGCGACGTCATGTTCGTGCCGGTGTCGGCGAAGAAGGGCACGGGCATCGACGAACTGCTCGAAGCCGTGTTGCTGCAGGCCGAGGTGCTGGAGCTGACCGCGCCGGTCGATGCGCCGGCGAAGGGCCTGATCATCGAGGCCCGCCTCGACAAGGGCCGCGGCCCGGTGGCCTCGTTGCTGGTGCAGTCGGGTACGCTTAGGAAGGGCGACGTGCTGCTCGCTGGCGCGACCTTTGGCCGCATCCGCGCCATGCTCGACGAGGACGGCAAGCAGATCGACGAGGCCGGCCCGTCCATTCCGGTCGAGATCCTCGGCCTGTCCGACGTGCCGGCGGCCGGCGACGAGGCGATTGCACTCGCCGACGAAAAGAAGGCGCGTGAGATCGCGCTCTTCCGTCAGGGCAAGTTCCGCGACGTCAAGCTCGCCAAGCAGCAGGCGGCCAAGCTCGAGAACATGCTCGAGCAGATGGGCGAAGGCGAGGTCAAGAGCCTGCCGCTCATCATCAAGGCCGACGTGCAGGGTTCGCAGGAAGCGCTGGTGCAGTCGCTGCAGAAGCTCTCCACCGACGAGGTCCGGGTCAATGTGATCCACGCCGCAGTCGGCGCGATCTCGGAGTCCGACGTCAACCTGGCGCAGGCTTCGGGTGCGGTCATCCTCGGCTTCAACACGCGGGCCGATGCCGGCGCGCGCAAGCTCGCCGAGAGTTTTGGCGTCGATATCCGCTACTACAACATCATCTACGATGCGGTGGACGAGGTGAAGGCGGCGCTGTCGGGCATGCTGGCGCCGGAGAAGCGCGAAGAGGTGATCGGCCTGGTCGAGATCCGCCAGGTGTTCACGATCTCGCGGGTCGGCTCGATCGCCGGCTGCTACGTGCTCGAAGGTGTCGTGCGCCGCAACTCGCACGTGCGCCTGCTGCGCAACCACACCGTGCTGTGGACCGGCGAGCTCGAGTCGCTCAAGCGCTTCAAGGACGACGTCAAGGAAGTCAAGTTCGGCTACGAGTGCGGTCTGCAGCTCAAGAACTACAACGACATCCACGAAGGTGACCAGCTCGAGATCTTCGAGATCAAGGAAGTGGCGAGGACCCTGTAAGCGATGCCCAAGGAGTATTCCCGCAGCCAGCGCGTGGTGGAGCAGATCCGCCGCGAGCTGGCCGAGCTGATCCGGCTGGAGGTGAAGGATCCGCGCGTCGGCTTCATCACCCTGACCGACGTCGAGATCACGCCCGACTACGCCCACGCCAAGGTGTTCTTCACCTCGATGACGGGCGCGGCGGACGTGCCCGAGATCCTGCAGGGGTTGCGGCGCGCGAGCGGTTTCCTGCGCCGCGAGCTCGGGCGCCGGATCCGCATTCACACCATCCCGGAGCTGCATTTTCACTACGACCGGTCGGTGGAGGAGGGCAGCCGCCTTTCGAAGCTGATCGACGAGGTGGTGCGCGAGGACGAGGCGCGCCACCTCGATGAAGCAGCAGACAATGGCGCTGCAGACGATGACGGCAGCGGCAAGTCCTGAGCGTCCGGCGCCGCGGGCGAAGGGCGTGCAGCAGCGCATCGTGCGCCGTGTGGTCGACGGCGTGCTGCTGCTCGACAAACCCTCTGGCCTGACGTCCAACGCCGCCCTGCAGAGCGCACGCCGCTTGCTGAATGCCGCCAAGGCGGGGCACACCGGCACGCTCGACCCGCTGGCGAGCGGCCTGCTGCCGCTCACCTTCGGCGAGGCGACGAAGTTCTCGCAGCTGTTGCTCGACGCCGACAAGACCTACGAGGCGGTGGTGCAGCTCGGTGTCGAGACCGACAGCGGCGATGCCGACGGCGCGGTCCTCGCGACACGGCCGGTCGAGGTCGATGAGGCGAGGCTGGCCGAGGTACTCGAGCGCTTTCGCGGCGACATCGAGCAGGTGCCGCCGATGTACTCGGCGCTCAAGCGCGACGGCAAGGCCCTGTACGAGTATGCCCGTGCCGGCATCGAGGTTGAACGCGAGGCGCGTCGGGTGACCATCCACGCCCTCGAGTTGCTCGACTTCGCCGGGGAGCGGTTCACGATCCGGGTCGCCTGCAGCAAGGGCACCTACATCCGCAGCCTGGCGATGGACATCGGCACGGCGCTCGGCTGCGGTGCCCACCTGCGCGGGTTGCGGCGGACGCGCATCGGTCCGTTCGACGTTGCCGACGCGGTGACGCTGGCGCAGCTCGAAGGCTGCGCGATCGAGGACCGAGACGGCCTGCTGGCGCCGGCCGACGCGCTGGTGGCCGGCTTCCCCGCCATCGTCCTCGACGCCGAGGAGGCGCGTGGCCTGCTGCAAGGCCGCGTGCTGCAGCCGGCGGCGTCGGCGGGCGAGGGCGTGGTTCGCGTCTATGGTCCGCAGGGCTTTCTCGGCCTGGGCCAGTGGCAGGCGGACGGAAAGCTGGCGGCGAAGCGGTTGATCGCCACTGGCGACCTGTCGCCGAACATGTCCGCATGATATCGATTGAGTTCTCCGCGCGGTTCCGGATATAATCCGCCGCTTCTGATTGGCAGAAAAACACGAGTAAAGACACACATGGCTCTTGATAACGCATCCAAGTCGAAGATCGTCTCCGACTTCCAGCGCGCCCAAGGCGACACCGGTTCGCCGGAAGTCCAGGTCGCGCTCCTGACCGCCCGCATCAACGGGCTCGCCCCCCACTTCAAGCAGCACGCGAAGGATCACCACTCCCGCCGCGGCCTGCTGAAGATGGTCAGCCAGCGCCGCAAGCTGCTGGACTACCTGAAGGGTCGCAACGCCGACAGCTATCGCAATCTGATCGAGCGTCTCGGCCTGCGCAAGTAATTGCGTCCGTGACGAGCCCGACAGCGCCGATCAGGGCGATCTAAGCCAGCAAAGCCGGTGCGTGCCCTCCGCGGCCGCGCCGGCTTTTTGCCGTCTGGCAGCCCGCGGGCCGGGCACGTCTTCCGGTGGCGGCGGTTCGTTCGAACCGTGCGCCGCGCGCAGTTGTAGTTCGCTGCATTCATCGATAAAGGAATTCCCTTGCCTACCGCCATCAAAAAAACCTTCGCCTACGGGGCGCACACCGTCACCCTGGAAACCGGCGAAGTCGCCCGCCAGGCCGGCGGCGCCGTCATCGTCAACATGGACGAGACCGTCGTGCTCGCCACCGTGGTCGCCGCCAAGGATGCCAAGCCGGGCCAGGACTTCTTCCCGCTCACGGTCGACTACGTCGAGAAGTTCTACGCCGCGGGCCGCATTCCCGGCGGCTTCTTCAAGCGCGAAGGCCGTCCGTCCGAGAAGGAGATCCTCACCTCGCGCCTGATCGATCGCCCGATCCGCCCGCTGTTCCCGGATGGCTTCTACAACGAAGTCCAGGTCATCGTCACCGTGCTGTCGCTGAACCCCGAGATCGATCCGGACATCCCGGCGCTGATCGGTGCCTCGGCGGCGCTGGCGATCTCCGGCATCCCGTTCAACGGCCCGATCGGTGCCGCGCGCGTCGGCTACGCCGATGGTGGCTACATCCTGAACCCGACCGCCGAGCAGCTCAAGAGCAGCGAGCTCAACCTGGTCGTCGCTGGCACCCAGGCGGCGGTGCTGATGGTCGAGTCGGAAGCACAGGAACTCTCCGAGCAGGTCATGCTCGGCGCCGTGGTGTTCGGCCATGAGCAGATGCAGGCGGCGATCAACGCCATCAACAGTCTGGTCGAGGTCGCCGGCAAGCCCGAGTGGAACTGGCAGCCGCCGCCGGCCAACGATGCCCTCGTCGCGCGCGTGACCGAGCTGGCGAAGGCCGACATGGAAGAGGCGTTCCGCATCACCAGCAAGCAGGCCCGTTCCGAGCGCCTGGGCGAGATCCGCAAGCGCGTCACCGCGCAGCTGACCGAAGGCGTCGAGAACGCACCGTCGTCGAACGAGATCAAGGACCTCTTCTTCGGCATCGAATCGGGCATCGTCCGTAGCCGCATCCTCAACGGCGAGCCGCGCATCGACGGGCGCGACACCCGCACCGTGCGTCCGATCGAGATCCGCACCGGCGTGCTGCCGCGCACTCACGGTTCGGCGCTGTTCACCCGTGGCGAGACGCAGGCCCTGGTGGTGGCCACGCTCGGTACCGGCCGTGACGAGCAGATCATCGACGCGATCGCCGGCGAGTACAAGGAACGCTTCCTGCTGCACTACAACTTCCCGCCGTTCTGCACCGGCGAGACCGGCCGGTTCGGCATCACCAAGCGTCGCGAAGTGGGCCATGGCCGCCTCGCCAAGCGCTCGCTGGTGGCGATGCTGCCGAAGGCGGAGGACTTCTCCTACACCGTGCGCGTCGTCTCCGAGATCACCGAATCGAACGGTTCGAGCTCGATGGCCTCGGTCTGCGGCGGTTCGCTGGCGATGATGGATGCGGGCGTGCCGCTCAAGGACCACGTCGCCGGCATCGCGATGGGCCTGATCAAGGAAGGCAACCGCTTCGCCGTGCTGACCGACATCCTCGGCGACGAGGACCACCTCGGCGACATGGACTTCAAGGTGGCCGGCACCGAGAACGGCGTCACCGGCCTGCAGATGGACATCAAGATCCAGGGCATCACGAAGGAGATCATGCAGGCCGCGCTGGATCAGGCCAAGGCGGGTCGCCTGCACATCCTCGGCATCATGAAGCAGTCGCTCGCGGCTTCCCGCGGCGAGGTGTCCGAGTACGCACCGCGCATGATCAACATCAAGATCAACCCGGAGAAGATCCGCGACGTGATCGGCAAGGGCGGTGCGGTGATCCGCGCGCTGCAGGAAGAGACCGGCACCGTGATCGAGATCGAGGATGATGGTCAGATCACGATTTCGTCGGTCAGCGCCGAAGGCGCGCAGGCTGCAAAGGCAAAGATCGAGGCGATCACCGCCGAAGTCGAAGTCGGCAAGGTGTACGAAGGCACCGTGATCCGCCTGCTGGACTTCGGCGCCATCGTCAACATCATGCCGGGCCGCGACGGCCTGCTGCACGTGTCGCAGATCGCGAACGAGCGCGTGAACAACGTGGCCGACTACGTCAAGGAAGGCCAGGTGGTGCGCGTGAAAGTGCTCGAGACCGACGAGCGTGGCAAGATCCGCCTGAGCATGAAGGCGCTGCTGAACGAGAACGCGGCCTGATTACCGTCGGGGCAGGGCGCGCGAGCGCCCGTGCCCCGTGGGTAGCCGGTCGAGGCCGGGGTTCCCTCGGGGCACAGACAACAAAAAGGGACGCCGCGGCGTCCCTTTTTGTTGCTCCAGCCCTGGCGGGCGTTTACTTCGCGACCTGACGTTCGCGCATTTCCTCGAGCGTCTTGCAGTCGATGCACATGGTGGCGGTCGGGCGCGCTTCCAGCCGCTTCAGGCCGATCTCGACGCCGCAGCTGTCACAGTAGCCGTACTCGCCTGCCTCGATGCGGCCGAGCGCCTCGTCGATCTTCTTGATCAGCTTGCGTTCGCGGTCGCGGTTGCGCAGTTCGAGCGCGATGTCCGACTCCTGGCTCGCGCGGTCGTTCGGGTCGGCGAACACGGTGGCCTCGTCCTGCATGGTGTGCACCGTCCGCTCGATATCTTCCATCAGCTCACCCTTCAGCGAGCCAAGGATCTCGCGGAAGTGGGCCATCTGCTTCTCGCTCATGTATTCCTCGCCGGCGGCAGGAACGTAGGGCGGGAACTGCTTGTGCAGGGTGTCTTCAGCCATGGATCGACTTCCGTAGTTTGATGATTGGACAAGGCAGATTTAATAGCAGAATTGGGGGGGGGCAGCAAGCATGCGGGCGTTTTCACCGCGTGTGCGGCGCTTGCGCGCGCCCGCTGGCCACGCCGGCTACGGAATCCAGAACTTGGCTTCCTCGCTGACGGCGATCGCGGCGTCGGCGGCATCCGCCACGGTAAACCGGATGGGGTGCGAGCCGGACGCCGTGGTGCCGGGTTCGACGCGCACCCGGACCGTTGCCGCGCCGGTGCTGGCGGCGGCTACATTGACCTCCACCCGCTCCGCGAGGCGGATGCCGTCGAGGCCGGCGACGCTTACGCGATAGATGCGCGACTGCTCGCTGGCATTGATGAGCTGGAGGCGGAAGGTGTTCTCGATTGAACCGTCTGCGGCCTCGCTGGCGAGGGCGGCGCGGTCGCGCTGCACATCCACCTTCAGCGGCACACGGGTCGCCAGCGACCAGACCGTGGCGGTAAGCAGCCCCAGGAACACCGCGCTGTAGATCAGCACCCGCGGCCGCAACGTGCGGCGCAGGATGGTCGCACGCGAGGCGCCCTGCTTCACCGCGTTCTCGGTCGAGTAGCGGATGAGGCCGCGCGGATAGTTCATCTGGTCCATGACCTGGTCGCAGACGTCGATACAGGCCGCGCAGCCGATGCATTCCAGCTGGAGGCCGTGGCGGATGTCGATCCCGGTCGGGCACACCTGGACGCACATCGTGCAGTCGATGCAGTCGCCCAGGCTCTGTTCGCGTGCGGCCAGCTTCTTCGAGCGCCCGCCGCGCGGCTCGCCCCGCGCCTCGTCATAGGCGACGATCAGCGTGTCGGGGTCGAACATGACGAACTGGAACTGTGCGTAGGGGCAGATGTACTTGCACATCTGCTCGCGCATGAAACCCGCGTTGCCGTAGGTGGCGCCGCCGTAGAACAGCACCCAGAACGTCTCCCAGCCGCTCAGCGACAGGTTCAGGCTGGCATCGGCAAGCTCGCGGACCGGGGTGAAATAGCCGACGAAGGTGAAGCCGGTCCACAGGGCCACGACCAGCCAGAGCAGGTGCTTGGTGCCCTTGATCGCCAGTTTGCGTGGTGTCCACGGGGCAGCGTCGAGCTTGATGCGCTTGGCGCGGTCGCCCTCGACCCGTTTCTCGATCCACAGGAAGAGCTCGGTGTAGACGGTTTGCGGGCAGGTATAGCCGCACCAGACCCTGCCCGCGACCGTGGTGAAGAGGAACAGGGCCAGTGCAGACAGCACGAGCAGCACCGCGAGGTAGATCGTGTCCTGCGGCCACAGGACGAAATCGAACACGTAGAAGCGGCGCGCGTCGAGGTCGAACAGCACCGCCTGGCGGCCGTTCCACGGCAGCCAGCACAAGCCGTAGAAGACGAGCTGGGTGAGCCAGACGAAGACCCAGCGCCAGCGCTGGAACAGGCCCTTGACGGAGCGTGGATAGACCTTGGGTTCGGAGGTAAAGAGGGGCTGGATGGGGATGATGCGTTGCGGTTTCGATGCGTTGGGCATGGCAGGGGCGCGGCGGGCGGGGGAATGTGGGCCGGCCGGGGCGCCGGCGCTTCTAAGATGTATCTCTTATGCAGCTTCAGCCTAACAGCGCGACGGGCCATAATCAACACGTTCCATACACCTTTACGAACGCGCCATGCGCCTCAGCACCTTTTCCGACTACTGCCTGCGGGTCCTGATGTATCTCGCCCAGCACACCGACCGCCTGAGCACGATTGGCGAGATCGCACGCGTGCATGACATCTCGGGCAATCACCTGACGAAGGTGGTGCACCAGCTCGGCCGTGCGGGCTACATCGAAACGCTGCGCGGCAAGGGGGGCGGCATGCGCCTGGCGCGTGCGCCGCGCGACATCTGCCTCGGCGAGGTCCTGCGTCAGACGGAAACCGATTTTGCGCTGGTCGAATGCTTCGGCCGCGATTCGCACTGCTTCATGGAAGGGGCCTGCCAGCTGCAGGCCGTGCTCGGCGAGGCACTGGTGGCGATGTTCCGGGTGCTCGATGCGTACACGCTGGCGGACCTGTTGCGCCCCACGGAGGCGAGCACTCGGGTGCTTGCCTTCGTGCGGAAGGCAGATCGCGACGGTGACGACGTCGGCCGGTAAGGCGTAGCTGCCCCTCCCCGATGTGGCTGAGCCGTCGCGCAACGACGGACTGAACGCATCATGAACCTGGCATTCAGCGTGCATTCAGGTGTCCAGGCGCACGATGGCGCCACGGTCGAAGGAAGACCGCCTACCCACTCGAGGAGAAGCCATCATGCGTACCACCACGTTCATTGCGACCCTGGCCCTGACCGGCGGCCTGCTCGGCGCCGGCGCCATGCTCGTCCCCGCCTTTGCCCAGAACGCCGCTGCCACCCCGACTCAGTCGAACTGGATGAGCTTGCAGGAGGTGCAAAGCAAGCTCGAAGCGGCCGGCTACCGTGATTTCGAGAAAGTCGAGCGCGAGCGCGACAAGTACGAAGTCAAGGCCACCGACCCGCAAGGGCAGCGGGTCGAGCTCGATGTCGATCCGCTTAGCGGAGACGTCCTGAAGACGGAAGTGAAGCGCAGCAAGTAAGCCTTCACGGCGGAGCGCCGGCGTAGTGGCTGGCGCTCTGTTTCCATCCGCGCGCTCGGGAGTGTTCGCCATGTTCCCCATCCTCTCCGCCTTTCTTATCGTTCTCACCCTCGCCTGGGGGCTCAATGTGGCTGCGCTCGAGGGCGGCACCGCCTCGCTGCCGTGGCTGATCCGCGAGCAGGGGCTCTACCTCAGCGGCCTGCTGGCCATCGGCCTGATGTCGCTGGCGATGGTGCTGGCAACCCGGCCGGTCGTGCTCGAGCGGCCGCTGGGCGGCATGGACCGCATCTTCCGCCTGCACAAGTGGGCCGGCATCCTCGCCGCCGTTTTCGCGGCCCTGCACTGGCTGATCGAGATGTCCGACGACGTGATCAAGGCCGTGTACGGTCGCGTCGGGCGGCCGAATGAGGCCGAGGTCAGCGGCCTGCTGGAGAGCCTGCGCGACGCTGGCGAAGAACTGGGCGAGTTCGCGATCTACCTCGTCCTGGCCCTGGTCGTGCTCAGTCTCTGGAAGCGCTTTCCGTACAAGTTCTGGCGCCACCTGCATCGTGCGATGCCGCTGCTCTACCTGCTGCTCGCGTTTCACGCGGCGGTGCTCGCGCCGCTCGACTACTGGACGCAACCGGTCGGCGTGCTGCTGGCGGTGCTGCTCGCCTCGGGCGTGGTGGCGTCGGGCGTGGCGCTCGGCGGGCGCATCGGCCGGGATCGACGGGTGAAGGGTGTCGTCATCGCGGTGTCCTCGCCTGCGGCGGATGTCACCGAGCTCGTCTGCCGCCTCGGCGGCGACTGGCGCGGTCATCGGGCCGGCCAGTTTGCCTTCGTCGGCTTCGACCGCTTCGAAGGTTCGCACCCCTTCACGATTGCCAGCGCCGACCACGGCGACCGCACGCTGACCTTCCAGATCAAGGCCTTGGGCGACTACACGCGCCAGTTGGCAAGCCGGATCGCGGTGGGGCAGGCCGTGACCGTCGAGGGGCCGTATGGGCGCTTCGTCCTCGATCGCCACGACCGCAAGGCGCGTCAGATCTGGGTCGCGGGCGGCATCGGCATCACGCCCTTCCTCGCCTGGCTGGATGAGATGCGGGCCGAGCCGGCGTCGGCGCCGCAGGTCGAGCTGCACTACAGCACGCGGGGCACACCGCACGACCCCTTCGTCGCTCGCCTGCAAAGCCTGTGCGCGGCCCTGCCCAGCGTGGCGCTGCATATCCATGACAGTTCGGCCGGCGCCACCCTGACGCCGGACACGCTCGCCGGCGCAGGGCGGCCGGGGCAGCGTGCCGAAGTCTGGTTCTGCGGCCCACGCGGTTTCGGCGATCAGTTGAACGCCGGCCTGGCGAGGGCCTGGGGCGGACGCTTGAGATTCCGCCGCGAGGCCTTCGACATGCGATAGGGCGGCGACAGTACATTTGCTTACAGCGCGCCGCCCGCGGGCTTAAGTTCCTCTTAAGGTCGCCCTTCCAACATGCCGGCCACGTTCTCGGACGGAACCGATTTGATCCAGTCACCTTCAGGAGTCAACCAATGAGCAAGTTCATCGCCGCCCTCGTCGCCACCTTTGCCACCGCAAGCGCGTTTGCCGGGCCTGCCTGCAACGTTCCCGAAGACAAGTGGATGAAGGAGAGCGATTTCAAGGCGCGGATGCAAGCGCAGGGCTACCAGATCAAGACCTTCAAGGTCTCCAAGGGCAAGTGCTACGAGATCTACGGCCTCGACAAGGACGGCAAGAAGGTCGAGATCTATTTCGATCCGAGCACGGGCGCCGAACTCGAGCGCAAGTAAGCCTCATCGGCCTCGTCCTATCCGTCCGCCGAGTCTGAAGACGGCCTCGGCGGACGCCTCTCACCGTTTCCAGGGGCAAGAGCATATGAGTGCATCGATTGTGCAGATCCGCATACGCGTTTGGGATCGCTTCGTGCGCATCTGTCACTGGAGCCTTGTCGCTTGCGTGCTGACCAACTACTACCTCGTCGACGACGGCGAAGGGCTCCACCAGTGGCTCGGCTACGTCGCCAGCGGCCTCGTTGGCGCACGCATCGTGTGGGGTTTTGCTGGCCGGGGGCACGCACGTTTTGCTGACTTCTTCCCCACGCCACGGCGTGTCGTTGCGCATCTGCGCGAACTGGGCGCCGGCAGGGGGATATCCCATGACGGCCACAATCCGCTCGGCGCCATCATGATGCTGACGCTGCTCGCGATTGTGCTGCTGCTCGGCCTGACCGGTTTCCTGCAGACCACCGATCGCTTCTGGGGTGAAGAGTGGCTGATGGAGATGCACGAGGCGTTCGCCTCGGCACTGATGCTGTTCGCCGGCGTGCATGCAGCCGCGGCCATTCTCATGAGCCGCATCGAGCGTACGAATCTGATCATGGCGATGGTCACGGGGGTCAAGGTCCGGCGATCCGGCGTCAACCCGTGGAGGGGGCGGCATTCGCCGATTCTTCGGCTGCCGGAACATGAGATAAGAGATTGACCTCCCGCGGCGCGCGGCACGCCCTGCAGGCGCAGGGCTTCGTGCAGGACTCGAACTGGGTTCGCCGCCATGCGCAGCGTCGCATGGACGCGGCGTTTGCATCCTGCCGGTGCGCCACACATCGAAGCACAATGCATTAGAGCTTGCTAAATTACGGCGGCGAGCTATGCTAGTAATCGTTCACTTACTTACGTGACTAGCGAGCCACCATGCGGGCAAGACATCTTCCGGCCGATGAACGTCGTGCCGTCACCGTGGAGGCCGTCCTCAACCTGGCGGGCTCGCGCAACCCGAGCGAGATCACGACCGCGGCCATCGCTCAGCACATGAACCTGACCCAGGGGGCGCTGTTTCGCCACTTCCCGAGTAAGGAAGCGATCTGGCAGGCCGTGATGGAATGGGTCGCCGAGCGGCTGCTGGCCCGGGTCGATCAGGCCGCCCGGAGCGTCGACTCCCCGATCGAGGCCCTGCGGGCGATCTTCCTCGCGCACGTGCAGTTCGTCGCTGAGCACCCGGGAGTGCCGCGCATGCTGTTCGGTGAGCTCCAGTGTGCCGAGCAGACGCCGGCCAAGCGCATTGCTCAGACCTTGATCGAGCGCTACGGGCAACGGCTGCATCAACTCCTTGCGGCCGGCAAGGCGAGTGGCGAGGTATCGACCACGCTGGATGCCGATGCGGCGGTCACGCTCTTTGTCGGCATGGTCCAGGGGCTCGTGATGCAGTCCCTCCTGGCGGGCAACATGGGACGGATCCGCCAGGAGGCACCACGCGTGTTCGAGATCTACCTCGACGGTATCCGGAGCGGCAGATGAGCACGTTCAAGCTGAAGCGGCGCCAGTTGATGCTGGTGGCGGTGATCGCCCCGCTGCTGGTCCTGTTCGCCTATGTCGCCGTCCGCTCTGGCCCGCTCGCGCCGGTGAAGGTCACCGTGGCGAAGGTGGAGCGTGCGCGTCTTGCGCCGGCGCTGTTCGGCATTGGAACGGTCGAGGCCCGCCATGTTTATCCGATCGGGCCGACAGTGGCGGGGCGCGTGAAACGGCTCCACGTTGAAGTCGGGGATCGCGTTTCGGCCGGCCAGGTACTGGGTGAGATGGATCCGGTCGATCTGGAGCAGCGTGTGCGCTCGCAGGAGGCGACGCTAAAGCGCGCCCGTGCCGTGGTGCGCGAAGCCGAGGCACGTGCTGCTTACGCGCAATCACAGGCGGGACGTTATGCCAGGCTGAGCGCCCTGCAGGCAAGCAGCGAAGAAGTCGCGCTGACGCGCCGTCAGGAACTGGAGGTCGCCGAGGCAGGGCTTGCCGCGGCCCGCGAAGAACTGGTGCGCGCCCGCTCGGATCATGCCGCCTTGCTGTCGCAACTGGAGCACTTGAAATTGCTCGCGCCGGTCGATGGCGTCGTCACGCTGCGGGACGCCGAGCCCGGTACGACGGTGGTGGCGGGGCAGACCGTTGTGGAAATCATCGATCCCGCGAGTGTCTGGATCAATTTGCGGCTCGACCAGCGTGGTGCGGCCGGACTCGCGCCGATGCTGCCGGCGCGCATCGTCCTGCGATCGCAACACGGCGCCTCCCTGGCGGGGCGCGTGCTGCGTGTGGAGCCGAAGGCGGACACCATCACCGAGGAAACGCTGGCCAAGGTCGTGTTCGACCGCCTGCCCGAGCCTCTGCCGCCGATCGGCGAACTGGCCGAGGTGACGCTCGCGTTGCCCGCGCAGCCGGAAGCGCCCGTGATTCCGAACGCGGCGATTCGGCGCGACGGCGGTGTGCCGGGCGTGTGGCGCGTCGGCGACGACAGCCTGCAGTTCGTGCCGGTCAGGCTAGGCGCGACCGATCTGGATGGCCGGCTGCAAGTTCTCGAGGGCATCTCGCCCGGTGACGAGATCGTGATCTACAGCGAGCGCGCCTTGAACGGGCGCAGTCGCATCGATGTCGTCTCGCAACTGCATGGAGGCGAAAGTTGATCAGCCTTGCCGGCCGCGACATCCTGCATGGGTGGGGCAAGTTCGTCTTTACCGGGATCGGTCTGGGGCTGCTGATCGGGGTGACGCTGGTGATGGCCGGTGTCTATCGCGGCATGGTCGACGACGGCAAGGCGCTTCTCGACAACAGCGGTGCAGATCTGTGGGTGGTGCAGCGCGACACCCTCGGGCCATATGCCGAATCGTCCAGCGTCAACGACGATGTCTATCGGAGCCTGCTCGGCATGGCCGGCGTTGCCCGCGCGGCGAACGTCACCTATCTCACGATGCAGGTGCGCAAGGACGGTACCGACGTCCGGGCGATGATCGTCGGCATCGCACCTGGTGAGCCGGCAGTGACGCCAGGTTGGCCGCCGTACCTGCTTGCAGGCCGGCAGATCACGCGCGGACATTACGAAGCCGTGGCCGATATCGCGACCGGCTTTCGGATCGGGGATCGACTCAGCATTCGCCGCAACGAATACACGGTTGTCGGCCTGACACGCCGCATGGTGTCGTCCGCCGGCGATCCGATGGTCTTCATCCCGTTGAAGGATGCGCAGGAGGCGCAGTTCCTCAAGGACAACGATGCAATCTGGCAGAGCCGCCGACGCACCGAGGCCAACCCGGGGTTGAATCGCCCGGGCGTGCCGGGGCTGCTGGATGCGGTTCTCGTCTCCCAGAGCAGCAACCCCGTCGTCAATGCCGTGCTGGTCACGCTTATCCCCGGGCAATCGGCGGACGAGGTGGCCGACGGGATCCGGCGCTGGAAGCGGCTTACCGTCTACACGCGCGTGCAGATGGAAGAGATCCTGCTGACCAAGCTGATCGCCACGTCCGCCCGCCAGATCGGCATGTTCCTGATCATCCTTGCCGTGGTCAGCGCCGCGATCGTCGCCTTCATCATCTACACGCTGACGATGGACAAGATCCGCGAAATTGCGGTGCTGAAACTCATCGGTACGCGTAACCGCACGATCGCCGCGATGATCCTGCAGCAGGCGGTCGCACTGGGGCTGATCGGGTTCGTGGTGGGCAAGATCGCAGCGACCTTCGCCGCGCCGTACTTTCCGAAGTATGTGCTGCTGGTTCCGGGTGATTCGATCGCAGGCTTCCTTGCCGTGCTGGCGATCTGCGTCGTCGCCAGTCTGGCCTCGATCCGCATGGCGCTTCGGGTGGATCCGGCAGAGGCGATCGGGGGCTGAAGTGAGTGCAGAGGCGATGCGCGGCAAGGGGATCCTGATCGAAGGCTTGAAGAAGCGTTACGGCTCCGGCGACACGGCGGTCGACGCCCTCAAAGACGTCAACATGCGTGTCGCGCCCGGCGAGGTCGTCGGCCTGATCGGCCCCTCGGGCTCGGGCAAGAGCACCCTGCTCAAGTGTCTGGGGGCCGTCATCGACCCCACCGCAGGCAGGATGACATTGGGCGAAGAACTCATCTTCGACAACGCCTGGAAGGCACGGGATCTGCGGGCGCTGCGGCGGGACCGGATCGGTTTCGTGTTTCAGGCACCGTACCTGATTCCCTTCCTTGACGTGACCGACAACGTCGCCCTGTTGCCGATGCTGGCGGGCGCCCCGAATGCGAGCGCCCGCGCCCGGGCGATCGAGTTGCTTCGTGCGCTCGACGTGGCGCATCGCGCCCACGCCATGCCGGCGCAACTGTCAGGCGGTGAACAACAGCGGGTCGCGATCGCCCGTGGTCTGGTGAATCGGCCGCCGGTGATCCTCGCGGACGAACCGACCGCTCCGCTCGACAGTGCGCGCGCGATGGCCGTCGTGCGCATCCTCAACGAGATGGCACGCCAGTGCGAAACCGCCATCATCGTCGTCACCCACGACGAGAAGATCATTCCGACCTTCAAGCGCATCTATCAGATCCGTGACGGCGTCACGCATGAAGAAGCGGGCGAAGGACGGGCGTTCGAATGAGGCGCTTGGGTCGAGGGCATCGCCGACTTGGCGCTTGTGCGGGAGATCGCGTGCGGCGTACCGGATCGAGGCGACGCAGAACTGCAAGGGGGCATTGGACTGGGCGAATCAACGCCGGTAGCCGGTCGGCTTGAATCCACGCATCGCTGACGATCCGCGTCTGACCGTTCAGCAAGGCATGTCCCGTAGAGCAAAAAGGGCTGTGGATAAATATCCACAGCCCTTGCTGTACTTGGGGCGACATACCGGAATCGAACCGGTGACACCTGGAGCCACAATCCAGTGCTCTACCAACTGAGCTAATGCCGCCACTACCGGACCCCGGCAAAACCGAAGCCCAAGAAACTTTCCTGGCCTGCCCGGCAGGAATCGAACCTGCAACCCCCGGCTTAGAAGGCCGGTGCTCTATCCAGTTGAGCTACGGGCAGATTCCCGCGGGCATTCGGGGTGTGAGCTGGTCGGGGTGGAGGGATTCGAACCCCCGACATCTTGCTCCCAAAGCAAGCGCGCTACCGGACTGCGCTACACCCCGAGAGCCGCGAACTATACAGATCCATCGCATGCGCGTCAAACGGATTCAGCATTATTTTTGCGCTTGCCGAGCGCAATGCCATGCACGTACCACGCGCAACAGGTTGGCGAGCAGCCAGGCAAACTCGATGAGCATCAGCAGGCCGGCCAGACGGCCGACGCCGGGCACGAAGACCGCTGCGACGAGCACGGCAAGGGTGGCGCTGCGCAGGCGCAACTGGGCGCGCACGGGGGCGTCGGGCAGGAGCTTCTTCATGTTCGGCGCGCGCACGCCGGCGTGGGTCAGATGCAGCCAGGCGAGGAAGGGCACGATCTTGTACAGCATCGCGCTGATGGCGCCGCCGAAACCGCCGTGCAGGATCAACACCCCCGCCAGCAGCGGCCACCTGTCGATGTCGGTGGCAAGGCTCGCGAGCAGGGCGAGGAGGCCGCCGAGGACGGCGATCATCGCCAGGCGGAAGGCCCGGAACGGCGCGTCGGGCGTGGTGCGCCGCGAGCGCGACTGGAGCTTCAGGGTCAGCACGGCAAAGCCGGCGGCCAGGATCAGCAGCACCAGGCCCAGTGCGATCACGGGCGTTTCCACCCCGGCCGACATCGCCAGCGACCACAGGAGCAGCGCCGCCAGCACCGCGGGTGCCCACACGCGGGTAAAGGCATCGGGATAGGCCGGCGTGATCTGGAACATCGGCACCACCACCCAGCTGGTCGCCGCGAGCAGCAGACCGCCCCAGCCCATCCAGGCCCAGCCGGCGTGAAGATCGACCAGGGTCGGCAGCGACAGGGGCAGGGCGAGGCCGCGCCCCAGCGCGAGGGCGAGCAGGAGCCCGAAAACCGTGGCGACACTCAGCCCGGTGAGGGCCAGGCGCAGGTCGCGCGGCGTGCGGCCCTTTCCGGCGGTGGCGGGCGCCTGGCGCAGGCCGACGACGCTGGCGCCGAGGAAGACCAGGAGCCCGCTCGCGAGCAGTGCCGCGCCCGCGGCAATCGCCCACGGCACGCCGCCGCCCAGGCCCCAGGCGAGACCTGACGCTCCCGCCGCGAGCAGGAGGTGGGTGCTGCGCGCGACGCGCAGCGGCGCGGGGATGCTTGCGCCGGCGACGACCGGAAGGATCTGCAGCAGGGCGCCCAGCATCACCTGCAGCATGAAGCCGGTGGCAAACAGATGCACGATCGCCAGCGTGCCTGGTGTCCAGCGCGAACTGAGGCTGTCGCCGTCGAGCAGCAGGATCAGCCCCGCCGCGATGCCGAACAGCGGTGCGGTAAGAAAGAAGCGAAGAGGCGCCGACAGGGGCGGCGCCTCTTCATAGGCAAGGCCGGGGGTCGCCCCGCTCATGGCCGGCCGATGAGGATTTCGACTGCGCCGTCGTCGCGGAAGCGTGCTTCGTGCCGATAGCCGTCGCGGTCGAGCACGCGCAGCAGGGGATGCGGCATGCGGTCAAGGAGCAGGACGAACTGCCCGCCGGGCGCCAGATCGGCCAGTGCCTCCATGGCCTTTTCGAAGGGTTCCGGTGGCTCGAGGCCGCGGGCGTCGACGATCGGGGCGCTCATGCCGCATGCTCCCGCGTGAGCCGCTGGCCGAGTTCGCCGGCCATCGCGGTCGCCGCGGCGCCGAGGCGCGCATCGCACATCGGATACAGGATGTTCTCTTCCTTCATGTTGTGCTGCTGCATCATGATCAGCAGGGTTTCGGCCTCGCCGGCGAAGTCGTCGGCGTCGCGGCTGGCCAGCGCTTCCCGCAGCCGGGTGAGGGTGGCACGCATCTCGACGTGTTCGCCGCGCATCACCTGGGTCGGTCCCTGCGTCATGCCGGTTGCAGCCTCGAAGGCGGGGAAGAGCTCCTGTTCCTCGGCGTCGAAATGCGCGTTCAGGGCGTCGGCGAAGAGGTTCAGCGCCTGCGCCGCGGCATCCCACTCGCCCTTCGCGGCGAAGGTCTCGGCGCGGGCGAATGCGTGGTCACAGAGGCGGTGATCGTGGGTCATCATTTCGGCAATCGAGGTCATGGTCTGCTCCGAGGGGGATGTCGGACATTGTCCGCAGCCGCAGTTGAGCGGCATTGATGCGAGTCAAGTCGGCAAAAAGCGCTCCAGCGACGGCGAAAGCGCCTGGCGGCGCATGCCGCCAGCGCGCTGGCGCAGGCAGGACGGTGGCTGTCGTCATGGCTGGTGGCGGACGTCGTCGGCACGCTTGCCGCAGCCCGGCGGGCGGCTCCTGCCTCCTTCTGCCGCCGCGGCGGGCTGCCCCCGGCTTCGCGGGAGGGCGTGCGCGCGGAGGCGCTCAGGCGGCCAGGCCGCAGGCCACGCCCGACGACCAGGCCCACTGGAAGTTGTAGCCGCCGAGGTGGCCGGTGACATCCATCACCTCGCCGATGAAATACAGTCCAGGGCAGTCGCGCGCTTCCATCGTCTTTGACGATAGCCCACGCGTGTCCACGCCGCCGAGCGTCACCTCCGCCTTGGCGTAGCCCTGCGTGCCCGACGGCGTGAGTTTCCAGGCCGAGAGCGTTGCTGCGATGGTGCGCAGCTCGGCGTGGCGGAACTGGTTCAGCGGCCGCAGCCAGCCGTGCAGTTCGCACCAGGCGTGCGCAAAGCGGCGCGGCAGGCGTTCGGCGAGCAAATTGGCCAGCAGCGTGCGCTCGGCGGCATGCTCCAGCAGCCAGTGCTCGGCGTCCATGCCGGGCAAGAGATCGAGCGCCACCGGTGACCAGTCACCCGCTTCGTAGGCCTGGGCCTGCCAATAGCTCGACACCTGCAATATGGAAGGGCCGGACAGGCCGCGGTGGGTCACCAGCGCCGCCTCGCGGAAGGCGCCGCCGTTGCAGCTCGCCTCCACCTCGAACGAGAGGCCCGACAGCGGCGCCAGGCGGGCCAGCGTCTCCGGCGCCAGCGTCAGCGGCACGAGAGCGGGGCGGGGGGCGATCACCGGCAGGCCGAACTGCTCGGCGAGCCGGTAGCCGATCGGACTGGCGCCGATCTTCGGAATCGACAGGCCCCCGCTGGCGACGACCAGGCTGTGGGCGGTGTAGCGGCCGCGGCTGGTGTCGATGACGAAGCGGTCGGCGCCATCGCCGCTACGGCTTACGGCCTCGACCTGCGCCGGCATCGCCCAGTGCACGCGGCCGTCCTCGCATTCGGCGCGCAGCATGTCGATGATCTGTTGCGCCGAATCGTCACAGAACAGCTGTCCCCAGTCCCTTTCGTGAAAATCGATCCCGTGGCGGCGCACAAGCTCGATAAAATCCTGCGCCGTGTAACGGGACAGTGCGGAGCGCACGAAATGCGGGTTGCGTCCGAGATAATGCTCGGCGCCGACACGCCGGTTGGTGAAGTTGCACCGGCCGCCGCCCGAGATGCGAATCTTCTCGGCCAGCTTGTCGGCGTGATCGACCAGCAGCACGCGTCGGCCGCGACGGCCGGCGGTGGCTGCGCACATCATGCCGGCCGCGCCGGCGCCGATGATCACGACATCAAAGCTGCGTGCGGGGCGGTGGTGCTGCGGGAGGGGCGGGTGCGCCACGTCGGAAGCCTGCTGCCTGGAAAGCGGCGCAGAATACGCCGTGCGGCGGGCAGCGGCAAATGCGGCCCGCGCCGCAGCCGGCCGTGAGAATGAAGAAATGAAGATCGAACACCAGCCTGTTGGAGCGTTATATGACTGAAACCACCACCGGTATGACCGCGACCTCCCGCAAACGGAGTCTGGTCCGGCCGGCGCTGTGGGGGGCGGGTGCGCTGCTGGCGCTCGCGGCAATCGGCTACCTGGCATTGCCGCCACTCGCCCGGCACTATGCGACCAGAATCCTGGGCGACACGCTTGGGCGCGAGGTCGCGATCGAGCACATCGCCCTGAATCCATTCACGCTGACGGCCACGGTCGAGGGGCTGAAGGTGATGGAAGCCGGCGGCGGCGGCGAGGCACTGGCCTTCGACAGCCTGCGCGCCAATGTGGAATTCGAATCGGTGATGCGACGGGGGCTCGTGCTGCACGAGCTGGCGGTCGCCGGGCCGCGCCTGAACCTGGTGCTGGGCGAGGGCGGGCGACACAACTGGGCCGACGTCGCCGAGCGCATGGCCGCGCTGGGCGAGGCCGACGGGCAGGACGAGGCCGCCGGTGGCACCGGCGCGCTGTTCTCGATCGGCAACATCCGCGTCAGCGGTGGCCGCATCAGCGTGGACGACCGGCCGCGCGGCCTCAAGCACGAACTGGACGACATCGCGATCGGCGTGCCCTTCGTCTCGAACCTGCCGGTGAAGGTCGACGTCTTCGTCGAGCCGTCCGTGTCCGCGACACTGAACGGTGATCCGCTGCTGCTGAGTGCACGCACGAAGCCGTTCGCCGAGTCGCACGAAACCGTGCTCGACGTGGTGCTGAAGGAGTTCGACGTCACGCCCTGGGTGGCCTACCTGCCGTTCGAGCCCGGCTTCCGCCTGCCCTCGGCCCTGCTCACGAGCAACCTCGAGCTGTCGTTCAGGCAGCAGCCTGACGCCGCGCCGGAGCTGGCCCTGCGCGGGCCGCTCAAGGTCGACAAGCTCGTGCTGCAGGACAAGGCCGGCGCACCGCTGGCGGACGTCGCCGAGTTCGAGCTCGAGTTCGCCGACGTGCAGCCGCTGATCGGGCGCTGGCACTTCACCCGGCTGCGCCTGGCGCAGCCCCAGCTCGACCTCGTCCGCCTCAAGGACGGCGGTCTGAACCTGGCCGCGCTGCTGCCGCCCACAAAAGCGAAGCCGGCGGACAAGGCTGGCAGCGCGGCGCAAGGCGCGCGCAAGCCTGCCGCTGGCCGGCAGGGCAAGGCGCAGCAGGGCGAGGGACGTGCGGCGAAGGCGCCGGATGCGGCCGCACCGGCCGCCGAGGCGACGTCCAAGCCGCTGCTGCCGGACTTCCTGCTCGCGCACGCGCGCATTCGCGACGGCGTGCTGCGCTTCGAGGATCGCACCTTCGCCGACCCCTTCCGCACCAGCGTCGAGGCGATCAACCTCGATCTCCGCGATCTCGCCAGCGACAACGACATGCCGGCCGAGATCCGTCTCGACTACATCACCGACGCCGGCGAGAAGTTCGTCCACGAGGACCGGCTGCGCCTGCAGCCCTTCGAGTTCGAGGGCGTGCTGAGCTTCGAATCGATCCAGGCTGCGCGCTACGCCCCCTATCTTGCCGCCGCGCTGCCGGGCGGCGAACTGCGCGACGGCAGCCTCACCGGCAACCTGCGCTACCGTGTCGCCCTCGATGCGGCGGGCACACCCGACATCGACGTGACGGCGGAAACCCTCGCGGTGCGCAATCTTGCCCTCGCCCTGAAGGGGAGCAAGGACGCCGCGCTGAAGGTGCCCGAACTCGACGTGCGCGGGGCGGTGGTCGACCTCGGCGCGCACAGTGTGAATGTGGCCGAGCTAGGGATCAACGGTGCGACGGTGTCCGCCGTGCGGCAGAAGAGCGGCGAGATCGACCTGTTGCGCCTGCTCCTGCCGCAATCGCCGCGGCCGAAGCCGGCCGCGCCGGAATGGACGGTGACGGTGGACAAGCTCGCCCTGCAGGCTGCGGCGGTGCGCATGGAAGACCGCACCGCGCGCCGGCCGGTGAAGATGTCGATCGACGACATCGGCCTCGAACTGCACGGCTTCTCCACCGCGAAGGGCAATGCCGCGCGCCTGAAGCTGGAGTCGCGCATCAACAACCGCGGCAAGCTGGGAGCGAGCGGGGCTGTGACGCTCGAGCCGCTGAAGGCCGAGCTCGAACTCGACCTGCGCAGCGTCGACCTGCTGCCGTTGCAGCCCTACGTGCTCGAGCAGACCAACATCGCGATCTCGCGTGGCAGCCTCACCACGCAGGGCAGGCTGGACCTCGCGCGCGGGCGCAGCGGCAAGCTCCTGGCGAACTTTCGCGGCGACGTCGGCGTGGCCAACTTTGCCTCGGTGGACAAGCTCAACTCCGCCGACTTCCTGCGCTGGCGCACGCTGCGCGCGGCCGGCATCAATGCCCGCCTGGAGCCGTTCTCGCTGGCGATCAACCGCGTTGCGCTGGACGATTTCTACACCCGCCTGATCCTCGACGAGGAAGGGCGGCTGAACCTGCGCGAGATCCGGGGCGATGCGGGGGAGGCGAAACGCTCGGCGGCCGCTCCCGCCACGCAGCCCGTCGAGGCCGCGGGCGAGGCCGCATTCGGCGGCACGCCCGCCGCGACGGGCGAGGCCGAAGGCGCGCGCAGCGTCGAACTGCCGCCGCCGAGCGCGCCGCCGCCGCCGGTCCGCATCGACCGCATCGCGCTCAAGCGCGGCAACATCGCCTTCAGCGACCGCTTCATCCGGCCGAACTACGACGTGAACCTGACCGACATGGCGGGCGAGCTCGTCGGCCTGTCCACCGATCAGGACACGATCGCCAAGCTCGACCTGACCGGCAAGGTGGACAAGGCGGCGCCGGTCGAAGTGCGCGGCGAGTTCAATCCCTTCCGCCGGGACGCCCACCTCGACATCGTCGCCACCGTGAAGGACTTCGAGTTGCCGGGCCTGTCGAGCTACTCCGGGAAGTACGTCGGCTACGGCATTGCGCGCGGCAAGCTGTCGGCCGAGCTGAACTACAAGATCGTCGACCGGCGGCTCACGGCAACGAACCAGATCTTCCTCGACCAGCTCGACTTCGGTGCCAAGGTCGACAGCCCCGACGCGGTGAACCTGCCCGTTCAGCTCGCGGTGTCGCTGCTCAAGAACGGCCGCGGCGAGATCGACCTCCACCTGCCGATCAGCGGCACGCTGGACGACCCGGAGTTCAGCATCTTCGGCCTCGTCATGAAGATGCTCTTCAACCTGATCGGCAAGGCGATCACCTCGCCCTTCGCGCTGCTTGGAACCGCCCTGAGCGGTGGTGAAGAACTGTCGCAACTTGCCTTCGGCCCGGGCGAGGCGGCGGCGGATGCGGCGGAGCAGGAAAAACTGGCGACGCTGGCGAAGGCCTTGCTCGACCGCCCCGCGCTGCGGCTGGACGTCACCGGCCACGCAGATGCGGCCGTCGACACCGACGGCCTGCGGCAGGCTGCCCTGCAACGCATGCTGCGAGCGCAGAAGCTGAAGGCGATGGTCGATCGCGGCGAGGAGGCCCCTTCGGTGGACGAGATCACGGTCGATGCCGCCGAGTACCCCGATCTATTGAAGAAGGCCTATCGCGCGGCCGACTTCAAGAAGCCGAAGAACTTCATCGGCCTTACCAAGGATCTGCCGCCGGCCGAGATGGAGGCGCTGATTCTCGCCAACGTCAAGGTCGGCGACGAAGAGTTGCGTGCGCTCGCACGCCAGCGTGCGCAGGCGGTGCGCGACTGGCTGACGACGGAGGGGGAGGTGCCCGGCGAGCGCGTCTTCGTCCTGGAACCGAAGGTGGAGCCCGCCACCGATGGCGGGCAGGTGCGGTTCTCGTTGCGCTGAACGCTGGCGTTCAGCGCCCGGCGGGCCTGAGCGGCTCGCCCAGGTTCAGGTTGCCGACGCCTTCCTGACCCTGGAGCAGCAGCTTGCCGACCGGTTGGTCCGCCCGGCAGGGGCCGAGGCGGCGACCTTCGAGCTCGATCGTCGCCGCGCTCACGCCGTCGCGCGCCGGCGCATAGGTGGTCGTGAGCTCGCCCTGGAAGTTGTACTTGAAGTCGCCGCCGAAGCGCCCCTTCACGCTGGCGGTGCTGCTGCCGGCTTCGCACACGGCGCTGAAGTAGGTGTAGTGCGCATCCTTCGTCCACGCCTGCTCGCGGCAGTTGGCGAGTTCGCTGCCCGGCCGCCGCAGCACGTCGTCCGCGGCCGCGCCGACGCAGACGTGGTAGCTCGTGCTCCCCGCCGGCGTCGCCGCCGTGGCCTGCATGAGCCACAGGCCTGGCATGCGCTGCGGCGCCTCCATCGGCGTCGGCGCGGCGAAGGCGGTGCTGCCGAGCAGCAGGGGAGCGAGGGCGAGGGCGATGCGCATGCGGGTCTCCGGAGGGGCTCGATCAAGAAGCGTCAAGAGGGCGCAGCATAGCACCGCCGCCCGGCGGCGCGTGGCCGCTGGCGGCCCGCAGCAGGCGCGTCAGATCAGCCCCATGTCCAGCCGCGCCGATTCGCTCATCATCTCGCGGCTCCACGGCGGATCCCACACCAGCTGCACGGTCGCCTTCACCACGCCGGGGATGCGCAGCAGCTTGTCGTGTGCCTCCTGCGCGAGCAGCGTGCCCATGCCGCAACCGGGTGCGGTCAGCGTCATCTTCACCGCGACGTGGAAGCCGCCTTCGGTCAGGGCTTCGGCGCTGCACGCGTAGACGAGGCCGAGATTGACGATGTCGATCGGGATCTCGGGGTCGTAGCAGGTGGAGAGTTGCCCCCAGGCCATGCGCTCGATGCTTTCGGCATCGGTTTCGCCCTCGTGCGCCGCAGGGGCGGCATCGGGCAGCTGCGGTTCGAGGCCAAGCGCGTCGGCGTCACGCTCGTCGATGCGGTACAGGTTGCCGCCGCTCATCACCGTGATCGTGCCGCCCAGGCGCTGCGTGATCAGCGCGTAGGCGCCTTCCGCCAGCGTCTCCGCGCGGCCCCAGGGCACGCTCACCGCGGCGCAGTCGCGGCCGAGGGTGCGGGATTCGGTCTCACCGTAGCGCTCGCCCATGGCGGCCTCCTCATTCGGTGCGCGCAGGGTCCTGCGCGCCGACGATCGCGTTGTGCAGCGTGTGCCAGGCCAGCGTTGCGCACTTCACCCGTGCGGGGAATTCGCGCACGCCGGCGAGCACGGCGAGCTTGCCGAGGTCGCGCGCCGGCGGGGCGTCGGTCAGCAGCGCGTGGAAGTCGCGGAACAGGGCCTCGACCTCGGCCACCGGCCGGCCCTTCACCGCCTCGGTCATCAGCGACGCGGAGGCGGTGGAGATGGCGCAGCCGTGACCGACGAAGCTGACGTCGGCGATCACCCCGTCCTCGATCCGGAGGTACACCGTGAGCTGGTCGCCGCACAGCGGGTTGTGGCCCTCGGCGTGGCGGTCGGCGTCGGCCATGGGGTGGAAATTGCGCGGCTTGCGGTTGTGATCGAAGATCACTTCCTGGTAGAGCTCGCGCAGCTGACCGTCGATGCCGCTCATGGCCGGCTCCGGGTGCCGAACAGCTCCTGCGCCTTGTGGATCGCCGCCACCAGGGCATCGATGTCGGCCTCGTCGTTGTACATCGCGAGCGAGGCGCGCGCCGTGCCGGGGATGCCGAGGCGCGTCATCAGCGGCATCGCGCAGTGGTGGCCGGCGCGGATCGCCACGCCTTCGCTGTCGAGGATGGTGCCGAGGTCGTGCGGGTGGATGCCATCGACGAGGAAGGACAGGATGCCCGTCTTGTGCGCCGCGGTGCCGATCAGGCGCACGCCGGGGATGCCGCCCACCGCAGCGGTGGCATGGGCGAGCAGGGCCTGTTCGTGGGCGGCGATGCGCTCGATGCCGACCGCGTTCACGTAGTCGATGGCGGCGCCCAGCCCGATCGCGCCGGCGATGTTGGGCGTGCCGGCCTCGAACCGCGCCGGCGGCTCGGCATAGGTGGTGCGCTCGAAGCTCACCGTGCGGATCATGTCGCCGCCGCCCTGCCACGGCGGCATCGCGGCGAGCACGCCGGCGCGGCCGTAGAGCACGCCGATGCCGGTCGGGCCGTAGAGCTTGTGACCGGAGAAGGCGTAGAAGTCGCAGCCGATGGCCTGCACGTCGACCTTCTGGTGGGCGACCGCCTGCGCGCCGTCGACCAGCACCACCGCGCCGGCGACCTTCGCCTTGGCGGTGAGCTCGGCGACCGGGTTCACCGTGCCGAGCGCGTTCGAGACGTGGGTGATCGCCACCAGCTGGGTGCGCGGGCCGAGCAGCGCGTCGAAGGCGTCAAGCTCGAGTTCGCCGCGTTCGCTGACCGGCACCACCTTGAGCACCGCGCCGGTCTGCTCGCACAGCAGCTGCCAGGGCACGATGTTGGAATGGTGCTCCAGGGTCGTCAGCACGATCTCGTCGCCGGGCCGCAACTCGTCGCGGCCCCAGCTCTGGGCGACCAGGTTGATCGCCTCGGTGGTGCCGCGGGTGAACACGATCTCGGCGGCGTCGGCGGCGTTGATGAAGCGCTGCACGGTTTCGCGCGCGGCGTCGTAGAGCGCGGTGGCGTGCTGCGACAGCCAGTGCACGCCACGGTGGATGTTGGCGTTGGACTCGCGATAGAAGCGGGCCTCAGCCTCGATCACGGCCTCGGGCTTCTGCGTCGTCGCGCCGTTGTCGAGGTAGGCCAGGCGGCGGCCATGCACGGTGCGGGCGAGGATCGGGAAGTCGGCGGCGACGTCGAGCCGGTCGGTGCTCGTGGCGGTGAGGGGCGAGGTCACGGGAGCGTTCACAGCAGTTCCTCCAGACGGTCGGCGCCGGGCAGGCGGGCGAGCAGGGCGGCGCGGCCGAGGCGGCGCAGCGGCGCGTGGGCGATGCGCTGCAGCGCTTCGGCGGCGAAGGCGTAGGTCAGCAGCTGGCGCGCGTGCACCTCGTCGAGGCCGCGCGTGCGCAGGTAGAACAGGCTGTCCTCGTCGAGCTGGCCGACGGTGGCGCCGTGCGCGCACTTGACGTCGTCGGCGTAGATCTCGAGTTCGGGGCGGGCGTCGGCCTCGGCCAGCTTCGACAGCAGCAGGTTGTCGCAGCGCTGCAGCGCGTCGCTCTTCTGCGCGTCCTCGGCGACGACGATGCGGCCGGCGAACACGCCGCGCGCGTTGCCGTCGAGCAGGCCGCGGTAATACTCGCGGCTGGTGCCGCGCGGGCGGACATGGTCGATGCGGGTGTGGTGGTCCACGTGGCGGCGGCCGTCGGCGTGGTAGAGGCCGTTGAACAGGGTCTCGCAGCCTTCGCCGTCGAAGCGGGTGCGGATGTCGTTGCGCGCGAGGCGGGCGCCGAAGGACAGCGAATGCGAGGCGAAGGCTGCGCCGCGCGCCTGTTCGGCTTCGATCGTGGCGAGGTGGATCGCCTGCGCCGCTTCCTGCTGCAGCTTCAGGTGGGTGACGCGGGCGTCGGCGCCGGCGAGGATGCGGGTCACCGCGGTGGTCAGCATCGCCTCCTCCTGGCCGGCCGTCGCCGGGTAGTGCTCGACGATGGTCGCCTCCGCGCCGGCCTCGGCGACGACGAGGTTGCGCAGGTGGCGGTGGCCGTCGGCGTGGCCGATGAAGACGAGGTGGAGCGGCGCGTCGAGCGCGACGCCGCGGGCCAGGCGGACGAAGGCGCCATCGGCGGCGAAGGCGGCGTTCAGCGCGGCCGGCGTGTCGCCGTCCTCGGCGCGGCCGAAGGCGGCCTCGACCGCTTCCGCCTCATGCGCGAAGGCGTCGGCCAGGCTGGCGATGCGCACGCCTGCGGGCAGGCTGCCGAGGGCCGACAGTGCCGGCGCGAGGCGGCCGTCGACGAAGACGAGCCAGTGCTCGCCTTCGGCGCCGGCGCGCAGCGCGGCGAGCGCCGCCGCCACGTCGGTGGCTGCTGCGGTGGCCGAACCGGCGCCGAGTTCAAGCTGCTCGAGGAAGGCGAGCGAGGTGTGGCGCCAGTCGTCGCGGCGCGTGGTGGGCCAGCCCTCGGCGGCGAAGCGCTCGAGCGCGCGGCCGCGCAGCTGTGCCAGCCAAGGCAGGTTCGCGCCGGGCAGCTGCGGCGAACGGGTGCGGTGCTGCGCCACCAAGAAGTCGATCGCGCGCATGAGGAGCCTCCGCCCGCGGCTTCGGCCTTCGTCGCGCCGGGCGGCGCCTTCGGCACTTCGCCCTTGTCGCCCTCGCCACCGATCCAGCCGTAGCCGTGGGCTTCGAGCTCGAGCGCCAGTTCGCGCCCGCCCGAGCGCACGATGCGGCCGTGCGAC
>JANJTU010000115.1 GCA_024710965.1 Thauera sp. | reverse complement strand
AGGGGCGCGACGGCCATTACCCTGTGGTCATCGTCGGCGCCGGCCCCGTGGGGCTCGCCACCGCGATCGACCTCGCGCAGCAGGGCCAGCGCGTGCTGCTGCTCGACAACGACGACACGGTGTCGATCGGCTCGCGCGGCGTGTGCTACGCCAAGCGCGCGCTCGAAGTGCTCGACCGCCTCGGCTGCGCCGAGGAGATGGTGCAGAAGGGCGTGTCGTGGAACGTCGGCCGCACCTTCTTCCGCGAGGAGGAAGTGTTCAGCTTCAACCTCTGCCCCGAGCCCGACCACCACCGCCCGGGCATGATCAACCTGCAGCAGTACTACCTCGAGGATTTCCTCGTCAAGCGCGCGCGCCAGCTGCCCAACCTGGAAATCCGCTTCAAGAACAACGTCATCGCGGTGACGCCGGCGGTGGAGCAGGCCACGCTGCGCGTCGAGACCCCCGACGGCGCCTACACGCTCACCACCGACTGGCTGGTGGTGGCCGACGGTGCGCGCAGCCCGATCCGCCACATGATGGGGCTGGACATCGAGGGCAAGATCTTCTACGACCGCTTCCTGATCGCCGACGTCGTGATGAAGGCGGACTACCCGACCGAGCGCTGGTTCTGGTTCGACCCGCCCTTCCACCCCAACCAGTCGGTGCTGCTGCACCGCCAGGCCGACAACGTCTGGCGCATCGACTTCCAGCTCGGCTGGCAGGCCGACCCGGAAGAGGAGAAGAAGCCCGAGAAGGTCATCCCGCGCATCAAGGCCATGCTCGGCGAGGACCGCGAGTTCGAGCTCGAATGGGTCAGCGTGTACACCTTCCAGTGCCGGCGCATGAACCGCTTCAACCACGGCCGCGTGCTCTTCGTCGGCGATGCCGCGCACCAGGTCTCGCCCTTCGGTGCGCGCGGCGCCAACTCCGGCATCCAGGATGCCGACAACCTGGCGTGGAAGCTGAAGCTGGTGATGGACGGCAAGGCGCCGGCCAGCTTGCTCGACACCTATTCGGAAGAGCGCGGCTTCGCCGCCGACGAGAACATCATGAACTCGACGCGCTCGACCGATTTCATCACGCCCAAGAGCACGGTCAGCAAGACCTTCCGCAACGCCGTGCTCGGGCTGGCCGAGCACTACCCGTTCGCACGCGCGCTGGTCAATTCCGGCCGCCTGTCGGTGCCGAGCTTCCTCGTCGACTCGCGCCTCAACACGGCGGACGCAGACGCGGACGCCTTCGCCGGCCGCATGCTGCCCGGCGCGCCGGCCGACGATGCCCCGGTCGAGGCCGCCGACGGCACGCGCTGGCTGCTCGGCGCGCTCGGCAACCGCTTCCAGCTGCTGTACTACGTCGAGGATGCGGCCACGCTCGACGCCGCCACCGTGCACGCGCTGCAAGGACTGGGCGAGGGCGCGATCGCGGTCGAGCCGCTGGTGGTCGCCGCGCGCGGTAGCGCGCCCGCCGGGCTGAAGACGCTGCTCGACGCCAAGGGGCGGATCCGCGAGCGCTACGACCTGCAGCCGGGCAGCGCCTACCTGCTGCGCCCCGACCAGCACGTCGCCGCGCGCTGGCGCGCGCTCGATGCCGCCCGCGTGCGTGCCGCCGTCGCCCGCGCCACCTGCAACGCCTGATGGAGACCGCCATGGCCCTCAACACCCAGCCCAACCTTGCCGAACCCGGCAAGCGCTACTTCCGCAGCTTCTCGCCCGGCGACGACTTCTACGAGCTGCTGATCGACACCCACCGCGAGCTCAGCGACGAGCAGAGCGCGATGGTGAACGCGCGCCTGATCCTGCTGCTGGCGAATCACATCGGCGACATCTCGGTGCTGCGCGAGGCGCTGCAGATCGCGCGCGAAGGCGTCGGCAGCAAGGACTGAGGCCGGCGCGGCCCGCTCACCTTGCCGGTGGCGGCCCGCCCGGCGCCCGCCGCTGCGTCCGCGCCGCCGCCCTACATGCCCAGCGACTTGAGCAGATCCTCGGGGTCGCTCGCTTCCGGCGGCGACGCCGGCTGGGCGCCCAGGGCCGCCTGCGCGATGAGCTCGTCCGGGTCGGGCGCTTCCTGCGGCTCGAAGTCGTAGAGCTTGACGAACTCGGTGCGGTCGATCGCCAGTTCCAGATAGAAGATGTTGTTGCGCCCGGTGTAGAAGGTCACGCGCCGGGTTTCGGGCTTCTCGAGGTTGGTGTCCACGCTGAGCATGACCTGCTTGTTCAGCACCAGCATCTTCGGCTGGTTCTGCGTGATGTGCGTCTGCAGCTCGCGCCCGACCTTGCCGGTGAAGTCGCCGACGATCTGGTTCATCAGCTCGCCCATGACGTTGCTGACCTCGTCCGAGGTGTACGAGCTGGCGAGCTCCGCCTTCGCCATCCCCATGCTGAGCATGTAGCTCTCGTACAGCTCCATCGCCGCCTGCGCCGAGAAGTTGATCACGACCAGGCCGGAGAAGCCGCCGTCGAACAGCACGAAGCAGCCGATGTCGGGCTTCAGGCAGGTGCGGCTGATGCGCTGGACCATGCCGGAGTAGCGGATCTGGCTCTGGGTGGCGAGGTTGAGGACCTTGGTCACCGAATTGCACAGGCTCAGCAGCAGGTCTTCGGTGCCGAATACGACTTGTTCTTGCGTGCTCATGGTCGGGTGGCGGCTTGGCGGTGGATGGGCAGGCGTAGGTATAACACACCACGCATCCGGCATGGGCCCATGCGTGGCTTGCTCAGCGCGCGAACTCCTCGTGTTCGTCGATGTAGCGGAACAGGTAGTCGCGGAAGCTCTGCGCCGCCGGCGACAGCGAGCGGCCGTTGCGGGTGAAGACATAGAAGCGCCGCTTCACTTCCGGGCCGACGAGCGGGCGCATCTGCAGCCGGTACAGGCGCACCAGCGAGGCCGCATAGGGGATGCAGATCGTGATGCCCAGGCCGGCGCCGACCATGCTCAGCGCGGTGGACATGAAGGTCACCGTGGTGCTCGGGTTGAAGTCGAGCTCGCGCATCGCCTCGTGCAGATCGACCGACAGGCGCTCGGTGAATTGCCCCTGCAGCGTGATCAGCGGATGGTCGACGAGGTCGGCCCAGCGCACTTCCGCCAGCGCCGCGAGCGCGTGCCCGGGCGGAAACACGACATGGAAGGGCAGCTCGAACAGCGGCGTGCTCTCGATCTCCGAACTGGACTCGCGCTCGGGGCCGACGCCGAAATCGACTTCGCCCGAGAACACGCGCGAGGCCACGCTCTCCAGCGCGCAGTCCACCAGCCGGATGCCGACCTCGGGGTGCGCGCGGCCGTAGGCGGCGATCACCTCCGGCAGCAGCGTGCATGCCATCAGCTGCGGCGCCGCCACGCGCACCAGGCCCTTCTTCAGCGCCTTCAGGTTGGCGACCTCGTCGAGCACACCGTCGAGGTCGTGCAGGATCTTGTCGATCAGCGGGAAGAGGCCGCGGCCGATCTCCGACAGCTGGATGCGGCGCGTGCTGCGGTCGAACAGGCGCAGGCCGAGCGCCTGCTCCAGCTCCTTGATCAGCCCGCTCAGCGCCGACTGGGTCACGAACAGGCTCTCGGCGGCCAGCGTGAAGCTGCCGGTGCGGGCGACGGCGACGAAGGCGCGCAGCTGGCGCAGCGTGATATTCATTAGATCATCCGATAAACGAATCTGAAAAAGTCGTTTGAATGATAGATCAGCTTGCACTGTAATGAAGCCATCTGCTGCGGCGGGGCGGTTCGGGGCCTGCCGGCGTGCAATCACCAAGGACAAGGGAGACAGCAATGAGGAGACCGCAATGACATCACTGATCAACAAGATCCACCACGTGGCCTATCGCTGCAAGGACGCGCTCGAGACCGCGCGCTGGTACGAGAAGCACCTCGGCATGAAGCTGGTGCTGTCGATCGCCGAGGACGCCGTGCCCTCCACCGGCGAGGCCGATCCCTACATGCACATCTTCCTCGACGCCGGCATGGGCAACGTGCTCGCCTTCTTCGAACTGCCGACCCGTGCGCCGATGGGCCGCGACGAGAACACGCCGGCGTGGACCCAGCATCTGGCGCTGCAGGTCGAGTCGGTCGAGGTGCTGATGGCGGCCAAGGCCAGGCTCGAGGCCGCGGGCATCGAGGTCGTCGGCCCCACCGACCACGCCCTGTTCCAGTCGATCTATTTCTACGACCCCAACGGCCACCGCCTCGAGCTCGCCGCCAACACCCACCGCCCGGGCATGCTCGAAGCGCTGGACAAGGTCAAGTGGGCCATGCTCGAGGAATGGGCGCAGACGAAGAAGGCGCCCAAGCACGCGGCCTGGATGCACGACGGCAGCTACAAGGAGATGTTCAAGTGAAGCTCGCCACCCTCAAGCAAGGCGGCCGCGACGGCACCCTGATCGTCGTCAGCCGCGACCTGAGCCGCTGTCGCGCGGTGCCGGCGATCGCGCGCACGCTGCAGGCGGCGCTCGACGACTGGGCCGTGTGCGAGCCGCAGCTGCGCCAGGTGTACGAGGCGGTGAACAGCGGCGCGATCGAGTCCCAGCCCTTCGACCAGGCCGCCTGCCACTCGCCCTTGCCGCGCGCC
>JANJTU010000113.1 GCA_024710965.1 Thauera sp. | reverse complement strand
GGCGACGTCGGTCACGAAGACCTTGTTGCTGCGCTCGTCCACCACCACGCTGCCACGCTTGGACAGCATGGTCTGGTCCTTGCTCTTGAGGAAGTCGAAGATCTCCTTCGCCTTGTGGTAGTTGATCTGGAAGCTCTCGGTCTGCAGCGGCTCGAGGTCGCCGATCTGCGCCTTGGCCTCGAGCTGCAGCTTCTCGCGCGCGGCCAGTTCGTCGCCCGGCGCGATCCAGATCACGTTGCCGTTCTTGCGCATGTCCAGGCCCTTGGCCTGCAGGATGATGTCGAGCGCCTGGTCCCAGGGCACGTCCTTCAGGCGCAGGGTCAGGCTGCCCTGCACCGAGTCGGAGGTGATGATGTTGAAGTTGGTGAAATCGGCGATCACCTGCAGCACCGAGCGCACGTCGATGTTCTGGAAGTTCAGCGACAGCTTCTCGCCCTGGTACTGGCCGCGACTGCCCTGCACGAGCTTGTTCGGGTCTTCGACGACACGCTTCACTTCGAGTACGAAGCGGGTGTCGCTCTGATAGGCGTTGTGCTCCCACAAGCCGTTCGGCGTCACCACCAGGCGCACGTTCTCGCCCACCTGCTGGGCCGTCATCGAGGTCACCGGCGTCGCGAAGTCGGTGACGTCGGCACGCCGCCGCAGGTGCTCCGGCAGCGACGCCTTGAGGAAGTCCACCACCAGATTGCCGCCCTGCTGGCGGATGTCGATGCCGGCGTCGGCGCTCGACAGGTCGACGACGACCCGGCCTTCGCCGTCCTTGCCCCGGCGGAAGTTGATGTCGCGCACGCCCAGTCCGCTGGCGGCGGCGGTGCGTGGGTCGGCGAAATTGCCCTGCGCCTGGGCGACAACCGAGTCCTGCGCCGCCTGCATGCTGACCGGCGTGATGACGATGATCAGGTCACGCCCATCGACGCGGGCCTCGTATGGGCTCAGCTTGACCAGATTGAGCACCAGGCGGGTGCGGTCGCCGGCCTGGACGATGTTGGCGCTGCGCAGGTCGCCCTGCTCGATGCTCTGCACGCTGCGGCCGAGCGCATTGGCGGTGCCGGCGAAGTCGAATGCGATCCGCGCCGGGCTGGCGACGCTGAAGCTGGGCGGCACGGCGTCGAGCGGCTCCTGCAGCGTCAGGCGGACGTACAGCGCGCCGCCCTGCTCGGCCACCTCGAGCGCCTCGATCCGGTTGGCGAACGCCTGCGTCTGGGCGCTGTCCTGCGCGAGCGCGGCGGACACGGGCGCGGCGCCCGCGATAAGGGCTGCTAGCAGCAGTGTTCCGATGCGGTGTCTCATTTTCCGGCCTCCTGCCGCTCCTGCAACAACAGCGTACTGGTGCGCTCGACCCAGTCGCCGTGAACGTCCTCGACGAGTTCCTTCAGCGTCAGCTCGGTATCGGAAATGCGGGTGACGACGCCGAAGTTCTGCCCCATGTAGTTGCCGACCCGCACCTGATACAGGCTCTTGTCCGCCATCACCAGCGCATGCGCGGTCCTGCCCTGCGCCAGCACGCCGACCATGCGCAGGGATTCGAGCGGGTAGGCTTCGAGCGGCTCGCGGCGACGGTCCATGTCCGGACGCATGGTGCTCGCCCGCTTCTCGAGCTCCATCCGGCCGACCCGGAAGGGGTCATCCGCTTGCGCCCCGGCGTAGTCGACCACAGGAAAAGGCTTGATCTCGGGCAGCGGCCGCACCGCGCCGCGCATGCCCTTCAGCTGCTCATTCATCCACGCCTGGATGTCCTCCTGCTCGCTGCCCCCGCATCCGGCTACGAGCAGGCAGCCCGCCAGAACCGCCGCCTTTCTCATCACTTCTTCCCCTGCGCGGCCTTGGCTGCCTGTCGCAGCTGGGCCAGCTCTTCCTCGTCGAGGTAGCGATAGGTCACCGCCTTCGCCTCGAGCTTGAGCCCGCCGTCCTTGTCGGCATTGAGCGCGACGTTGTTCAGCGTCACGATGCGCGGCATGCGCGCCACGTCGCTGGCGAACTCGCCGAACTCGTGGTAGCCGCCGGAGATGCGGATGTCGATCGGCATCTCGGCGTAGAAATCCTTCACGACGTCGGCGCCGGGCTTGAACAGCTCGAACTGCAGGCCGCGGCCGAGTCCCGCCTGGTTGATGTCGGACAGCAGGGAATCCATCTCGGCGCGGTTCGGCAGCTGCTTGAGCAGGGCGCCGAACTGGCGATCGATCTCGGCGAGCTGACGCTTGTGCTCATCCAGATTGACTGCCTGGCGCTTCTTCGCCACCCAGCTCTCGCGCAGCTGGAGCTCTTCCGCCTCGCGCTGCGCGAGCGTCTCGGCCTGGTCGCGCCAGTCGAACCACCAGAAAGCGGCGAGCGAGGCCACGAGCAGGCCGATGAACACCGCGACGCGCGGCGCGAGCGGCCAGACCCCGGGGTCGTTCGGGTCCAGCCCCTTGAAATCCTGCGCCAGCCGCTCGAGATCGAGGCGGCGACTGCCCCTGCCGGCCTTGGCCGCCATCATTTCCGCCCTCCCTGCGCCTTGGCCGCCGGCGGCTGCGCCGCGGCGTCGTTCTCGGCCTTGGTCCGCTCGATGCCGATGCCGAGCGTGAATTCGCTGACGCGCCGACCGTCGACCACGGCGGCCTTCACTTCGACCAGCACCGGCTGCTCGAGGAAGGGCGAGCCGTCCAGATTGCGCATCAGGTGCGAAACGCGCGCGTTCGACTGCGCATAGCCGGTAAGCGTGACCCGGCTGCCCGCCTGCTTCACCGACTTCAGATACACCCCATCGGGCATCCCCTGCGCCAGTTCGTTGAACAGGTGCACGGCCTCGGCGCGCGTGCCCTGCAGCGACTCGATCACCTGTTTGCGCGCGAGCAGGGCGTCGATCTGTTCGCGCAGGCGGCGGATCTCGGCGATCTGCTGGTCGAGCTTGGCGATCTCGGCCTTCAGGAAGCCGTTCCTCGCCTCCTGGCGCTCGATGTACCCCGCATAGACGGAATGGACGATGACGCCGACGAGCCCGCCGAGCAGCACCATCGCCAGCGAGATCGCGTAGAAGTGCTGCCGGCGCTGGCGGCGCTTCTCCTCGCGATGCGGAAGCAGGTTGATGCGGATCATGCGTCGAACCTCCGCAGGGCGAGGCCGCAGGCCACCATTAGCGATGGCGCGTCGGCGAGCAGGTTCTTCGGCCGCACCTTCGCCGCCAGGGTCATGCCCGCAAAGGGGTTGGCGACGACGGTTTCGATCTGCGTCCGCGCCCCGACCACGTCGCACAGCCCCGGCATGACGGCACAGCCGCCGGCGAGGACGAGATGGTCAACCTGGTTGAACTGGGTGGAGGTGAAGAAGAACTGCAGCGCCCGCGACACCTCGAGCGCGAGACTGTCCATGAAAGGCCGCATCAGTTCGCGGCCATAGGTGTCGGGAAGCGAGTCCGAACGCTTGGCCGCCTCGGCCTCCTCCGGACTCATGCCGAAGTGGCGCGCGATGTCCTGCGTGAGCTGGTTGCCGCCGAACGCCTGCTCGCGCGAATACACCTGCTGGCGGTTGCGGAACATGGCGACATTCATGACATTGGCGCCGATATCGACGAGGCCGATCACCTTGTCGCGCCCGCCGTTCGGCAACTGGCGGCAGACCAGCTCGAGCGCCGCCTCGATCGCCAGCGACTCGACATCGACCACCACCGCGCGCAGCCCGGCGACCTGGGCCACCGCCACGCGGTCCTCGACCTTGTCCTTGCGCGACGCGGCGATCAGCACATCGACCTCCCCCGGGCTGCCCGCGGCCGGACCGATGACCTGGAAGTCGAGATTGACCTCGTCGAGCGCGAACGGGATGTACTGGTTGGCCTCGGTCTCGACCGAAAGCTCCATCTCCTGCTCGCGCAAGCCATCGGGCAGGATGATCCGCTTCGTGATCACGAGCGAGGCGGGCAGCGCCACCGCGACATTGCGCACGCCGGGGCCGAAGCGCCGCAACGCCCGCTTGACCGCCTCGCTGACGACTTCGAGATTGGCGATGTTGCCGTCGACGACGGCATCGCGCGGGAGCGGCTCGATCGCGTAGCGCTCCACTTTGTAAGCTTCCTTGTCCCCGCCGGAAAGTTCGACCAGCTTCACCGATGAAGAGGAGATATCGAGCCCTGCAAGCTGGCGCGCCCTGGAACCGAAGCGGGGGATGTCTATCACAAAGAAAGCCCTTACATTTCTTTATGTTACGCGCAAAAGCTGAATTGGCTCTTCAGATGCTAGCAACAAGCCGCGGGGAGTGTAAAGCAGACTCCGTCACAGTAAACGGCCTGAAACATCATCTCTTGAGCCCATCCCTTATAATGCGCGATTGTTCGATACCTCCCTGGACTGCCGATGCGCTGGGTCCTCTATCCGGTCGCAGCGCTGCTGGCGCTGGCGATCGTCGGCCTGGCCACGCTGGCAGCGATCTCGCTGTTCGCCTGGCCCAACCTTCCATCCCTCGACACCCTGACCGACTACCGGCCGCGCGTGCCGCTGCGAGTATATACGGAGGACGGCCACCTCCTCGGCGAGTTCGGCGAGGAGCGGCGCGATGTCGTGCGCATTGCCGACGTGCCGCCGGTGCTGACGCAGGCGATCCTCGCCGCCGAGGACGAGCGCTTCTACGAGCATCCCGGCATCGACCCGCTCGGCATCGCCCGGGCCGCGCTCGCCAACCTGTCGAGCGGCGGCCGCGGCCAGGGGGCCTCGACGATCACGATGCAGGTCGCGCGCAATTTCTTCCTCGCGCGCGAGAAGACCTACAACCGCAAGCTGTACGAGATCCTGCTCGCGCTCAAGATTGAACGCAGCCTGACCAAGGACCAGATCCTCGAGCTCTACATCAACCAGATCTACCTTGGCCAGCGCGCCTACGGCTTCGCCGCCGCCGCGCGCGCCTACTATGGCAAGACGCTCGACGCGCTGACCCTGCCCGAAGCGGCCATGCTCGCCGGCCTGCCGAAGGCGCCCTCCGCCTTCAACCCGATCGTCAATCCCGCCCGCGCCGCCGTGCGCCAGCAGTACGTGCTGCGCCGCATGCTCGAAGCCGGCTTCATCGACACCGTGGCCTACGAGGCCGCGGCCGCCGTCGCCACGCCGACGCGCAGCCAGCGCGACACCGCGGTCGCCCGCCGCCAGCACGAGAACAGGCTGCCCGGCGACTACGTCGCCGAGATGGCGCGCCAGATCGCCGTCGAGCAGTTCGGCGACCAGGCCTACGAGCTCGGCATCCGCATCGTCACCACGATCAACCGCAAGGACCAGGAAGCCGCCTACGCAGCCCTGCGCAAGGGCGTCATGGACTACGACCGCCGCCACGGCTACCGCGGGCCGGAATCCTTCGTCGAACTGCCCGCCGGCCAGGTGGCCGACGACCGCCTCGACGAGCTGCTCGCCGACAGCGCGGACCACGACGACCTGCTCGCCGCGGTCGTGCTGCAGGCCTCGACCAAGCAGGTGAAGGTGTACCGCCGCGGCGAGGAAATCGCCATCACCGGCAACGGCCTGCGCTTCGTCGCACCGATGCTGGCCGAGAAGGCGCCACAGACGCGCCGCATCCGCCGCGGCGCCATCGTGCGCATCCGCAATGCCGGCGCCAGCGGCTGGGAGATCGTCCAGCTGCCGGAAGTGCAGGCCGCGCTGATGTCGGTCGACCCGCGCAACGGCGCGGTGCGCGCCCTCGTGGGCGGCTTCGACTTCCACCGCAACAAGTTCAACCATGCCACCCAGGCCCAGCGCCAGCCCGGCTCCAGCTTCAAGCCCTTCATCTACTCGGCCGCACTCGAGCGCGGCTTCGGCCCGGGCAACGTCCTCGAGGACGAACCCCTGTTCTTCCCCGCCGGCGTCACCGGCAGCCAGGACTGGGAGCCGAAGAACTACGACGGCAAGTACGGCGGCCCGATGACGCTGCGCGAGGCCCTCGCGCGCTCGAAGAACATGGTGTCCATCCGCCTGCTGCAGACGATCACGCCGAATTACGCGCAGGACTACGTCGCCCGCTTCGGCTTCGAGCCAGCCAAGCACCCGCCCTACCTCACCATGGCCCTCGGCGCGGGCGCCGCCACGCCATGGGAGATGGCCGCCGCGTATGCGGTGTTCGCCAACGGCGGCTATCGCGTCGAACCCTTCATCGTGAAGGAGATCCACGACGGCAACGGCAAGCTCATCGCCCGCATCGACCCGCCGGTGGCCGGCGAGAGCGCGCCGCGCGTGATCGATGCGCGCAACGCCTGGCTGATGACCTCGATGATGCAGGACGTGGTCCAGCGCGGCACCGCCACCCGCGCCCGCAGCCTCAAGCGCGGCGACCTCGCCGGCAAGACCGGCACCACCAACGACTACCTCGACGCCTGGTTCTGCGGCTACACGCCCGACCTCGTCGCCGTGTCGTGGATGGGCTTCAGCCAGCCGCGCAACCTCGGCCGCGGCGAGACCGGCGGCGCTGCCGCGCTGCCGATCTGGATCAACTACATGAGCACCGCCCTCGCAGGCCGGCCCGAAGCGCAGCAGCCGCGCCCGGACGGCCTGGTTCTGGTCGAGACCGGCGACGGCAGCCGCGAGGACTACCACTACGCCGAATACGATCCGCCCGAGCCGCCGCTGGCGCCCGACTGGCTGCGCAGCATGTTCGCCTCGGACCACGGCCCGGCCACCGAGGCGCCGGTAGAGTCCATTCCGCCCGACGTCTTCGCCCCCGCCGGCCGCCCCATGCCGGCGCCGGCCCAGCCCCCCGCCCCGGTCGAAGAGCGCCGGCCGGTGCCGCTGCGGCGCTGAGGCGCGCCCGCGCTCAGCGCGCCGCGGACAGCGTCACGCTGGCGCCGGACTGCGCGCTCACCAGCGCCGCGAGCATCTGCCACAGCTCGGCGCCGTCGCGGGTGTTCACCCAGCGCCCGGCGTCGAAGCGGAAGTGAAAGCCGCCCGACTTGGCCGCCACCCAGATCTCGCGCGCCGCGGTGTGGCGGTTGATGATCATCTTGCTGCCGTTGTCGAACTCGAGCTCGAGCACACCGCCGGGCTTCGGTTCGATGTCGATGTCGGCGCCGCAGTCTTCCAGCGCGGCCTCGATGCGCGCCAGCTCCGCCTCGGCCAGCGTATTGAATGCGGACTCTTCCATGCTGATTCCTTCTGTTAGCATTCCGGTTTTTCGTGAAGAACGGCGATGCGAGCCAAACTCCCCGCGATCGCGCTTGCCTGCGCGCTGCTGTCGGCCTGCGGCATCAAGGGGCCGCTGTACCTGCCCGCCCCCGGGGCGAAGGTCCCGAGCCAGCCGGACACGGGCGCCGATCATAACAAACCCCTCCTGCCCGCGGACCTGACCCCGACGCCGCCAATCGAATGAACACACCAGACACCTCCGCCTGGCCGACGCCCACGCTGCACGCGCGCAAGGGCCAGCTGACGCTCGAAGAGCTCGCCCTCACCGACATCGCCGAGCGCTTCGGCACCCCGACCTACGTCTACTCGCGCGCCGCCCTCGTCGGCGCGTTCGACGCCTGGCGCGCCGCGCTCGCCGGGCGCCGCGCCCTGGTCTGCTACGCGGTCAAGGCCAACTCCAACCTCGGCATCCTTTCCGTGTTCGCCCGCCTGGGCGCCGGCTTCGACATCGTCTCCGGCGGCGAGCTCGAGCGCGTGCTCGCCGCCGGCGGCAGCGCCGCCAAGGTGGTGTTCTCGGGCGTCGGCAAGACCCGCGCCGAAATGCGCCAGGCGCTCGGCGCCGGCATCCGCTGCTTCAACGTCGAATCCGCGGCCGAACTGGAACGCCTCGACGCCGTCGCCGGCGAGCTCGGCGTGCGCGCGCCGGTGGCGCTGCGGGTCAATCCGGACGTCGACCCGAAGACCCATCCGTACATCTCCACCGGCCTCAAGGGCAACAAGTTCGGTGTTGCCTTCGCCGATGCGCTGGCGCTGTACCGCCGTGCCGCCGCCCTGCCCCACCTGCGCATCAGCGGCGTCGCCTGCCACATCGGTTCGCAGCTGCTCGACCCGGCGCCGATGGCCGAGGCCGCGCAGAAGGTCCTCGGCCTGGTCGACCGCCTCGCGGCCCAAGGCATCCGCCTCGAGCACATCGACCTCGGCGGCGGCCTCGGCATCCGCTACCGCGACGAGACCCCGCCGGCGGTCGCCGACTACCTCGCGCCGCTGCTCGCGGTGTTCGCCGGACGGCCCGAAGAGCTGTGCTTCGAGCCCGGCCGCTCCCTGGTCGGCAACGCCGGCCTGCTGCTGACTCGCATCGAGTACCTGAAGCCGGGCGAGGAAAAGAACTTCGCCATCGTCGATGCGGCGATGAACGACCTCGCCCGCCCCGCGCTGTACGACGCCTGGCACGACGTCGTGCCGGTGGTCGCGCGCGACATCGCGCCGCAGCGCTACGAAGTGGTCGGCCCGATCTGCGAGAGCGGCGACTTCCTCGCCCACGACCGCCGCCTGGCCGTGGCCGAAGGCGATCTTCTGGCAATCCTCTCGGCCGGCGCCTACGGCATGACCATGAGCTCGAACTACAATACCCGCCCGCGCGCCGCCGAAGTCATCGTCGACGGCGCCAGCGCGCACCTGGTGCGCGAGCGCGAGACCGTCGCCGAACTGTTCGCGGCCGAAAAACCGCTCGCCTGAGCGTTGCCGTCGGCCCGCCCGGCCACTGCGTCGCGCCCGCAAAAGCAGGCATCCGCAGCGGACGGGCCGCCCAAGCCCCGACGCCGGGCGCGTCCCCGGGCCCCGCCCCCTGGAGCGTGCCGGAATCGGGCTGCCGCGAGCAACCGCCCGGTGGCAAAGTGCCCTCGGCTGCGCGCCCCAAACATGGGACACGCGCCAGCGAGAACGAAGCCTGCCTGGTGCGGGATGCCGACATTCTGGCTAGAATGCGCGGTTTGCAAACGCCTCGGCCGG
>JANJTU010000197.1 GCA_024710965.1 Thauera sp. | reverse complement strand
GCGCGGTTGAAGGAGCTGGCCTTGCCGCAGGGCCGGCTCAAGACCGGCACGCCGCCACGGCTGGACGCGCGCACGATCGACTTCTCGGTGATGACGGTGCAGCCGGGCGACGACCCGGTGCCGGTGTTCAGCTTCCTCGGCGCGGCCAGCCAGCACCCGGCGCAGCTGCCGTGCTGGCTGACGCACACCAACGAACGCACGCACGACATCATCCGCGCCAACCTCGACCGCTCGCCGATGTATTCCGGCGTGATCGAAGGTGTCGGGCCGCGCTACTGCCCGTCGATCGAGGACAAGATCCACCGCTTCGCGGACAAGGACAGCCACAACATCTTCCTCGAGCCGGAAGGCCTGGCGACGCACGAGATCTACCCCAACGGCATCTCCACCTCGCTTCCCTTCGACGTCCAGCTCGCCATCGTGCGCTCGATCCGCGGCCTGGAGAACGCCCACATCCTGCGTCCCGGCTACGCCATCGAGTACGACTACTTCGACCCGCGCAACCTCAAGTCGAGCCTGGAGACGAAGTCGATCCACGGCCTCTTCTTCGCCGGCCAGATCAACGGCACCACCGGCTACGAGGAGGCGGCGGCGCAGGGCCTGCTCGCCGGGGCGAACGCCGCGCTGCAGGTGCAGGGCCGCGCGCCCTGGTGCCCGCGCCGCGACGAGGCCTACCTCGGCGTGCTGGTGGACGACCTCATCACGCGCGGCGTGTCCGAGCCCTACCGCATGTTCACCTCGCGCGCCGAGTACCGCCTGCAGCTGCGCGAGGACAATGCCGACCTGCGCCTGACCGAAACGGGCCGCGCGCTGGGCCTCGTCGACGACGTGCGCTGGGCGGCGTTCTGCGCCAAGCGCGAGGCGATCGAGCGCGGCACCGCCGAGCTCAGGGCCGCCTGGGCGCGACCGGAGGCGATTCCGGCGGCCGAGCAGGAGCGCGTGCTGGGCAAGGCGCTCGAGCGCGAGCAGCGCTATTTCGAGCTCCTGCGCCGGCCCGAGACCCGCTACGCCAGCCTGATGAGCCTGCCGGGCGCACCCGATGCGCCGCAGACCGACCCGCAGGTGGTCGAGCAGATCGAGATCGCCGCCAAATACCAGGGCTACATCGACCGCCAGCAGGACGAAGTGGCGAAGCAGGCGCTGGCCGAGGCCACGCGCCTGCCCGAGGGTCTGGACTACGCCGAGGTGCGCGGGCTGTCGAAGGAAGTGCAGCAGAAGCTCAACCAGCACCGGCCGGAGACCATCGGCCAGGCCGGCCGCATCCAGGGCGTGACCCCGGCGGCGATCTCGCTGCTGCTGGTGTGGCTCAAGCGCCGCGAGCTCGCGGTGCGCGCCGGCGCCGCCGAGGCCAGGCGTTCGGCATGAGCGCGGGCAAGCTCGCACCCTATGCCGGTCAGCTCGTCGATGGCATCGCCGCGCTCGGGCTGGCGCTGCCGGACGAGACCATCGAGCGCCTGCTCGCCTTCGGCGAACTGCTGCTGAAGTGGAACCGCGTCTACAATCTCACCGCGCTGCGCGCGCCGCGCGAGGTGATCACCCACCACCTGCTCGATTCGCTCGCCGTGCTGCCGCATCTGCAGGCGGTGGACCGGCTCGCCGACATCGGCTCGGGCGGCGGCCTGCCCGGCATTCCGCTGGCGATCGTGCGCAGCGGCCTGATCGTCAATTCGGTCGAGACCGTGAACAAGAAGGCGAGCTTCCAGCAGCAGGCCAAGATCGAACTCGCGCTGGGCAACTTCAGCGTGCTGAACCGCCGCGTCGAAGAGCTGCGGCCCGAGGCCCTGCCCGGCGGCGCGGCCGAGGGCGTGATCTCGCGCGCCTTTTCCAGCCTGGCCGACTTCGTCGCCTGGTCCGGCCATCTCGTCGCCGAGGGCGGCGCGCTGTATGCGATGAAGGGCGCACACCCGGCCGACGAGCTCGCCGCGCTGCCGGCGGGCTGGGTGCTGGAGGCGGTGCACCGCCTCGTCGTGCCCGGGCTCGCGGCCGAGCGCCATCTGCTGCTCATTCGCCGCGCGGCATGAGGGCGGTGCCGGCCTGGCGTGGCGCGGCCTGCCTGCTGCACTGCCGCATCGAGTACACTCCGGGTTTCGTGCGCGGCGCGAAACCCTTGCCAACGGAATAGCCTGAAGTCAGTCATGGCCCGAATCTTCTGTGTTGCCAACCAGAAAGGCGGGGTGGGCAAGACCACCACCTGCGTCAACCTCGCCGCCGCCCTGGCCCAGGCCGGTCAGCGCACGCTGCTGGTCGATCTCGACCCGCAGGGCAATGCCACGATGGGCAGCGGCATCGACAAGCGCGCGCTGAAGAGCTCGATCTACCACCTGTTGGTCGGGCTGGCGGACCTCGATGCGGTGCGGGTGGCTTCGCCCAGCGGCGGCTACGACGTGCTGCCGGCCAACCGCGACCTCGCCGGTGCCGAAGTCGAGCTGGTCAACCTCGACCAGCGCGAGCGGCGCCTGCGCAACACGCTGCAGGCCTTCGACGCCGACTACGACTTCGTCCTCATCGACTGCCCGCCCTCGCTGTCGCTGCTCACGCTGAACGGCCTGTGCTGCGCCCACGGCGTCATCATCCCGATGCAGTGCGAGTATTACGCGCTCGAAGGCCTGTCCGACCTGGTCAACTCGATCAAGAAGGTGCACGCCAACCTCAACCGCGACCTCAAGATCATCGGCCTGCTGCGCGTGATGTTCGACCCGCGCATGACGCTGCAGCAGCAGGTGTCGGCGCAGCTCGAGGGCCACTTCGGCGACAAGGTCTTCCGCGCCATCGTGCCGCGCAACGTGCGCCTGGCCGAGGCGCCCAGCCACGGCATGCCGGGCGTGGTGTTCGACAAGGCGGCCAAGGGTGCCCAGGCCTACATGGCCTTCGCGCACGAGATGATCGAGCGCGCGAAGACCTTCTGAATTCCGGAGCCGACATGAACAAACCCAGACTCAAGGGCCTCGGCCGCGGACTCGACGCGCTGCTGGCCGCGAACCAGGAAGAGGAAATCGAGAAGGGCGAGCTGCAGGCCCTGCCCACGATCGCGCTGCAGCCCGGCAAGTACCAGCCGCGCACGCGCATGGACCCGGGCTCGCTGGAGGAGCTCGCTGCCTCGATCAAGGCCCAGGGCGTGATGCAGCCGATCATGGTGCGGCCGGTGGCCGAGGACGCGTACGAGATCATCGCCGGCGAACGGCGCTGGCGCGCGGCGCAGATCGCCGGGCTCGTCGAGGTGCCCTGCCTGGTGCGC
>JANJTU010000196.1 GCA_024710965.1 Thauera sp. | reverse complement strand
CATTCAACGCCGGGCAACCGCACGAATGCAGTCGGCGTGACGTCGCCGGTGGATCTTGTCGATAATCGGCGGGATACGTACGGCGGGAGGAGCATGGCGCATCCCGCCACGCGGCGGTCGGACCGATTCCAACGCCTGGATTGGCGGGATACGCTGCGCTCTCCCGCCCTACGCGAGTTGGTGCGATAGCCCTGAGCGATCAGCGCCGCTGCTGCGCCATCTGCGCGCGCGCGGCCCACACCTCGGCCGGCCAGGTGCTCTGGATGAAGGCCAGCGTTGCGCGGATCTCGTCGTCGGACAGCACGCGGGCGAACGCCGGCATGTCGCTCGCGTAGCCCTCGGGCGCCCACGGCGGCACCATGCCGTCGCGCACGATGTTCACGAGCAACTCGTTCGGGTGATGCCAGGTGTGACCGGATGCATCGTGCGGCGGGGCGGGCAGCCGTCCGTCGGCCTTGCGCTGGCGCCACTCGGGCTGGCCTTCGAGCGTCGCGCCGTGACAGGACGAGCAGTGGCGCCGGTACAGCGGTTCTCCGCGCGCGACCTGCGCCGCATCCTTCGGGTCTATGCCGTCCTGAACTCCGCTGCCGCAGCCCGCCAGGCCCACAAGCGCGACCGCGACGAGCGCCGCGGCATACCGCCGCCCGCCCGCCTTACGGGTCACGCCGGTCGCCGCACGGGTGGCGGTCCGCCCCGCAGTGCTGGAAGTCGCCGAGCGGGCGGTTGAAGGTGTATTCGAACGGCTTGCCGACGAGTTCGTGCGCGGCATCGCCCGCGGAGCCCGTCGGCAGCGTGAAGGGCAGCGCAACGACGAACACCGCGGCGCCGATCACCGTGCCGACCACGCCTAGCGGTCGTACGAGCAGAAGGTCGGCCGTCATGTCGCCGGCACGGTCGCCGGTGACGGTTCCCGCCTGCTGCGCGGACACCCCCGCGCTCGTCGTCAGCAACACGGCCGCCCCCAGGGCGGCGGCAAGTTTCCTGCACATGTTCGACTCTCCGGAGCCCCGCGCAACGCGGCTCAATGAGGGCTCAATGGCTGGCGAAGACCCGCGTCTTGCCGTCCGCCGTGACGCTCACGACGTCGTAGCGGTCGGCGGGGAAGGGCCCTTCCATACCGGGCGAGCCCTGCGGCATGCCCGGCGCGGAGAGACCGGCGATGGCGGGCTTCTCCGTCAGCATGCGCCGGACGTCGGCGGCCGGCACGTGGCCTTCGACGACGTAGCCGCCGACCTTGGCCGTGTGGCAGGAACCGAGCGCCTGCGGCACACCGGCGGCGCGCTTGACCTCGCCCATCTTCGGCGTCGCGATCTCCTTCACGCTGAAGCCGTTGGCGCGCATGTGCTCGGCCCATTTGCCGCAGCAGCCGCAGTTCGGGTCCTTGTACATCGTGACTTCGTCGCCGGCGGCGAAGGCGGGGGCGATGCCGGCGAGGGCGAACAGCGCTGCAGCGAGCAGGCTGCGGGTGGTCGGGTGTTGCATGATGCGTTCTCCTGAGAAACCGTTTGTTCAGACTTGCGCCGCGGTCTGGTGCGGCACGAGGGGAAGATGAAGGCTGAAGCTCGTGACGCCGGCGCCCGAGCGCACCGTGACGCGGCCGCCGTGGGCCTCGACGATCGAGCGCGTGATCGCCAGGCCGAGGCCGGCGCCTTCGCCCTGGCGCTGGCGTTCGGGGCTGGCGCGATGGAAGCGTTCGAAGATCTGCGACAACTGATCGGACGGGATCGGCTCGCCCGGGTTCCGCACCGTCAGCGTCGCCGTCTCCGCGTCCTGGGTGATGTCGATCTCGATCACGCCGCCGGCCGGGGTGTGGCGCAGCGCATTCGACAACAGGTTCGACAACGCGCGGCGCAGCATCAGGCGGTCGCCGCTGACCCTGGCTTCGCCGCGGAGGGCGAGGCGCACGCCGCTCTCCTCGGCGAGTGCCTCGTAGAACTCGATCAGCGCGCGTGCCTCGTCAGCGAGCACGACCGGCTCGAGCGCCCGCGGCAGGCGGCCGTTGTCGGCCTTGGCCAGGAACAGCATGTCGCCCACCATGCGCGCGATGCGCTCGTACTCCTCGAGGTTGGAGGCCAGCACCTCGCGGTACTCGTCGGCGCTGCGCGCGCGCGACAAGGCGACCTCGGTCTGCGTCATCAGGTTCGAGACCGGCGTGCGCAGCTCGTGCGCGATGTCGGCGGAGAAGTCGGACAGGCGGCGGAAGGAGGCCTGCAGGCGCTCGAGCATGCCGTTGAAGGCGTCCACCAGTTCGCGCACTTCGGCCGGCGCGTCGCCTTCGGCCAGGCGTTCGCCGAGGCGCTCGGCCGACAGGCCGCGGGCGGTGGCCGCCACCCGCCGCAGCGGGGCGAGGCCGCGGTGGGCGGCGAACCAGCCGAACAGCGCGGCGACGAGCGCAGCGGCGGAAATGCCGACCCACAGGCGGTTGCGCAACTGCGCGAGGAAGTGGGCGTGGTGCGAGATGTCGAGCCCGACGACGATGCGCAGCGCGGTCGGCACCGGCAGGGAGCCGGTGGCGGGCAGCCCCACCACGGCTTCGCGGCCGATGTACTGGCGGCCGTCCTGCTGCCAGGTGGCGCCGGCGCCGGGCAGGGCCTCGCCGTCGAGCTGGGCGGGCGTGAAATGGCGCGCATGGATGGCGTGGACCACCGCATCGTCGGCATTGCGCACGAGCACACCGACGCTGTCGTGGCCGACGAAGGCGTCGTCCAGGCGGCGGCCGATGTCGTCCAGCTCGGCCGGCGAGCGCGCCTGCAGCAGTAGATTGCGGATCAGCGTCAGCTTGCCCGCCAGCTCGTGCTGGTCCAGTTCGCGGAAATGCCCTTCCACTGCGCGCCCGAGCACGAGGCCGACGACGACGAGCAGGCTCGCCGTCAGCAGTGCGAACAACAGCGCGAGGCGGGTGGTCAGCGAAATGCGCAGCCGCATGCTCAGGCTTCCGGCACCTCGAGCACGTAGCCCATGCCGCGCACGGTGCGGATCAGCTTCGGCTCGAAGGGGTCGTCCACCTTCGCGCGCAGCCGGCGCACCGCGACCTCGATGACGTTGGTGTCGCTGTCGAAGTTCATGTCCCACACCTGGGAGGCGATCAGCGAGCGCGGCAGGACCTCGCCCTGGCGGCGCAGCAACAACTCGAGCAGGGCGAACTCCTTCGCCGTGAGGTCGATGCGCACGCCGGCACGGGTCACCCGGCGGCGCAGCAGGTCGAGCTCGAGGTCGGCGGCGTGCATCAGCTCGGCCTCCTTCGGCTTGCCGCGGCGCAGCAGGGTGCGCACGCGGGCGAGCAGCTCGGAGAAGGCGAAGGGTTTCACCAGATAATCGTCGGCGCCCAGCTCCAGGCCGCGCACGCGGTCCTCGACCTGGTCGCGCGCGGTCAGGAACAGCACCGGCATCTCGCGCCCGCTGCGGCGCACCGTCTGCAGCACGCCCCAGCCGTCAAGCGAGGGCAGCATGACGTCGAGGACGACGAGGTCGTAGTCGCCGTTCAGCGCCAGATGCAGGCCGTCGAGCCCGTCGCGCGCGAGGTCGACGACGAAGCCGGCCTCGGCCAGGCCCTGGCGCAGGTAGTCGCCCGTCTTGGGTTCGTCCTCGACGATCAGGATCTTCACTGCTGCCTCGTTGCACGCTAACCGGGGCCCATTTTGCCCTGCAATGCCAGGGCCGGCACCCGCATTACAAAGATGTAATGCGGGCGTCAGTTTGTCGACGGCCGCTGCGCGGCACCATGGCGCCTGCTCCCGGTGCGGCTGGCGCAGTGTCTTGCCGGGCGTGAACGGCAATAAAAACGAAGAGGTTCCCCATGCAGAGACACCGTACGTTCCACCGTGGCGGGTGCGCGGGCGTGCTGTTGTGCCTGGCGTTCGCGGTTCACGCCGGCGAAGCCGACACGCGCCCCACGGCCGCGCCCGCCGCGCCCGCTCCCACCGCTCGTACGCCGATGGCGGCCGCCGGTGCGCCGGCGACGGCGTCTGCCGTCCCCATCTACCGTTCCGCGCTGGAGGGCTTCCGCCCCTACCGCGCCGACGAGCCGCTGCGCGACTGGCGCGAAGTCAACGCCGAGGTCGGCCGCCTCGGTGGCCACATGGGTCATATGCATGGCCGCGGCGAGCGGGAGGGCGGACGATGAGACCGCTGCTGCCGCTGCTGGCCGCGGCCCTGCTCGGCGGCTGCGCCAGCGTCGCCATTGACGACAACTACGGCGAGCTGCAGCGCTTCGCGCGCGATGAGGCCGGCAGCGAGACGCGCTGGCTGCGCTCGGCGGCCGAGCGGGAGGCGATGGCGGCCGAGGTCGAGCGCCTGCTCGCCGCGCCGCTCGGTGCCGACGACGCGGTGCGCATCGCGCTCGGCTACAGCCCGGCCTTCCAGACCCTGCTCGCCGAGGCCGCCGCCGCGTCGGCCGACGCCACCGGCTCGGCGCGCGTCGCCAACCCGGTGTTCAGCTTCGAGCGCCTGGTGCGCTCGCACGGCGGCGAGCGCGAGCTCGACATCGGCCGCGCGCTCGGCTTCTCGCTGCTCGACATCCTGCTGCTGCCGGCCCGCCTCGAGCGCGCCGCGTTCCGCCAGCAGCAGACCCGGCTGCAGGCCTCGAGCGCCCTGCTCGACACCGTCACCGAAGTGCGCAAGGCCTGGGTCGACGCGGTCGCCGCGGCCCAGGTCGCGCGCTATCAGGAAGCGGTGGCGGGCGCCACCGGCACCGGCGCCGAACTCGCCCGGCGCATGCAAGCCGCGGGCAACTTCAGCCGCCTGCAGCGCGCCCGCGAACAGGCGCTCGCCGCCGACGCCGCGGCGAACCTGATCCGCGCGCGCCAGAACGCCACCGCCGCGCGCGAAGCGCTGGTGCAGCGCCTGGGCCTGACGCCGATGCAGGCGCAGGCGCTGACGCTGCCCGAGCGCCTGCCTGCCCTGCCCGAGACTCCGACCGACGAGGCGACGGTGGCGCGCACCCTGGTCGAGGACCGGCTGGACCTGCGCATCGCCCGCGCCGACCTCGACTGGACGGCGAAGGACCTCGGCCTCACCCGCGTCACCAGCGTCGTCAATGGCCTGCACGTGGCCGGCGTGCGCAACAGCGAGACCGGCGAGCCGAGCCAGCGCGGCTTCGAGATCGAGCTGCCGCTGCCGCTCTTCGACTTCGGCGACGCCGCACGCGCCGGCGGCGAGGCGCGCTACCTGGCGGCCTTCAACCGCACGACGCAGATCGCGCGCGCCGCCAGCTCGCAGCTGCGCATCAGCTACGACGCCTACCGCAGCGCCTACGACCTGGCGCGGCACTACCGCGACGAGATCGTGCCGCTGCGCCGGAGCATCGCCGAGGAGGCCGTGCTCCAGTACAACGGCATGCTGATCGGGGTCTTCGAGCTGCTTGCCGACGCGCGCGCCCAGGTCGCCAGCGCGACCCAGGCGATCGAGGCCGAGCGCGAGTTCTGGCGCGCCGAGGCGACGCTGAAGGCGAGCCTGCTCGGCCAGCCGGTGGCGCCGCTTGCGCTGCAGGCTGGCGCCGCCCCCGAGCCCGCCGGCGGCGGCCACTGAACAAGCGTCGCGCGCCCGCCCGAGGACGCGCCGCCGCGGGCGGCGAGCACGGTGCGGGCGGGACGGCAACCCGTTTTCCGGAGTCTTCCATGTCGAACCGACGTCAGTTTCTCGCCGGAGCCGGCCTGCTCGCCGCCGCCGGCGCCGTCAGCAGGGTGGCGATGGCGGCCCTGCCCGAACCGGCCATCCAGGGCAGCGCGGCGACCATGCCGCCGCTCGCGCCCGCCAGCGGCCGCCCCTACGACCCGGTCGTCACCCTCAACGGCTGGACCGCACCGTGGCGCATGAACAACGGGGTGAAGGAGTTCCACCTCGTCGCCGAGCCGGTCGAGCGCGAGCTCGCGCCCGGCATGACCGCCCGGCTGTGGGGCTACAACGGCCAGTCGCCCGGGCCCACGATCGAGGTCGTCGAGGGCGACCGCGTGCGCCTCTTCGTCACCAACCGCCTGCCCGAGCACACCTCCATCCACTGGCACGGCCAGCGCCTGCCCAACGGCATGGACGGCGTCGGCGGCCTGACCCAGCCGCAGATCCCGCCCGGCAAGACCTTCGTCTACGAGTTCGTCGCCCGCCGCCCCGGTACCTTCATGTACCACCCCCACGCCGACGAGATGGTGCAGATGGCGATGGGCATGATGGGCTTCTGGGTCACGCACCCGCGTGCGCCGCATCCGCTGATCGAGCGCGTCGACCGCGACTTCTGCTTCCTGCTCGGCGCCTACGACATCGAGCCCGGCAGCTACGTGCCGAAGATCAACACCATGCTCGACTTCAACCTGTTCACCTTCAACAGCCGCGTCTTCCCCGGCATCGACTCGCTCAACGTCAGGCAGGGCGACCGCGTGCGCGTGCGCGTCGGCAACCTGACCATGACCAACCACCCGATCCACATCCACGGCCACGAGTTCGAGGTCACCGGCACCGACGGCGGGCCGACGCGGCGCGAGTCGCGCTGGCCGGAGGTGACCACCGACGTCGCCGTCGGCCAGATGCGCCAGCTCGAGTTCATCGCCGACGAGGAGGGCGACTGGGCGCTGCACTGCCACAAGTCGCACCACACGATGAACGCGATGGGGCACGACGTGCCGACCATGATCGGCGTCGACCATCGGGGCCTCATCGAGAACATCCAGAAGCTGGTGCCCGACTACATGCTGATGGGCGAGCGCGGCATGGCCGACATGGGCGAGATGGAGATGCCGCTGCCCGACAACACCCTGCCGATGATGACCGGCCAGGGGCCGTTCGGCGCGATCGAGATGGGCGGCATGTTCACCGTGCTGAAGGTGCGGCGCGGGCAGAAGCCGGGCGACTACAGCGACCCGGGCTGGTTCGCGCACCCGGCCGGCACGGTGGCCTTTGAATGGACGGGCGAGCTCGCCCCGCCCGCACGCCAGGGCGGCGCCGGCGGGCAGGCGATGGCGGGTGCCCGAGCGGGCGCCACGACTACAGTAAACGTCAGGAAGCCTGCCGGCCATCGCGGCCATTGAGGATGGCCCCTGAGGACGGCCACCGCGGACTGCCCTTGACGAAAGGCGACGCCGAACGCGGCGATCGCCCCCCAACCCCGACGGAGATCATCATGAAGAAAAGAAGAGCCTTTCTCGCCCGCAGCCTGCTCGCCACGACCATGCTTGCGCTCGGCCGCACCGCCCTCGCGCACGGTGGCGCGATGCACTCGGCCGACAAGTCCACCGCGGACAAGCACGCCGCCACCAAGGCGGCAGCAGGCGCGGCCGAGCAGCAGGAATGGGGCATCGCCGGTGACGCGGCGGCGGTCGCGCGCACGATCCCGGTGGTGATGACCGATGCGATGCGCTTCGAGCCCGACCGCGTCGAGGTCCGCCTCGGCGAGACCGTGCGCTTCGCCCACCGCAACAACGGCCAGGTCATGCACGAGATGGTCATCGGCACGCCGGCCGCGCTCACCGAGCACGCCGAGCTGATGATGAAGTTCCCCGGCATGGAGCATGACGAGCCCTGGATGGCGCACGTCGCCCCGGGCGGCAGTGGCGAAATCGTCTGGCACTTCAACCGCGCCGGTGCGTTCCAGTTCGCCTGCCTGATTCCGGGCCATTTCCAGGCGGGCATGGTGGGCTCCATCGTGGTCGCCGCCGCGTGAGCACGGTGCCCGCAGATTACGGAAATGTAATCCCGCGGTCAGGCTGCGGTTTCCTTCCACCCGACATACTGGCCGCACTTTCGAAACTCACCGAGAACCGACCATGAAGAAGACGTTTGCCATCACCGCGCTCGCATGCCTGGCGGCGCTCACCGGCACTGCGCCGGCCGCCGCCCAGGGCGGGCATGACGCCCACCACGTCGTCCAGACGGCGGCCGCCGACACGAGCGCCGCGCTATCCGAAGGCACGGTGAAGAAGGTCGACAAGGCCGCGGGCAAGATCACCATCGCCCACGGCCCGCTCGTCAATCTCGACATGCCGCCGATGACGATGGTGTTCCGCGCGGCGGACGCGGCGATGCTCGAGCAGGTCAAGGCCGGGGACAAGATCCGCTTCAGCGCCGAACGCGTCGGCGGTGTGTTCACCGTCACCGCGCTCGAAGTCGCCGAGTGATGCCGCTGCGGGCGGTAGCCTGAGGGCGCCGCCCGCCCATTCGCCTCCCACCTCATCCGGCAGCCCGCCTGCCGCCACCCATCATGACGACCCGTTGTGTCGGATCGCATCGCCCGCGCCGCGCGCGCCGCGCTCGCCTGCTGCCTGCAGCGGCCCTCTGCTTCGCCCTCGCCTTCGTTCCCCCGCCCGCGCAGGCTCAGCCCGCCGCGGCCGCGCCCGGCGACCTGCTCGGCGCCGACGTCCGCGGCCTGATCGAGCACGCCCGCCAGCACAATCCCGCCTTCGCCGCCGAGCGCGCCGAGGCCGACGCGGCGCAAGAGCGCATCGTGCCCGCCGCCGCCCTGCCCGACCCGAGCTTCCAGCTCGAGCTGATGGACTTCACCAACACCATGAGCGGCGGCTCGAGCTCGCTGCTGCCCGGCCAGGTCGGCGAGACCCGCTACCGCGTCATCCAGCCCTTGCCGGGCTGGGGCAAGCGCGACCTGGCGGCGCAAGCGGCCGAAGCCCGCGCCGGGCAGGCCGGGGCGATGCGCGATGTGGCCTGGGCGGCGCTGGCGGCGCAGCTCGAGGCCGCCTGGCTGCGCTACCACGCAGCCGACCGCGAGCTCGCGCTGAACCGCGAGGCGCTCGCGCTGCTGCAGGGCCTGGAGGAAACCACGCTCGCGCGCTACCGCCTCGGCCTGCTGCCGCAGCAGGCGGCGTTGCGCGCGCAGCGCGAGATCACCGCCCAGCGCCTGGCGCTGGTGGAGCTCGAGCAGCGCCGCAAGGGCTTCGCCGCCGCGCTCAACGGCCTGCTCGCGCGCGCGCCGGATGCGCCGCTGGCGCCGCCTGCCGAGCCCGCACCGCTGCCCGAGGCGCTCGCCTTCGGCGCCCTTGTCGAGCAGGCGCGCGCGCGCAGCCCCGAAGTGCTCGCCGGGCTACGCGGCGTCGACGTCGCCCGCGCCGAGCGCGAGCGCACCTACCGCGAGCGCTACCCGGACTTCAGCGTCGGCCTCACCAACAACCGGCCCGACAACGGCAAGGCGTCCTGGGACCTGATGTTCGAGGTCATGATCCCGCTGCAGCAGGACAGCCGCCGGGCCAAGGAGCGCGAGGCCGAACACATGCTCGATGCCGCCGATGCCCGCCGCGCCGCCGCCGAGCACCGCGCCGCGGGCGAACTCGGCGCGGCCTGGGCGATGTATGCGAGCGGCCGCGACAGCCTGCGCCTGCTCGGCGGCACGCTGCTGCCGCAGGCGGCGGCGACGCGCGACGCCACCCGCGCTGCCTTCGCCAACGGTCGCGTGGACTTCGACAGCGTGCTCGAAGCCGAACGCCAGCTCATCGAGACGCGCCTGAGGATGGTGCAGACCGAGCTCGACACCCGCCTCGCACTAAGCGAAATCGAAAAACTCGCAGGGGAAGCAAAGTGAAATCCGGGATTCGCATCAGCGCGCTGGCGCTGGCACTCGCGCTCGCCGTCGGCGCCGGCTACTGGGCGGGGTACGGCGCGAGCGGCAGCCACTCCGCCGATATCGGCAGCGGGGCGGGACAGGCTGAGCAGGCGGGGGAGGGCGGCACGGCGGCGGAAGGCGGCGAACGCAAGATCCTCTACTACCGCAACCCGATGGGCCTGCCCGACACCTCGCCGGTGCCGAAGAAGGACTCGATGGGCATGGACTACATCCCGGTCTATGCCGACGATGGGGGCGGCAGCGGGCCCGACGACGCCGGCGTGGTCGCGGTGAGCGCAGCGCGGGTGCAGACCCTGGGCGTCAGGACCGCGCTCGCCGAGGCGCGCACGCTCGATGCGACGGTGCGCGCGAGCGGCCGGGTCGAGATCGACGAGCGCGCCCAGGTCGTGGTCGCGCCGCGCTTCGAGGGCTGGATCGAGCGCCTGCACGTCAATGCCGTGGGCGACCCGGTGCGCCGCGGCCAGCCGCTGTTCACCGTCTACAGCCCGGAGCTGCAGTCGGCCGGCGAGGAGCTGCGCATCGCCGAGCGCCTGCAGCGCGACAGCGCCCCCACCGACACGCTCGCCGGCGAAGCCGCGCAGCGCCTGGCCGAGGCCACACGGGCGCGGCTGCGCAACCTGGAAGTGGCCGGCCAGAGCGGTGCGCGCCAGACCTTCCACGCCCCGGCCGACGGCATCGTGCTCGAGCGCATGGCGGTGCAGGGGGCGCGCTTCATGCCGGGCGAGGCGCTGTTCCGCATCGCCGACCTGTCGCGGGTGTGGGTCATCGCCGACGTCTTCGAGCGCGACCTCGGCCGCGTGCGTGTCGGCCAGGCGGCGAGCGTGAGCCTGGACGCCTTCCCCGGGCGGCGCTTCGAGGCCAAGGTCGCCTACCTGTACCCGACGCTGAACGCCGCCACCCGCAGCACGCCGGTCCGGCTGGAGCTGGACAACCGCGACGGCCTGCTGCGCCCGGGCATGTTCGCCCAGGTCGAGCTCGCCGCCGGCGCGGCCGCGCCGAAGACCACGGTGCCGGCTTCGGCGGTGATCGACGACGGCGTCCGCCAGGTGGTGCTGCTCGCCCTCGGCGAGGGCCGCTTCCGGCCGCAGCCGGTGCGCCTCGGTGAGCGCGGGCGCGAGTTCGTCGAAGTGCTCGAGGGCGTGGCCCCCGGTGAGCGCGTCGTCGTCTCGGCGAACTTCCTGATCGATTCGGAAAGCCAGCTCAAGGCCGCGCTGTCGAATCTTGCCGAGGCCGCGCCGGAAGAGGCGGGCGGGGGCGAGAAGGCCGCCAAGGCGGGGGCGGCGGAAACCTACCGCGCCGAAGGCCGCTTCGAGGCGCACGACAGCGAAGCCGGCAGCGTCACGCTGACGCACGGCGACATCCCCGCGCTGCAGTGGCCGGCGATGACGATGGATTTTGGCCTGGCGGCGCCCGAGCTGGTCGCCGGGCTGGCGCCGGGGACGCCGGTCCGGTTCGAGTTCGAGCAGCGCGCGCCGGGCGAATTCGTCGTCACCCGCGTCGAGCGCAGCGGCGGCGGCGCAGCGCCCGCCACCGGCGGCAGCGGACACGAGGGCCACTGACATGGATACCCGCGATGATCTGCCCGCCACGCCGGCTGCCGAACACGCCGGCCTGCTCGACCGCGTCATCGACTGGTCGGCGCGCAACGTCTTCCTCGTCCTGCTGGCGACGCTGTTCCTGATCGGCGGCGGCCTCTACGCGGTGCAGAAGACGCCGCTCGACGCGCTGCCCGACCTCTCCGACGTGCAGGTCATCGTCTACACCGACTACCCGGGCCAGGCGCCGCAGGTGGTCGAGGACCAGGTCACCTATCCGCTCACGACCTCCATGCTGGCGGTGCCGCGGGCGAAGGTGGTGCGCGGCTTCTCGATGTTCGGCGCCTCCTACGTGTACGTGATCTTCGAGGACGGCACCGACATCTACTGGGCGCGCTCGCGCGTGCTCGAGTACCTCAGCTCGGCCGCCGGCCGCCTGCCGCAGGGCGTGTCGCCGCAGATCGGGCCGGACGCCACCGGGGTGGGCTGGGTGTTCCAGTACGCGCTCACCGGCGACAACATGTCGCTCGCCGAAACCCGCAGCCTGCAGGACTGGTACGTGCGCTACCAGCTCACCAAGGCGCACGGCGTCTCCGAAGTGGCGAGCCTGGGCGGCTTCGTGCGCGAGTACCAGGTCACCGTCGATCCCTACCGCCTGGCCGGCTTCGGCATCGAGCTCGCCGAGGTCGGGCGCGTCATCCGCGAGTCGAATCGCGACGTCGGCGGCCGCGTCATCGAACTCGCCGAAAAGGAGTTCATGGTGCGCGGCCGCGGCTACCTGCGCGGGGTCGAGGACATCGAGAACCTGGTGCTGAAGACCGAGCGCGGCACGCCGGTGCGCATCGCCGACATCGGCCGCGTCGAGCTCGTGCCGGCCGAGCGGCGCGGCATCGCCGAGCTCAACGGCGAAGGCGAGGTCGCTTCCGGCATCGTCATGGCGCGCTTCGGCCAGAACGCGCTCGACGTCATCGCCGGCGTCAAGGCGAAGATCGCCGAGATCGCCCCCGGCCTGCCCGCGGGCACCGAGATCGTGCCGGTATACGACCGCTCGACCCTGATCGAGCGCGCGATCGCCAACCTGAAATGGACGCTGTTCGAGGAGAGCCTGATCGTCGCCGCGGTGTGCGTGATCTTCCTGCTGCACGTGCGCAGCGCCTTGGTGGCGATCATCACCCTGCCGCTGGGCATCCTGATCGCCTTCATCGCCATGCGCGCGCTCGGGCTGGGCTCGAACATCATGAGCCTGGGCGGCATCGCGATCGCCATCGGGGCGATGGTCGATGCCGCGATCGTCATGATCGAGAACGCGCACAAGCGCCTCGAGCACGTCCCCGAAGGCGCGCCGCAGGCCGAGCGCGCGCGCGCCATCATCCGCGCCTGCAAGGAGGTGGGGCCGGCGCTGTTCTTCTCGCTCTTGATCATCACCGTCTCCTTCCTGCCGGTGTTCACGCTCGAAGGGCAGGAGGGGCGGCTGTTCTCGCCGCTCGCCTTCACCAAGACCTTCGCCATGGCGGGCGCCGCGCTGCTGTCGGTGACGCTGGTGCCGGTGCTGATGCTGTTCTTCGTGCGCGGGCGCATCCTGCCCGAGGCGAAGAACCCGGTGAACCGCTTCCTGATCTGGGTGTACCGGCCGATCATCCAGGGCGTGATGCGCTTCAAGCTGCTGACCCTGGTGCTGGCGCTGCTGGCGATGGCGGCGACGATCGTGCCTGCGCGCCAGCTCGGCAGCGAGTTCATGCCGACGCTGAACGAGGGCGCGATCTTCTACATGCCGGCGGCGCTGCCCGGCATGTCGGTGACCGAGGCCGGGCGCCTGCTCGCCACCACCAACCGCATCATCAAGACCTTCCCCGAGGTGGAGTCGGTGTACGGCAAGGCGGGGCGCGCCAACACCGCCACCGACCCGGCGCCGCTGGAGATGTTCGAGACCGTCATCAACCTCAAGCCCGAGGCCGACTGGCGCCCGGGCATGACGGTGGACAAGCTGATCGCGGAGATGGACGCGGCGCTGAAGTTCCCCGGCCTCGCCAACTCGTGGACGATGCCGATCAAGGCGCGCATCGACATGCTCTCCACCGGCATCCGCACCCCGGTCGGCGTCAAGGTGTTCGGCAAGGACCTGGAGACGCTGGAGAAGGTGGCGAAGGAGGTCGAGGCCGCGGTGCGCGCCGTGCCCGGCACCAGCAGCGCCTACGCCGAGCGCGTCGCCGGCGGCTACTACGTCGACATCGAGCCGCGGCGCGAGCAGCTCGCGCGCTACGGCCTGACGATCGACATGTTCCAGGAGGTGATCGCCACCGCGCTCGGCGGCGACATGGTCACGACGACGGTGGAAGGGCTGGAGCGCTACAACGTCAGCGTGCGCTACCCGCGCGCGCTGCGCGACGACCCGCAGCGGCTCGCCGCCGAGGTCTTCGTGCCGACATCGAGCGGCCCGATCCCGCTCGGCCAGCTCGCCGACGTGCGCCTGACCCGCGGCGCGCCCGGCATCCGCACCGAAAACGCGCTGCTCGCCGCCTACGTCTATGTCGACACCCGTGACAGCGACATCGGCGCCTTCGTCAAGCGCGCGCAGCAGGCGGTGGCCGAGCAGGTGCGCTTCCCGCAGGGCTACTACGCGACCTGGAGCGGCCAGTTCGAGAACATGGAGCGCGCCAAGGCCAAGCTCGCCGTGGTCGGCCCGCTGACGCTGGCGCTGATCTTCGTGCTGCTGTACCTGAACTTCCGCCGCCTGACCGAAACCCTGATCGTGATGCTGTCGGTGCCGTTCGCGCTCGTCGGCGGGGTGTGGCTGATGTGGTGGCTGGACTACCAGATGAGCGTCGCGGTGGCGGTGGGCTTCATCGCGCTCGCCGGCGTCGCCGCCGAGACCGGGGTGATCATGCTGATCTATCTCGACCACGCCTGGCGCGAGATCCAGGACAAGCGCCGCGCCGAGGGCGTCGAGCCGGGCGTCGGCGACCTCTACCACGCGATCATGGAAGGGGCGGTCGAGCGGGTGCGGCCGAAGATGATGACGGTGGTGGCGATCATGGCCGGCCTGCTGCCGATCATGTGGGGCAGCGGCACCGGCAGCGAGGTCATGAGCCGCATCGCCGCGCCGATGGTCGGCGGCATGATCTCCTCGACCGTGCTGACGCTGGCAGTGATCCCGGCGATCTACGCGCTGGTAAAGGAGCGGGTGCTGCGGCGCGAGCAGCGCGCCGCAGCACCCGCGGCCCCGCTCGCGGAGACGTCCGGCTGACAGGAATGTAATCCGCGGGCAAGGTCCCTGCCGCCATGGTGCGACTAAGCTGAAGGCAAGGGTTGGCAGGAACGCCGGCCGAGGAGGACTTCATGTGGACCTGGCTGAAGGAGCGTTGGCACTCGTTTCGGGCGTGGTGCAGCGAGAACGGGAGGGCCCACCGTGACGCACCCGTCTCCCCCTGCTGTTCGGCGCCGCCGCCCGGTGCGGGGCAGCGGCGGTCTTCCTCCGGAGAGCGCTCATGAACCGTGCAGATATGGAGCACGGCCACTCGACGCACGGCCACCAAGCGCATGGGCAGGCCGAGCACCCACATCGGCACCCGCCCGCGGCGGCGATCCAGCGGCCGGCGGTGGCGCAGGGCGACCGTGACCCGGTCTGCGGCATGAAGGTGGCGGCCGACTCGCCGTGGTTCGCCATCCACGACGGTGGCACTTATCGTTTCTGCAGTGGTGGCTGCCGCGAGCGCTTCGTCGCCGATCCGGCCGCCTATCTCCGCCCGGCGCCCGCTGCGCCGCAGCCCGAGCCGGCTCCGGCCGGCACCGAATACACCTGCCCGATGCACCCCGAGGTGCGCCAGCTCGGCCCCGGCACCTGCCCCAAATGCGGCATGGCGCTCGAACCGGTGATGCCCGGCGTCGACGAAGGCGGCAACCCGGAGCTGACCGAGTTCCGCCACCGCTTCTGGTGGACGCTGCCGCTGACCGTGATCGTCACCGCGATCGCGATGTCGGGCGGGCTGTTCGATCCCGTGCTCGGCGCGGCGCGGCCCTGGGTCGAGATGGCGCTGGCGACGCCGGTGGTGCTGTGGTCGGGCTGGCCCTTCTTCGTGCGCGGCCTGCAGTCGATCCGCAACCGCAGCCCCAACATGTGGACCCTGATCGGGCTGGGCACCGGCGCCGCCTACGTCTATAGCGTCACGGCGACGGTGGCGCCGGACGTCTTTCCCGCCTCGTTCAGGATGGGCGAGCACGTCGCCGTCTATTTCGAAGCGGCGGCGGTGATCATCTCGCTGACCCTGCTCGGCCAGGTCCTGGAGCTGAAGGCGCGGGCCGAGACCGGCGCGGCGATCCGCGCCCTGCTCGGGCTCGCGCCGAAGACGGCGCGCCGCATCGGCGCCGACGGCGGCGAGGAGGACATCCCGCTCACCCACGTGCATCCCGGCGACCGCTTGCGCGTGCGCCCGGGCGAGAAGGTGCCGGTGGACGGCGCCGTGCTGGAAGGCACGAGCGCGGTCGACGAGTCCATGCTGACCGGCGAGCCGATGCCGGTCACCAAGCGTCCCGGCGACAAGCTGATCGGCGCGACGCTGAACACCAGCGGCGCGCTGGTCATGGTGGCGGAGAAGATTGGCTCGCAGACCGTGCTCGCGCAGATCGTGCAGATGGTGGCGCAGGCGCAGCGCTCGCGCGCGCCGATGCAGCGCATGGCCGACCGCGTCGCCGGCTGGTTCGTCGTCGGCGTGGTCGTCATTGCGCTCGCGACGCTGTTCGGCTGGGGCTTGTTCGGCCCGCAACCGAGCTGGGCTTACGGCCTTATCAACGCGTTGGCGGTGCTGATAATCGCCTGCCCTTGCGCGCTCGGGCTGGCGACGCCGATGTCGGTGATGGTCGCGACCGGCAAGGCTGCGACCCAGGGCGTGCTGTTCCGCGACGCCGCGGCGATCGAGGCGATGCGCACGGTCGACACCCTGATCGTGGACAAGACCGGCACGCTGACCGAGGGCCGCCCCGCTTTCCACGGCGTTGTCGCCGCGCCCGGCTGGGCCGAGGACGAGGTCCTGCGCCTTGCTGCCAGCCTCGACCAGGGCAGCGAGCATCCGCTCGCGCACGCGATCGTCGCCGAGGCGAAGCGGCGCGGGCTGGCGCTGAGCAAGGCCGACAGCTTCGAGTCGGCCTCCGGCATCGGCGTGCGCGGGGCGGTGGATGGCCAGGCCGTGGCGCTCGGCAACACTGCGCTGATGGAGGACGAGGGTATCGACTGGCATCCGCTCGGCGAGCGCGCCGAGACGCTGCGCAAGGAAGGGGCGAGCGCGATGTTCCTCGCCGTCGGCGGCAGGATTGCCGGCCTGCTCGCGGTGGCCGATCCGGTCAAGGCCTCGACCCCGGCCGCGCTCGAGGGCCTGCGCGCGAGCGGGCTCACGATCATCATGGCGACCGGCGACGGCCTCACCACGGCGCGCGCGGTCGGCGCGCGGCTCGGCATCGAGGAGGTGCACGGCGAGGTCAAGCCGCAGGACAAGGACGCCCTCGTCGCCGCGCTGCAGGCGCGGGGCCGTGTCGTTGCGATGGCGGGCGACGGCATCAACGATGCGCCGGCGCTGGCGCGCGCCAACGTCGGCGTCGCGATGGGCACCGGCACCGACGTGGCGATGAACAGCGCCCACCTCACGCTGGTGAAGGGCGACCTGCGCGGTATCGCCACCGCCCGGGCGCTGTCGCTCGCGACCGTGCGCAACATGCACCAGAACCTGACTTTCGCCTTCCTCTACAACGCGCTCGGCGTACCGGTCGCCGCCGGCTTGCTCTACCCGGCCTTCGGCCTGCTGCTGTCGCCGCTGATCGCGGCGCTGGCGATGAGCTTCAGCTCGGTGTCGGTGGTCGGCAACGCGCTCAGGTTGCGCCGCGCGCGGATCTGAGGGCGCGCGCCCGCAAGCGAACCAAGGAGGACCATCATGAGAAGGGCTTTCAGACCGTGGATCGCATATTCGCTCGCGGCGATCGTCCTGGCGGGCGCGGCGGCGGGCGTTGCGGCGATCGAACAAGGATCGCGCGCGGCCGTAGAGGGCATTCAGATCTATTACGGCATCATGCCCGCCGCAGTCGTCGGCAAGCATCCTCCGCCCCACGAAGAGTCGGCCATGCATGGCGGCGCGCCGGCGCGGACGAACGCATATCACCTCGTGGTCGCGTTGTTCGACGAGGGCGGCGAGCGCATCAGCGCGGCGGAGGTGCGGGCGAACGTGGCCGAACTCGGCCTGGCCGGCACCTACCGCACGCTCGAGCCGATGCGCATCGACGACACCCTGAGCTACGGCGGCTACTACACCATGACCGGCGACGGCCCCTACCGGATCACGATCGAGGTGCGTCTGCCGGGCCGGACGCAACCGGTCGAAGCCGTGTTCGAGTACCGTCGCCGCTGAGCGGAGGCCTGCCGATGAGCTCGTCGAACGAAAAGAACCGCGCCTCGTCGGCGGGCGATGCCGCCGGCCGGCGCGCGAAGTGGGTCTTCGCCGGCTTCGCTGCGCTTGCGGGCGTGCTGCTCGTGGCCGAACACCGCGCCCATGTGCTCGGTTTCCTGCCCTGGTTGATCCTGCTCGCCTGCCCGTTGATGCACCTGTTCATGCACGGGACGCACGGCGGCCACCATCATCGGCGGCACGATCACGGCGCGGGTCCGGCCGACGGCGCGGGAGACGGGAAATGACGGATAGCCCCGCCTACGGCCTGTGGTCGCTGGTGCTCATCAACTCGGTGTTCTTCATCGCCTTCGCGTTCAGCTTCGTGCGCCCGCGCACGGCGCGCGACTGGCGCTCGTTCGGCGCCTATGCGGCCTTCATCGTCGCGCTGTTCACCGAGATGTACGGTTTTCCGCTGACGATCTACCTGCTGTCGGGCTGGCTGGCGTCGCGCTTCCCGGGGGTGGATTTCCTCGCGCACGACGCCGGCCACCTGCTCGAAACGATGTTCGGCTGGCAGACGAACCCCCATTTCGGCCCCTTCCACCTCCTCAGCACGGTGTTCATCGTCGGCGGCTTCTGGCTGCTCGCGAAGGCCTGGCCGGTGTTGTACGCGGCCCAGCGCGCGCACCGGGTGGCCGACACCGGCCCCTATGCGCGCATCCGCCATCCGCAGTACGCGGGTTTCGTGCTGATCATGACCGGCTTCCTGCTGCAGTGGCCGACCTTGATCACCGCGCTGATGTACCCGGTGCTGCTGGTGGTGTACGCACGGCTGGCGCGGCGGGAGGAGCAGGATTCCGTGGCGGAATTCGGCGAGGCCTACCGTGCGTACATGGCGCGCACGCCGGCTTTCGTCCCGCGGCGCACGGCGGCGGGCGACTGAGGCCATACGGCCGGCACCTCAGTCGTCGACTTGCGGTCGATCCGTGCTCACTGGGTCGGCTGCGCGCCCAGCTGCCGTTCCATCTGCTGCATGCGGTTCGTCATGGCTTCGGGGTCGCCGGCCCCACCGCCGGCGCTCATTAGCGGTGACCACCGCGGCACCCTTGCCGCTGCGCGGCGTCCCGCCAGGCGGGAGCACGCCCGCCTCGGGACGGTCCGGTGGAGGGCTCATGCGTAGAGCTCCCGTCTGAGCCGCGCCACGCTCCAGGTGCCGAGCAGCGCGGCGGCGACGGCCAGCGCGACGAAGTGGGGCCACAGCAGCTCGAGACCGATGCCCTTCATTAGCACGCCGAGGGCGATTTCCATGTAGTGACGCACCGGGCTGAGGTAGGACAGCCATTGCATCGGCTGCGGCATGCTTTCGATCGGCACCATCGTTCCGGACAGGAACATCAGTGGAAAGAGCACCAGGAAGGCGAGCAGCAGGGCCTGCTGGAGATTCTCCGCCAACGTCCCGATGAAGAACCCGATCGCCAGGAACGCGGCGAGCGCGAGCGCCGAGGCCGCCACGAAGAGCATCAGGCTCCCGGCCAAGGGCACCCCGAAGAGCTTGGCGATGAACAGACTCGGGGCCAGCGTCACCATGCCGATCGCAAACGGCGGGGCCGCCTTCGCCGCGATCAGCTCGTGGCTGCGCAGCGGTGTGACGGCGAGCTGCTCGATGGTGCCCGACTCCTTCTCGCGCACGAGCCCGGCGGCGGCGGTGATGACGCCGACGACGATGCCCGCGACGACGATCATCGAGATCGCCATGAAGTGGCGGAATTCGAGCTGCGGGTTGTACCAGATGCGCGTATCGGCGCGCACGCCCGGCAGCTCGACGGCGATGCCGTGGCGCGCGGCGTGCTCGGCGAGGACGTCGCGGGCAAAGCTGCCGACGATGGACGTCGCGTAGCCGCGCGCGGCATTGGCGGTATTCGAATTGGTGCCGCTCAGCAGCACCTGCACCGCGGGCGAACGGGCGGCGGCAAGGTCCCGCGCGAAGCCGGGGGGGATCACCAATGCGAGATCGGCGCGGCCGGCGTCCAGGTGGCGATCGACTTCGCGCAGGCTCGCGGCCGGCACGAGCGCGCCGAAGTAGTCGGTGGCGGTGAAACGTTCGACCAGGCGGGCGCTCAGCTGGGAACGGTCGCCGTCGTACAGCGCCAGGTTCAGGTTCCTCACGTCGAACGACAGCGCGACCGTGCACATCACCATGTCGGCGGTGTAGATGAAGACGACGAGGGCGACGAGCAGGCGGTCGCGCAGGAACTGGCGGAATTCCTTGCGCACCGCCGCGGCGAGGCGTCGCGCCGCGGCTCTCATCGCGCCACCTTCTTCTTGAGGGTGAGGCTCGCCGCGCCGAACAGCACCACCGCGTAGAGCGCGAGCAGCGCCAGGTTGCCCCACAGATACTCGATCCCGACTCCCTTCAGGAACAGGTCACGGCTGATGTCGTTGAAATAGCGCGTGGGAAAGGCGTAGGTGTAGAGCTGCATCACGTACGGCATCGTCGCGATCGGGAAGAGGAAGCCGGAGAAGAGGAAGGAGGGCATCAGCGTGCCGACGAGGGAAAGAAACACCGCCGCCACCTGCGTGCGCGCGACCGTGGATACCGCGACCCCGAGTCCGACGGTGACGAAGACATAGAGGAGCGAGGCGCCGAGGAGCAGCGCGAGGCTGCCGCGGAAGGGGATCTCGAACCAGAAGGTGCCGACGGCGAGCACGAGCAGCATCTCGGCAAAGGCAATCCCGGCATACGGGATGATTTTGCCGAGGATGAACATCGCCGGGCGCACCGGCGACACGTAGATCTGCTCGATCGTGCCGCGCTCGCGCTCGCGCACGATCGCCAGTGCGGTCAGCATCGGCGGGAACGCCATCAGCAGCACGGCAAAGAGGCCCGGCACGATGTAGTTCACCGTCTTCATCGGCGCGTTGTACCAGACCCGCGTCTCCAGCTGCAGCGGCGGCGGGGGCGCCAAGCCGAGCTCGGCCAGCCGTCGTTCGGCGAGCTCGGTCGAGAAGCGATTGACCACCGCGGCGAGGTAGTTCGACACGATCAGCGCGGTGGGCGAGAACGAGCCGTCGACGAGCAACTGCACCGGTGCCTCGCGGCCGGCCGCGAGCATGCGCGAGAACTGCGGCGGGATCACGACCACCACCGTCGCCTCGCCGCCATCGAGTGCTGCATCCACGTCCCGCGGCGACCACAGGTTGCGCTGCAGGCGGAAGTAGCCGCTCTGCACGAAGGCTTCGACGAGACGCTCGCTGTGCGGCGTGCGATCCTGGTCGTAGACGGCGATCGGCACGTCCTCCACGTCCATCGAGATGCCGTAGCCGAAGATGAACAGCAGCAGCAGCGGCAGCAGCACGGCCACGCCGAGCGTGATCGGATCGCGCAGCAGCTCGATGGTCTCCTTGCGAACGAGGGCGCGAAGCATGGAAGAGCCGCTCATCTCGTCGCCACCCTTTCAAGCGTCGGGTCCGCCGTGCGCGTCATCAGCGCGATGAAGACTTCCTCGAGCGAGGCGCCGGCGTGATTCGCGCGCAGGCTCGCGGGCGCATCGATCGCGAGCAGCCGGCCGCGGTCGATGAAGGCCACGCGATCGCAGTGCTCGGCTTCGCGCATGTAGTGGGTGGTGACGAGCACCGCCGTCCCGGCGCGGCCGATGTCGCCGATGAGGCGCCAGAAGGCGTCGCGCGAGACCGGATCGACCCCGGAGGTCGGCTCGTCGAGGAAGAGCACGGCGGGCCGGTGCAGCACGGCGCAGCCGAGGGCGAGGCGCTGGCGCAGGGCGGCCGAGAGACCCCTCACCAGGCTGTGCGCATGGCCGCCGAGCCCCGCGAGCTCGACCGCCCACGCCCGCCGCTCGGCCAATGTGCCGGGGGCGAGGCCATAGACCGAACCGAAGAACGCGATGTTCTCGTCGACGGTGAGATCGGGGTAGAGCGAAAAGCGCTGCGACATGTAGCCGATGCGCCCCTTGGCCGCGCCCGGGTGCGCGACCACGTCGACGTCGGCGACCGTCATCCGTCCCGCGCTCGGCGGCAGGATGCCGCACAGCATCTTGATCGTCGTGCTCTTGCCCGAGCCGTTCGGGCCGAGCAGGCCGAAGATCTCGCCGCGTGCGACCGTGAAGCTCACGTCGTCCACGGCGGTGAAGCTGCCGAAGCGCCGGCTCAGGCCATCGACGCGGATCGCATCGCCGCTCGCGGCCGACGGTGCAAGGGCGAGCGGCGCCGTCGACGCCGCGAGCTCGCGCGACAGGAGCCGCTTGACCGCCTCTTCGAGATCCGCCCCGAACGCAGCCGGTCGCTCGCACGCCAGCACGCGGCCGCCGGCGAGCAGCGCGACCCGGTCGCAGGCGGCCGCCTCGTCCATGTACGAGGTCGCAACCAGGATGGTCTTGCCGCCGGCGTGGAACGTGCGCAGCATCGACCACAGCTCGCGGCGCGAGATCGGGTCGACGCCGAGCGTCGGCTCGTCGAGGACGAGGATGTCCGGCTCGTGCACGAGGCTGCAGCAGACCGCGAGCTTCTTCTGCATCCCGCCCGAGAGCGCTTTCGCCCGCCGGTCGAGGAAGGGGGCGAGGCCGGAGAACTGCAGGAGCTGTGCGCGCCGCGTGGCGAACTCGGCTTGCGGCACGGCGCGGATGGCGGCGAAGAACTCGAGGTTCTCGGCCACGGTGAGATCGCCGTACAGGGAATAGGACTGGGCGACGTAGCCGAGCGTCGCGGTGATGCGCGCGGCCTCGCGCACACTGTCGAGCCCCGCCACGGTGACCTCGCCCGCGCTCGGGTCGAGGATCGCGCACACCGACTGCAGCAGGGTCGTCTTGCCCGCGCCGTCGGCACCGACGATGCCGAAGAGCTCGCCGCGCCCGACATTGAGCGATACGCCGTCGAGTGCGACGCGCGTGCCGAACCGCCGCGTCAGCGAGCGGACGGCGATCGCGTCATTGGCGTTCGCGTTCATTCGCCGGCCCGCCCTCGATCGTCACGTCGGCGGGCATGCCCGGCTTGAGCACGCCTTCCGGGTTGGCAATGCGGACCTTCACGGCGAACACGAGCTTCTCGCGCTCGTCCTTCACGTGGACCTCCTTCGGCGTGAACTCCGCCTGCTGCGCGACTTCGCTGACCATGCCAGGGAAGCGGCGCGCGGGATAGGCATCGACCGAAATCGCTGCCGCGCTGCCCAGGCGGATCCGCCCCACGTCGCGCTCCGCGACGTAGACCCGCACGAACAGATCGTCGAGGTCGACGAGGGTGGCGATGGGCCGCCCGGCGGCCACGAGCTCGCCGGGTTCGACGAGCCTGGTCATGACGGTTCCGTGGATGGGCGCAACGATGCGGGTGTCGGCGAGCTGCGCCTCGATCTCCGCGACGCGGGCCCGCGCGGCATCGATCTGGCTTGCGGCAGTGGCACGAGCGGCGACGACCCGTGCGCGTTCGGCCGCGATGCGGCTGACGTCGCGCTCGCGGATCTCGACCTCGCCCGAGGCCGCGCTCGCCTTCTCGCGCGCGGCGAGCGCCTCCGCGGCAGCCCCGCGCGCCGCGGTGAGCCGGGCTTCGGAAGCCCGCCGCCGCGCCGCCACTTCATCGAAATAATTGGGGCTGACGAAACCCCGCGCGCGCAGGCCTGCGAAACGCTCGTAAGCCTTGCGATCTTGCGCCGCCTGCGCCTCGGCGGCGGCCACCTCGGCCGAGGCGCGGGCGACGGCCTCCGATGCGCGATGCACCTCGTGCGAGGCCGTGCCCGCGGCGACGCGGGCGCCGAGCTTCGCCTGGCCGGCGGTCTCGTCGAGCACCGTCGCCTGGGCATCGAGTTCGGCGACCTGGCGCTCTGCGGCCACCACCTGCGCGCGGGCCTGCGCAAGGCGTGCCTCGAGCTCGCGCGCGGCGATCTGCGCGACGAGCTGACCGCGCGTGACGCGCTCGCCTTCGCGCACCGCCACCACCTCGGCGATCCCGGGGATGCGTGCGGAGAGCGTAAGCTCCGTGCCGCGCACCTGGCCGTTGGCCTCGATGACGTCGCTCGGCGGCGCCGGGCGCAGAACGAACCACGCCGCGCCGGCCGCGACCAGCACTACGGCGGCACCGAGGGCGACATGGCGTGCGTGGATCGTGCTCATGGAAACAGCGCTTCTTCGCCGAAAGCCCCGCCCAGCAGCCCGGCGGTCTTGCCTTCATGCCCCAGATTGTCCTTCAGTCAGTGTGGGCGCCGGTGTCCGACTCCAAGGTGACGGCAAGGTTACATTTCGGTAACCCGCCCGCCCGCGTGAGCGGCGTGACGGGCGCGGCGGCGGCGCGGGGTCGAACAGCCGGTCAGTTGCTGCCGCGGTACAGGTCGTGCATCCGTTCGATACGCCACACTTCGCTTCCCATCATCATGACCTTCTGGCCGTCCTTCGTTTCCATGACGTGCCCCTCCTTCATCATGAAGGGCCTGCCGAACCGGTCTTCCATGCCCATCTTCCCGTCCTCGAAGATGTAGACGGTGGAACCGTCCTTGAGCTCGAGCTGTTTTGACACCGTTTCCGCGTCGACGGCAAAGGCGGATGCGGCGATGAGGCTGGTCAGGAGGGCGGCGAGCGCGCGCTTGATCATGATATGACTCCGGAGTGGTTGCGACGGCATGCAAGGAACACCGCTGCGCATCGGATCCACGTCGCCCGATGCGCTGCGGGCGAAGTGATCCGAGTCGCGGCGGATCAGCGCTGGTAGTAGGGGCTTTCGGCGACGTAGACGGTCACCGCGTCGGCACCGGGGAGGATCTTCGACAGCGGGAAGCTGTTCGTGCCCAGCGTGTCGAACGTCCAGGTCGTCGAGCCGTTGCCGAGGCGAAGCGCGACGGTCTCGAGGCGGGTGACGTTGATGCTGCGCGTCGCCTTGTCGATCGCGATCTCGCGTGCGGCCGGCGCCGTCCCCGCGTAGCCGAACGGGGCGAGTTCGCTGCCGGAGGGCTGGCCCTCGCCGGCGGCGACGTGCTCGAGCCAGTGGGCGGTGCCGGCGCCGTCGTTGTAGAGCTCGTGGGCGAGCGCGGGGCTCGTGCCGAAGGTGAGCAGGGTGGAGACTGCGGCCAGGCGTGTCACTGCGGTTTTCATGATGGACCCCTCTATCGTGTCGGAGACCGGCGCTCGTCGATGAGCAACCGTGAGCACATGGTAGGAAGGGGACACCGACACCGAGGTGACGCGGGAATTACTTCCTTCTCATACTGATGTAATCGAAATGTCGTTTCGCGGGAGGCGAGGGCCGCGGGCGCTGCGGCCCGGGCGGTCGGTGCCCGGCGCCGCTCGATGCGGTCAGGACCTCAGCGCAGGGTGTCGAGCGCCCGCTGCAGCCGCGCCACCGTGCCGTCGATGTCGCGCAGCTTGTCGAGGCCGAACAGACCGATGCGGAAGGTCTTGAACTCGGCCGGCTCGTCGCACTGCAGGGGCACGCCGGCGGCGGTCTGCAGGCCGGCGGCGGCGAAGGCGGCGCCGCTCTTGATGCCGTCGTCGTCGGTGTAGCTGACCACCACGCCCGGCGCCTTGAAGCCGTCGGCAGCCACGCTGCGAAAGCCGCGCGCCTCGAGCAGGGCGCGCACGCGGGCGCCGAGTTCTTCCTGCGCGGCCTTGACCTGGTCGAAGCCGCAGGCTTCGGTCTCGCGCATGACGTCGCGCAGGCGGCGCAGGCCGTCGGTGGGCATGGTGGCGTGGTAGGCGTGGCCGCCGCCTTCGTAGGTCTCCATGATCTGCAGCCACTTCTTCAGGTCGCAGGCGAAGCTGGTGCTGGTGGTGGCGTCGATGCGGGCGCGTGCGGCCGCGCCGAGCATGACCATGGCGCAGCAGGGCGAGGCGGTCCAGCCCTTTTGCGGCGCGCTGATCAGCACGTCGACGCCGGTCGCCTCCATGTCCACCCAGATCGCGCCCGAGGCGATGCAGTCGAGCACGAACAGGCCGCCGACCGCATGCACCGCGTCGGCCACCGCACGCAGGTAGGGGTCGGGCAGGATCATGCCGGAGGCGGTCTCGACGTGCGGCGCAAAGACGAGCTCCGGGCGGTGTTCGTGGATGGCGGCGACGACTTCGCCGAGCGGCGCCGGCGCGAACGGCGCCTGCGGCCCGGCGGCGACCGCGCGGGCCTTGAGCACGACGGATGCGGCGGGGATGCCGCCCATGTCGAAGATCTGCGTCCAGCGGTAGCTGAACCAGCCGTTGCGGATCACCAGCGTCTTCCGGCCGGTGGCGAACTGGCGCGCGACCGCCTCCATGCCGAAGGTGCCGCTGCCGGGCACGATCGCCACCGCGTGCGCGCGATAGACCTTCTTCAGCAGCGCCGAGAGGTCGCGCATGACGCCCTGGAAGGCCTGCGACATGTGGTTGAGCGCGCGGTCGGTATAGACCACGGAATATTCGAGCAGGCCATCGGGATCGACGTCGGGGAGCAGGCCGGGCATGGTCACCTCCTTGAGGATACGTGAGCCGTCGGGCGCGGCGTGCAGCGCCCGGGCGGATGAAAGGCAGGCCTTGCGCCTGCCGGATGCAAGGGATTGTAGCGGCAGTGCACCGCCCGGGGCGCGCACGATGACGGCGGGGCGGGGCTCAGGCTGCGGTGAGGGTGAGCAGGATGTCGGCGTACCAGGCGCAGTTCAGGCCCAGTGCCTCGTCGAGCTCGAGGTCGCGGGTGCCGACGTCGAGCCGTGCCGAATGTACGCCGAGCAGGAGCCACGGCAGGTCGCCGCGCAGCGGATTGTGCTCGGCGCTGCGCATCACCACCGGCGCGCCGCTCGTTCCCCGGTGCGTGCGCGCATCGGTGAGGAAGTAGCCCTGGCCCTGAAAGCGCAGGCCGAACGAGGACGCGATCACCGCATGGCGCACCACCGGCATGTGGTGCAGGGTGTCGTGAAAGCCGAGCGGAAAGCCCGTCATCAGCAAGGCGCTGCCGACTTCGACCTGCTCGTAGCGTTCGAGCAGGTGCGCCGGCGTGAACGCGCGGTAGGTTGCGCTAGCCGGCAGCGCGGCGCGCTCGATCTCGATTACGGCGACATCGATCCCGCCGGCCGAGTCCTCGCCCTGGCGCCACAGGCTGTTGCCGTTGCGGTAGAGCGGAATGGAGAAGCCGGTGGAGCGCGCCATGTTGTCGGCGTCGACGTGCAGCTCGACCTCGATGCGGTCGGGAAAATGCTCGCTCGGTTCGTCGTGCAGCACGTGCCGGCTGGTGACAAGGAACAGGCGCTGGTCGCGGGCGAAGAAGAACCCGCTCGCGTTGGTCAGCCTGCGCTGGCCGGCGAAGGTGAACACGCGCGTGGCGGTGAGGAGCAAGGCTTCAATCATCGGTGCTGCGTTTCGCGTCGTGCGAGCGGCGCGCGGTGGCTGCGTCGTGCGTGCGCTGGCGGCTCACCTGCCCCGCATCCGCCGGCGCGATTCATGGTGTTCCTGCGCCTCCACGCTCAGGGTCGCGGTGGGGCGTGCCAGCAGCCGGGCGACGCCGATCGGCTCTCCGGTTTCCTCGCACCAGCCGTAGGTGCCGTTGTCGATGCGCGCCAGCGCTTCGTCGATCTTGTGCAGGAGCTTGCGTTCGCGGTCGCGGACACGCAGCTCGAGCGTGTGGTCCTCCTCGAGCGAGGCACGATCGGAGGGGTCGGGCGTGCTTTCGAAGTCCTGCAGGTGCAGCGTGGTCCGCCGCGCGGCGTCGAGCAGGGCGTCGCGTTCCCGGCTCAGCAAGGCGCGGAAGAAGGCGAGTTGGCGGGCCGACACGTAGTCATCGTCCGGCGCCGCCAGCATTTCGCTCGGGCTGGGCAGGGATCTGGGTGCGGTTTGTGTCTGGTTCATCGCATTTCTCCTCGTCGCGGGACTGCGACCGACGCAACGAATTCACCATACACCCTATTGGCGGCGCCGGGGTGGGCGATGGTGCCCCCGGCCCCTGCTCACAGCGGCAGGTTGAGCTCCACGCGCAGCCCGCCCAGCGTCGGCGAGGGCGCATAGCCGATGCGGCCGCCATACTGGGTGACGATGTCGCCGACGATCGCGAGCCCGAGGCCGTGGCCCGGGCGCTGCTCGTCGCCGCGCAGGCCGGCGGTGCCGAGCTGCTCGAGCAGCTCGGGCGGCACGCCGGGGCCGTCGTCGTCGATGACGCAGGCGAGTGCGTCGGGCGCTTCGTCCGCGTCGGCGATGCGCAGGCGGACGCGGGTGCGCGCCCACTTGCAGGCATTGTCGAGCAGGTTGCCGAAGAGCTCGAGCATGTCCTCGCGATCGAGGGCGAAGCGGCGCTCGGGCAGCTCGAGCTCGAGGCGCACGCCGCGCCCCTGGTGCAGGCGCTGCAGCGCGTCGGCCAGGGCGCCGAGCTGGATGCGGGCGTCGAAACCCTCGGCCGCCGGGCCGCCGCCGGCCAGCCGGGCGCGGCGCAGTTCGCGCTCGATGGTGCCGCGCATCAGGTCGAGCTGGCTGCTGATGGCCGCGGCGCGCGCCGGCTCGCCGCGTTCGCCGAGCTCGTCGGCGTGGTGCTGCAGCACCGCGAGCGGCGTCTTCAGCGCGTGCGACAGGTTGCCGGCGGCATGGCGTACGCGGCCGAGGCGCTGGGCGTGGTGGCGGGCGAGGCGGTTGAGGGCGTCGAGCATCGGCTGCACCTCGCTCGGTGCGGGCGCGTCGAGCGCCGCCGGTTCGCCGCGCTCGATGTTGCGGCAGGCGGCGACCGCGGCGTCGAGCGGCGCCAGGCCGTGCAGCAGCAGGCGGCGCTGCAGCACGAGGAGCAGGGCGAGGGCGAGGCCGAGCCCGATCAGCATGCGCTGGCGAAAGCCGGCGATCGCGGCCTCGAGCGTGCTGATGTCCTCGGCGACGTGGATGACGATGCCGCCCTCGGCTGCCGGAAAGCGCTTGGCGAACACCAGCAGCTGCTGGCCGGCGGGGCCGGGCTGGCGGGTGAGCGTTTCACCGCGCGCGCCGGGGGCGGCGACGGTGAGCTCCGCGTCCCACAGCGAGCGCGAGCGCAGCGCGTGGCCGTCGCCGAGGCGGACGAGAAAGTAGTGGCCCGACAGCGGCAGCTGGTAGACGGTGCCGGCGCTCGCCTGCAGCGCGGCCTCGGGGTCGGCAGCGTCGAGCACGCGCACGTAGAGCAGGTCGGCGTCGTGCTGCAGGCGCGAGGCGACGTAGTCCTCGACGAGCTGGCGGGGGAAGGCCTGCAGCGCGAACACGAGCAGCGCGCCGGCGCCCAGCAGGACGAGGGCCATGGCGAGCGAGAGGCGGTTGCGCAGGGACCGCATCGCTCAGGCGCGGAAGACGTAGCCCTGGCCGCGCCGGGTTTCGATGCGGTCGGGGCCGAGCAGGGTGCGCAGGCGGCGCACGTAGACTTCGATGACGTTGCTGTCGCGCTCGCTGTCGTAGTCGTACACATGCTCGGACAGGTGCGTCTTCGACAGCACCGCGCCCGGATGGCGCATGAAGTAGCGCAGCAGGCGGAATTCGGTGCCGGTCAGGGCCTGTTCGGTGCCGTCCTCGGCCACCAGGCATTGCCGCCCCTCGTCCAGCCGCCAGCCGCCCACGCGCAGCTCGGGGGCCTGTGCGGGCGCGGCGCGGCGCAGCAAGGCCTGCAGGCGGGCGAGCAGTTCCTCGACGTGGAAGGGCTTGCCCAGGTAGTCGTCGGCGCCGGCCTGCAGGCCTTCGACCCGCTCCGCCCAGCCGTCGCGCGCGGTCAGGATCAGCACCGGCAGGGTGTTGCCCGCGGCGCGCCAGTCGCGCAGCACGGCGAGCCCCGGCTTGCCGGGCAGGCCGAGGTCGAGCACCGCCGCATCGTAGGCCTCGGTGGCGCCGAGGTGGGCGCCGTCGATGCCGTTGGCGGCGACATCGACGGCGTAGCCTTCTCGGACCAGGCGGGTGCGCAGGCGCCCGGCCAGGTCTGCGTCGTCCTCGACGATCAGGATGCGCATGGCCTTACTTCGACTTGCGCTGCAGCACTTCGCCGCTGGCGGCGTCGATCTCGAGCTTGTGTACCTTGTCGGCGTCGTCGATGATCTTCACCTCGTAGATGTAGCCGCCGTTCTCGCGCTCGAGTTCGACTTCGACCACCTGGCCGGGCTGGGCGGCGCGACTGCGGGCGAGGATGTCTTCCATCGGCAGGACCTTGCCGCTTTCGCGCAGCTGGCGCACGTCGTCGCCGCGGGCGCGGTCGTCGTCGGCCATCGCGGGCGTGGCGAGGAAGGTGGTGGCGGTCAGCGCGCTGACGGCGATGCCGGCGACAGCGGCGGCGATGAGGGGGCGGGTTTTCATGGTCGGGCTCCTTGTCTGCTGGTGTGTCCGGGAGGGACGGGCACAGTATTTGCGCCGACGGCTGAAGCGAAGCTGAACGTGGACCCGATTATCGCGCTGGGGCGCGGGCGGCCGCATGGTCGCCCGCATGATCTTTCAGTCAGCCGATGCCGGCCTTGCGCCGCAGGCAGCCGACATAGGCCGCGCCGTCGGGCGGGGTGCCGTTGCGCTGGGCGGTGAACAGCATCTCGCCGAGGCATTCGAGCGCGTCATGGACGGCGTCGTGGCGCTCGCCGCGGCGCTGGCAGGCGGCGTCGAAGGCGGCGCGGATGCCGGGCGGCTGGTCGATCGAGAGCTGCTCCTCGATCGCCAGGTGCAGCGACAGGTGCAGGAAGGGGTTGATCTGGCCGGCTTCGGGCGGGAAGTCGCGGTCGACCGCGTCGGGGTCCTCGACCACGGCGTGGTACTCGGGATGGAGGGCGATGAGGTCGGCGGCGATGGTCTCCATCGGCGTCAGCACTTCCTTGGCGCGGTACTTGCGCCAGGTGTCGATGAAGAAGCTGCGGACCTGGTCGCGGCTGGGATTGAACATGGGAGCTCTCGTCGTGGGGGGCGGCACAGGGTGTGCGGCCAGCTGTCGTCTTCGGGGGGCGTTCGGTGGCGTCGGGGCGCGCTCCGGGCGCCGGGTTTCAGTCGGTCTTGTCGCGGAACAGGCACAGGTCGCGCACGATGCACGCGCCGCACTTGGGCTTGCGCGCGGTGCACACGTAGCGGCCATGCAGGATCAGCCAGTGGTGGGCGTCGAGCAGGTAGTCCTTGGGCACGCGGCGCATCAGCGCCTGCTCGACCTCGCCGACGTCCTTGCCGGGGGCGAGCCCGGTGCGGTTGGCGAGCCGGAAGATGTGGGTGTCGACCGCCATCACCGGCTGGCGGAACACCGTGTTCAGCACCACGTTGGCGGTCTTGCGGCCGACGCCGGGCAGGGCCTCGAGCGCGGCGCGCTCGGCGGGCACGTCGCCGCCGTGGCGCTCGAGCAGCTGACGCGACAGCGCCAGGGTGTTCTTCGCCTTGTTGCGGAACAGGCCGATGGTCTTGATGTGCCCGGCGATGCCGTCCTCGCCGAGCGCCACCATCGCCTCGGGCGTGGGCGCGGCGGCGAACAGGCCGCGCGTGGCGAGGTTGACGCTGCGGTCGGTGGCTTGCGCCGACAGCACGACGGCCACCAGCAGCTGGTAGGGGGTGGCGTACTCGAGCTCGGTCCGCGGGTTCGGGTTGGCCTCGTGCAGGCGGCGGAAGAACTCGCGGATCGCCTCGCGCTTCATCGTCGCCATCGGCTGCGCGTGCTCAGGCGGCCGATGCCGGTTCGGGCGGGGCGGCCTCGGGCGCGAGCGGGGCCGGCGGCTGGCGGCGGGCGCGGGCGGCGAGGCGGGCGTTGATCGAGTTGTAGGCGGCGATCAGGCAGCCCAGCGCGAAGAAGGCGCCGGGCGGCAGGATCGCGATCAGGAAGCCGGGGTAGTCGGCGCCGAACACGTTCAGCGCCGAGGCGCCGGGAACGATCATGTCGATGCCGGAAAACAGCGTGCCGGCGCCGAGCAGCTCGCGCACCCCGCCCAGCACGGCGAGCACCCAGACCAGGCCGATGCCCATCATGATGCCGTCGATGGTGGAGGTGAGCGGATCGTTCTTCGCCGCGTAGGCCTCGACACGGGCGAGCACGATGCTGTTGGTGACGATCAGCGGGATGAAGATGCCGAGCACGAGGTAGAGGTCGTGCAGGTAGGCGTTGAAGGCGAGATCGACCACGGTGACCAGAGCGGCGATGATCAGGATGAAGACCGGGATGCGGATCTCGTAGGGGATGAAGTTGCGCAGGGCCGACACCGCGAGGTTGGCGAGCGCCATGACGAGGATGGTGGCCAGGCCGAGGCTGACCGCGTTGACCATGCTCGTGCTGACGGCGAGGATCGGGCACAGGCCGAGCAGCTGGGCGAGGCCCGGGTTCTGCTTCCACAGGCCGCTGTGGGCGAGGTCACGGAATTGTTGCGGTGTCATGGTTGTACTCCCTGCAGCGTGCTGCCCGCGGGCGCGGCGAAGAGCGCGTCCTGGCGGGCGACGGCGAAGGCGGTCGCGCGCCCGACCGCGCCGACGACCGCGCGCGCGCTGATGGTGGCGCCGGCGCGGTAGCCGAAGCTGCCGCCGTCCTTGCGCACCTTCCATTCGGCGGTGTTGACGTTGGCCCAGGAGGCGACGGCGAACTGGCCGATCCAGGGCATGTCCTTGCGTCTGTCCTTCTTCGGGTCGATGTAGTCGCCCAGGCCGGGGGTTTCCTTGTGCGCGGTGACGCGCACGCCCGACAGCATGCCGTTGGTGTTGACCGCGACCACCAGGTCGATGCGGCCGGCGTAGCCGTCGGGGGCGGCGGCTTCGACCACGAGCGCCACCGGCGTGCCGCCCTTGCGTGCGCGCCAGATGCGGCCGCCGTCGTCGAGGCCGATCTCGGGCGCCGGGCCGATGCGCACGACGTCGTCGAGGAGCGCATTGTCGTAGCTGTCGGGGGGCAGGATCTCGTTGATCAGGCGCAGCTGGGCGTCCTGCTTCGAGGCTTCGATCGCGGGGCGGGTGGCGCGGTAGGTGGAGGCCATCAGCGCGGTGAACACCAGCGTGAACACGATCATGATCGCCGCCGTGCGCAGCGAGGTGCGGGTGGCGGAGTAGCGCGCGCTCATTGCCCGCCTCCACCCGTGCCGCCGCGGTGGCCGAACACGCGCGGCTGGGTCTTCATGTCGATCAGCGGCACGCAGATGTTCATCAGCAGCACGCCGAAGGCGATGCCCTCCGGGTAGGCGCCGAAGGTGCGGATGAGCCAGGCGATCAGCGCGATGCCGGCGGCGAAGATGAGCTTGCCGCGCGGCGTGGTCGCCCCTGACACCGGGTCGGTGACGATGAAGAAGGCGGCGAGCATGGCCCCGCCGGTGGCGAGGTGGAACAGCGGCGAGGCGAAGCGTGCCGGGTCGGCGAGCCAGAAGAGGCCGGAGATCACCGCCAGCGCGCCGATGAAGGCCACCGGCATGTGCCAGGTGATGGTGCGGGTGGCGAGCAGGAACAGGCCGCCGGCGACGTAGCCGACCGAGATCCATTCCCAGCCGCGCCCGCCGAGGAAGCCGAAGGCCGGGCTCTGCAGCACCGTGTCGACGCTGGCCGCACCGCCGCGCAGGCCGGTGCGCAGGGCGTCGAGCGCGGTGGCGCCGGTGATGCCGTCGATGTCGCGCGCGCCACCCAGGATCAGGCCGAGCTGGGTGTCGAAGGGCAGCTGGCCGGCGGGCGGCCACTGCGACATCAGCGCCGGGAAGGCGACGATCATCACGCAGTAGGCGACCATCGCCGGGTTGAAGGGGTTCTGGCCGAGGCCGCCGTAGAGGTGCTTGACGGCGACGATCGCCACCAGCACGGCCGACATCGTCAGCCACCACGGCACGATCGGCGGAAAGCACAGCGTGACCAGCCAGGCGGTGACGACCGCCGACAGGTCGGTGACGGCGAGGCCGACCGGGCGCCGGCGCAGGCGCAGCACGAGCGCCTCGGCGGCGACGGCGGTGAGGGTGCCGATGGCGAGGTTCACCAGCACGCCGGCGCCGACCTTCCAGACGTAGGCGGCGATGCCGGGCAGCAGCGCGAGCAGGACGAGGCCCATCACGCGCTGCACGCTGACCGGTTTGCGGACGTAGGGGGAGTGGATCATGGAGGGGTCAGGTTCGGGGCGGATCGGATGACTCGGCCGCGCGGGCCTCGCCGGCCTGGCCTGTGGTGGCCGCGGAGGGAGGCGCAGATGAGGTGGCTGCCGAGGAGGCGGTCGATACGGGGGCGGAGGTGCTCGCCTGGCCGGCCTCGCGCGCCTGGCGGCGGGCGTCGATCGCGGCGATCTCGGCCTGCTTCTCCGCGCTCAGTTCGGCGGTGTTCTTCGGCTGCGTGGCGGCCTTCTGCGCCTGGGCGCGGGCGAGGGCGGCGGCGATCAGGGCCTTTTTCGGGTCTTCGGCCGCTGCGGCCGCGGGCGCCTCGGCGGCGCCGTCGCCGGCGAGCTTGGCGCGCGTCTCCGCCGCCTTGGCCGCGAGCTTGGCAGCCTTCTCCGCCTTTTCACGCTCCTGGCGGTAGTTGCGGAACTCGAAGCGCTCGCGCGCCTGGTCGGCGGCGCTCTTTTCGCGTTCGCGCGCCCAGATCTCGCTCTTGGCGAAGCGGTAGTAGTCGACGAGCGGGATGTGGGACGGGCAGACGTAGGCGCAGCAGCCGCACTCGATGCAGTCGAACAGGTGGTATTCCTGCGCCTTGCCGAAGTTCTTCGCGCGGCTGAACCAGTACAGCTCGAAGGGCTGCAGCTCGGCCGGACAGGCTTTCGCGCACTCGGTGCAGCGGATACAGGGCTGCTCGGGGGGCGCGGGCGGGAACAGCCGGGGCGAAGCCGAGATGATGCAGTTGCTGCCCTTGACCACGGGCACGTCCAGCCGCGGCAGGGCGAAGCCCATCATCGGCCCACCCATCAGGTAGCGGTCGGTGTCGGCTTTCGGTTTTGCCAGCGGCAACAATTCGTCGATCGGCGTGCCGACCAGCACTTCCCAGTTGCCCGCCAGCTCGACGTTGCCGGTCAGCGTCAGCACGCGCGACAGCAGCGGTTCGCCGTGGGCGATGGCGCGATAGACGGCGTAGGCGGTGCCGACGTTGAAGCACTGCACGCCGTAGTCGCCGCCGAGCTTGCCGTAGGGGATCTCGATGCCGGTGAGCACGCGGATGAGCTGCTTCTCGCCGCCGGCCGGGTAGAGCGCCGGCACCGGCTCGATGCGGACACGGTCGCCGGTGGCGCGGGCGGCGGCGCGCATGGCGTCGATCGCCTCGGGCTTGTTGTCCTCGATGCCGATCACCAGCTCGCGCGCGCCGATCAGCTCGACCAGGATGCGTGCGCCGGCGAGGATGTCGGCGGCGCGCTCGCGCATCAGGCGGTCGTCGCAGGTGATCCAGGGCTCGCATTCGGCGCCATTCAGGATCAGGGTGTCGATGCCCGCGCCCTTGCCGAGCTTGACGTGGCTCGGGAAGGTGGCGCCGCCGAGGCCGACGAGGCCGCAGTCGCGCAGCCAGGCGAGGGTGGCTGCGCGCCCGGCGCTGCGCCAGTCGAACGGGGCGTGCTCGACCCAGCGCTCCTCGCCGTCGGGGGCGATGACGACGCAGCGCGTCTCCAGGCCGGAGGCATGCGCCATCGTGTAGCGGCCGACATCGACCACCGTGCCCGAGGTGGGCGCATGCGCGGCGGTGCCGAGGAAGCCTTCCGGCTCGCCGATGCGCTCGCCCTTGAGCACCTTCTGCCCAGGCACGACGATGCAGCGCGCGGTGGCACGCGTGCTCTGGCGCAGCGGCACCACCAGGCGGGTGGGCAGCGGTGCGCGCCGGATGGGCGTGCTGGCGGATTCGTGCTTGTGCGCGTCGGGCTTGATGCCGCCGTGGAACTTGAACAGGCGCGCGATCATGCTGCCTTCCTGATTTCGACCACCGGGTATTTCCATTTCCAGGTCTGAACGGTCTCGGCCACCGCCACCATCGAGATGCAATCGACCGGGCAGGGCGCCACGCACAGCTCGCAGCCGGTGCATAGCGGCTCGACTACGGTGTGCATCTGCTTGGCGGCGCCGACGATCGCATCGACCGGGCAGGCCTGGATGCACAGCGTGCAGCCGATGCAGGTCTGTTCGTCGATGACGGCGACCGACTTCGGCTTCTCGACGCCGTGTTCCTCGGACAGCGGCTTGAACTCGCGCCCGAGCAGGTCGGCGAGCTTGCGGATGCCTTCCTCGCCGCCGGGCGGGCACTGGTTGATGTCGGCGTCGCCCTTGGCGATGGCTTCGGCATAGGGCTTGCAGCCGGGGTAGCCGCACTGGCCGCACTGGGTCTGCGGCAGGATCGCGTCGATCTTTTCGACCAGCGGGTCGCCTTCGACGCGGAAGCGGATGGCGGCATAGCCCAGGGCCGCGCCGAGCACGAGGGCGATGCCGGTCATGACGAGAAGGGCAGTGAGCATGCGGGTAGGGGCTTTCTCGAAGGGCGCGAGGATAATGCCGCGCGCGGGATGGGGAGTTGCGTTAGGTCAGTGATCGAAGTCAGTGATCGGAGTCGGTGATCGAAGTCGGTGATCGAGGGTTTCGCCGTGGGCGCCGTCCCCTCACTGGAAGCGGTCGAGGCCGGCGAAGCCCATGAAGGCGAGGCTCATGAAGCCGGCGGTGATCATCGCGATCGCCGTGCCCTTGAACGGCGCCGGCACGTCGGCACCGTCGAGGCGCTCGCGGATGCCGGCGAACAGCACCAGCGCGAGCGTGAAGCCGACCGAGGAGCCGAAGCCGAACAGCAGCGATTCGAGCAGGTTGTGCTTGAGGCCGACGTTGAGCAGCGGCACGCCGAGCACCGCGCAGTTGGTCGTGATCAGCGGCAGGTAGATGCCGAGCACCTGATGCAGCAGCGGGCTGGTCTTCTGGATCACGAGCTCGGTGAGCTGCACGATCGCGGCGATGACGACGATGAAGGACAGCGTGCGCAGGTAGGCGAGATCGAAGGGCTGCAGCAGGTAGTGGTCGATCAGGTAGCTGGTGCCCGAGCCGAGGGTGAGCACGAAGGTCGTCGCCGCGCCCATGCCGATCGCGGTCTCGAGCTTCTTCGACACCCCCATGAAGGGACACAGCCCGAGGATGCGGACGAAGACGACGTTGTTCACCAGAACCGCGCCGATGACGACGAAGAGGTAGCTGCTCATGATCCGCAGGCCGGAGATAATCGGGCGATTATCCTCTGCCGCGCTGGACCGCTCAACCCTGACCGGCTTATAGGCTTATGCCTCGCGGTGCTGAGGCGTTCAGGACACGGGGACGGGGGGCGGTCCGAGGCTGTCGGTGTGAAAGGGCCAGTGCCCGCGGCGGCGGTCCTCGAAGAAGTGGCGCAGGGTCAGCGCGATGGTGCGGAAGGCGATGTGTTCCCAAGGGATTTCTTCCTCGCGGAACAGGGCGACCTCGAGCGACTCTTCGCCGGGGCGGAAGTCGAGGTCGAGCAGGCGGGCGCGATAGATGATGTGCACCTGGCTGATGTGGGGCACGTCGATCAGCGTGTACAGCTCGCCGACCTCGATCCGGGCGCAGGCTTCCTCGAGCGTTTCGCGTGCGGCGGCCTGGGCCGTGGTCTCCTCGTTCTCCATGAAGCCGGCCGGCAGCGTCCACATGCCGTGACGCGGTTCGATGGCGCGCCGGCACAGCAGGATGCGGTCGTCCCATTCGGGCAGCGCGCCGACGACGACCTTCGGGTTCTGGTAATGGATCATGCCGCACTCGCCGCACACGTGGCGCGGCAGGGTGTCGCCGGGGGGAATGCGGAAGTGCAGCGGCGCGCCGCAGCTCGAGCAGAATTTCATAGGTGTCGGCCGGTTCGTCTTGGCAGAATTCTAGCGCGCTTTGGGGTGTCGGCCGCGGGCGCCGCCCGACGGGGCGGCCGCCTGCTGCCGGATGGGCGAGCGGGCTGACACGCGCCGGCGTGGCGCGTTACAGTTCCGGCCCTGATTCATCCGGCGCGATGCGGCGCTGTTCCGCATTCCTGACTCCTGATCCCGTTGCCGTCACCAAACCGGGGAACGCATGCCGAAATCGATCGACATGAAGCGCTTCGAGCAGCTGAAGACCACGGGCGAACTGCCGTCGCCGCGCGGCGTCGCGCTCGCGATCATCCGGCTGACGCGCTCGGGCGATGTGTCGATGGCCGAACTCGCGCGCGTGATCCGGGGCGACCCGGCCTTCGTCGGACGGCTGATCAAGGCCGCCAACGGCGTGGTGGCGGAGAACCGGCGCGCGGTGGTGTCGGTGCAGGAGGCGCTGATGGTGCTCGGCCTGCCCGCGGTGCGGGCCCTGGCGCTGGGGTTTTCCTTGCTGTCGAACTACCGCAAGGGCGGCTGCGCGGGCTTCGATTACACGCGCTTCTGGGCGTCGTCGCTGGTGATGGCGCTGTCGATGCAGGCGCTGACGCAGCGCGTGCGGGTGCTGCCCGCGGACGAGGCCTTCTGCCTGGGGCTGCTCGCCCGGATCGGCGAACTCGCGCTGGCGACGCTGCATCCGCCCGAGTTCGCGCGGGTGCTGGGCGAGGTCCAGGGGGCGCCGGGCCGGCGCCAGGTCGAACTGGAGAAGGACCGCTTCGCGATGGATCATTGCGAGCTCGGTGCCGCCATGCTGACCGACTGGGGCGTGCCCGCGGTGCTGGCGAGCGCCGTGCTGCATTTCGAGCAGCCCGAGGCGTCCGGGCTCGCGGAAGGCTCGCGCGAGGCGGGGCTGGTGCGCTGTCTTGCGCTGTCGCGTGCGATCGCGCAGATCTGCCTTGCGCCCGAGGTGGAGCATGCGCGCCTGATGACCGCCACCGTGCGGCAGGCGCGCGTGCTCGGCATCGCGCGCGACGAGTTCGTCACGATGTGCGAGCGTGTCGGCGGCGAATGGGGTGAGTGGGGAAGGCTGCTGCAGATCGAGACCGAGACGGTGCCGCGGTTCGGCGAGCTGAGCGAGGCCGGGGCCGAGGCGCCAGCCGGTCCCGCGACCGCCGTGACCGATGACGACGCCGGGCGGCAGGGCGAGCGGATGCGGGTGCTCGTCGTCGAGCCGGACGAGGGGCGGCGGGCCCGCCTGCGCCTGGAGCTGGAGGCCGCCGCGCTGCGCGTGTTCGAGACGAGGAGCGTCGGCGATGCGATCGAGGCGGCGATGGACGTGCAGCCGCAGCTGATGTTGATGGACTGGGGTGCGCACGCCGGTGGCCAGGCGCTGATCCGCGCGCTGCGCGAAACCCGTCTCGGCCGCAACATCTACATCCTCGCCATGCTGCCTTCGGACGACGAGGTGCTGATGGCGCAGGCTTCCGAGGCCGGGGCGGACGACGTCCTGTCGCACCCGCTGCGCAGCCGCGTGCTGGCGGTGCGCCTGCGCGCCGGGAAGCGCATGGTGGCGCTGCAGGAGGAACTCGAGCGCGACCGCGAGGAACTGCGCCGCTTCGCGGCCGAGTTGTCGATCTCCAACCGTCGCCTGCAGGAGGCGGCGATGACCGATTCGCTCACGGGCTTTCCGAACCGCCGCTACGCCATCGAGCGCATGCAGACCGAATGGTCCGCGGCGGAGCGCCACGGCCGCCCGCTGTCGGCGATGATCATCGACGTGGACGGCTTCAAGCTCATCAACGACACCCATGGCCATGACGTCGGCGACATGGCCCTGCGCCAGTGCGCCGACGCCCTGCGCGCGGTGGTGCGTGCGCACGACGTGATCTGCCGCACCGGCGGCGACGAGTTCCTCGTCATCTGCCCCGATACGGACCTGGTGGCCGCGCTCATCTGCGCCGAACGCCTGCGCGGGGCGACTGACGCGCTGTCGATCGACACCGGCGGTCCGCAGCTGAGGCTGACGATCAGCATCGGCGTGGCGACGCGAGAGGCGCTGATGGCGGACATGGATGCGCTGATCAAGTGTGCGGACCAGGCCGCCTACCAGGCGAAGAGGCTCGGGCGCAACCGCGTCGCGGTGCTGCAGAACGGCGGGAAGGCGGCGTGATGCGCTGGCCCGAGCGCGCGGATGCGCTGACGCGCGGCGCAGGGCAGCGCGTGCGGGCGCTGATCGTCGACGACAGCGAGGATGACGCGCTCCTGCTCGAAGCCGGCCTCGCCAGGCACGCCCTGGCGATCGAGTGGCGGCGGGTGGACACCGCGATCGACATGGCCGCGGCACTCTCCACCGAGGCGTGGGACCTGGTGCTTGCCGATCACGCCATGCCCGGCTTCGATGCACGCGCCGCGCTCGAGGTGCTGCTGCGCAGCGGCCGGGACCTGCCCTTCGTCGTCCATTCGGGGCAGATGGCGGCGACGCTGGCGGCGGCACTGATGGGCGAGGGTGCCAACGATTTTGTCGTTAAAGGCGATTACGCGAGACTTGCTGCGGTGATCGAGCGCGAGCTGCGGGCCTGCGGCGACCGCCGCGCCCTGCGTGCAGCCGACCGTCGCATCCGCGAGCTGACCCATTTCGACCCGCTGTCGAGGCTGCCCAACCACGGCCTGTTCTGCCTCAAGGTGGAGGACTGGTTCCACGCCTGCCGCCGCAGCGGTCGGACGGCGGGCGCCGCAATGCTCGTCGTCGATGTCGACCGTTTCATGCGGATCAACGCCAGCGTCGGCTACGAGGTCGGCAGCCGGATCCTGCGCGAAGTGGCCCGACGCCTGGCCGAAGCCCTGGCGCCGGGCGCGGTGCTGGCGCGCCTGGGGGGCGACCGCTTCGGTGTCTTCGTGCCCGGCAATAGCGACGAAGGACGGGCCGAGCGGATCGCGCGCCGCCTGCTGCGCTCGTTCGAGCAGCCGTTCGACGGCGGCGGCAGAGAGCTGCTGCTGACGGCCAGCGTGGGCGTCGCCTTGGTGAGCGGCGCCGGCCCGGCGGTGCCCGACATCCTGATCCGGGCCGAGGCGGCGGTGGCCGACGCCAAGGGCGACGGCGGAAATACCGTCCGCGCGTACGATCGAAGCATGAGCCGGGCGTCGGCGGCGCGGCTGCAGCTGGAGACCGACCTCAGGCGTTCGGTGACCCGCGACGAGTTGCGGCTGCATTACCAGCCGATCGTCGAAGCCGACAGCGGCCGCGCTCGCGGCGCCGAGGCGCTGGTGCGCTGGCTGCATCCGGTGCGAGGCCTGCTCGGGCCTGACCGCTTCATTCCGCTGGCCGACGAGACCGGGCTCATCGTCGACATCGGCGCCTGGGTGCTGGCCGAGGCCTGCCGCCAGGGCCGGCGCTGGCATGATGGGGGCAGGGCGGGGTTCCAGCTCTCGGTGAACGTGTCGCCGATCCAGTTCTCGCAACAGGATCTGCTCGGCCAGGTGGAGCACGCGCTGGCACACAGCGGCTTCCCCGCCGACTGCCTGACGCTGGAGATCACCGAGAGCTCGCTGATGCGCGACGTCGAGGCCGCCGGGCGCAGCCTGCGTGCGCTGAAGGCGCTCGGCGTGCGTGTCGCGATCGACGATTTCGGCACCGGCTATTCCTCCCTTGCCTACCTGCGGCGCCTGCCGATCGACAGCATCAAGATCGACCGCTCCTTCATCCGTGACCTCGACAGCGACGAGGATAGCCCCGCGATCGTGCGCGCCACGCTCGCGATGGCGCGCAGCCTGCGCCTGGGCGTGATCGCCGAGGGGGTGGAGACTGCGGCGCAGGAACTGATGCTGCAGGCCGACCGCTGCGACGCACTGCAGGGCTTCCGCTACGGCCGCCCGGTGCCGGCGGAAGATTTCTGCTTCGGCCTGCTGACTCCCGACGCCTGAACTGGCGCCCGGCGAAACCGGTGCGCTGTTGCTGCCCTGCGACACCGGCAGGGGCCCATGCACGCGAAAGTGTGACTTTGTAACTTGCTGCAACTTGGCAATTGCATTAGATTTCGTCACGTTTGTCGCTGAATGGCGTAGGAAATGATGAATCGACCCGATTTCCAGGCTGAAATACGCGAACTGAACCTTGCGTACCTGATGCTTGCCCAGCAGATGCTGCGCGGTGATCGGGCGACTGCAATGTTCCGCCTCGGGATCGGGGAGGAGTTCGCCGATCTGCTCGAGACGATGTCGGCCGCGAAGCTGGTGAGGATGGCCGGCAGCCCGATGCTGCTGCCCTGCTTCCGCTTCGACGAAGCGCAGCTTGCGCGCCTGATGTCGGGCGAGGGGCGCGACGCCACGAGCGCCGGGTTGCATGCCGCCATCATCGCCGCCGGCAGGGCGAGCGAAGCAGCGGCTTGAGGAGCGAGGAATGAAGAAGAGCGTTATCGAGGAAGCCGAGGATGTCCGCCGCGCGGTGGAGATGGTCCAGCTCGGCGCGCGCATGCAGATGCTCGAAGTCGAAACCAGTCTGAGCCGCGAGAAGCTGCTCAAGATCTACAAGGAGGTGCGCGGCATGTCGCCTCCGAAGGGTATGCTGCCGTTCTCGACCGACTGGTTCATGACCTGGCAGCCGAATGTCCATTCCTCGCTGTTCATGGCCCTGCACCGCTTCTACACCGGTCGCGGCGGGGTCAAGGGGCTCGACGCCATCATCAAGGCCTACCACCTGTATCTCGACCACATCGAGAGCAGCGACATGGAGCCGGTGCTGAGCCTGACCCGCGCGTGGACGCTGGTGCGCTTCTTCGACGCCGACCTGCTCCAGCTCGCCCCCTGCACCTCGTGCGGCGGGCACTTCGTCGCCCATGCCCACGACCCGGTCGGCACCTACGTCTGCGGCCTGTGCAACATGCCGTCGCGCGCGGGCAAGTCGCGTCGCAAGGCGGCGGTGCCGCGTACTGCCGCACGGAGCAAGACCGCCGCAGTGCCCGCCTGAGGCCGGCGCGGCTTTCCGCCCGCCGTCGTTTCGTCATCGGGGCCGCCTTGTCCGGGCGGCCTTCGCTTTTGTCCGGGGCCATCCCGCCAATGGCGCAGGCATTCAAGTTTTCGCGTGCCGGGACGTTATGGACAACAGGCCTCGGTTTCGATCGCCGGCAGGCCTTGCCGCAGATTCCCCTGGGAGTGAGCGTTGTTCCTGATCATTGGCTACGTCATCATCCTCGCCGCCTCGGTCGGCACCTATGCCGTGCACGGCAGCCTGGCCGCGCTGTGGGTGCCGATGGAGTATCTGGCGATCGTCGGCCTGATGATCGGCGGCTTCGTCGCCAGCAACGGCCCCAAGGCGATCAAGGCCACGCTCGGTTCGCTGTCGATGGCGGTGAAGGGTTCCCCCTACAACAAGGCGCTGTACATGGACCTGCTCGCGCTCCTGTACGAGATCCTCGCCAAGGTGCGCAAGGAAGGCCTGATGTCGATCGAGGGCGACATCGAGAATCCCGAGTCCAGCCCGATCTTTGGCAAGTATCCGAGCGTCACCGCGGATCACCACGCGGTCGAGTTCCTCACCGACTATCTGCGCATGATGGTGGGCGGCAACCTCAACGCGTTCGAGATCGAGAACCTGATGGACATGGAGATCGAGACCCACCACCAGGAGGCGCACCAGGCGCCGCACGTGGTCTCCAAGGTCGCCGACGCGGTGCCGGCCTTCGGCATCGTGGTGGCGGTGATGGGCGTGGTGAACGTGATGGGCTCGGTCGGCCAGCCGCCGGCGGTGCTGGGCAAGATGATCGGCGGCGCGCTGGTCGGTACCTTCCTCGGCATTCTGGTTTCCTACGGCTTCGTCGCGCCGATCGCCAGCCAGCTCGAGCAGAAGGTCGAGGAGAGCGGCAAGATCTACCAGGTGATCAAGGTCGTGCTGCTGGCGAGCATGAACGGCTACGCGCCGCAGGTCGCGGTGGAGTTCGGCCGCAAGGTGCTGTACTCGACCGACCGCCCGGGCTTCTCCGAGCTCGAGCAGGAAATCAAGAACCGCAAGGGCTGAGCCGCATGTCCGTCTCTTGCCAGACCATTTGCCGCAGCGCGCCTGAGCGCGCCGCCGGCCTGCCGGGGAGCGCGCGATGAGCGACGACACCCAGCAACCGATCGTCGTCAAGCGCATCAAGAAGGGCGGCGGCGGCCACCACGGTGGCGCGTGGAAGATCGCCTACGCGGACTTCGTGACCGCGATGATGGCCTTCTTCCTGCTGATGTGGCTGCTCGGCTCGACTGCGCAGGGCGACCTCGAGGGCATCGCCGATTACTTCCAGAACCCGCTCAAGCTGGCGATGCAGGGCGGCGAGGGCACCGGCGACAGCTCCAGCATCATCAAGGGCGGCGGCGAGGACCTGTCGCGCAAGGTCGGCCAGGTGCGGCGCGGCGATACGCCGAGCACGCGCGCGATCAACCTCGACGCCGCGCCTGCGCGGGTCAAGAGCGAGGCCGAGATCGCCGCGCAGGCGATCGCCGAGCGCCGCGAGCGTGCGCGCCTGATCGACCTCAAGGGCAAGCTCGAGGCGGTCATCGAGGCCAACCCCTCGCTGCGCCAGTTCAAGAACCAGCTCCTCATCGACATCGTCAGCGAGGGGCTGCGAATACAGCTGGTCGACGCGCAGAACCGGCCGATGTTCACCTCGGCGAGCGCCGACCTGCGCCCCTACACCCGCGAGTTGCTGCGCGAGATCGCCGCTGCGCTCAACGACGTCGACAACCGCGTCAGCATGTCCGGCCACACCGACTCCGCGCAGTACGCCGGCGGCGAGCGTGGCTTCTCGAACTGGGAGCTGTCCTCGAACCGCGCCAACGCCGCGCGCCGCGAGCTGGTGGCGGGCGGGCTGGAGGCGGGCAAGATGCTGCGCGTCGTCGGCCTCGCCGACACCGCGCACCTGAACCCGGACGATCCGCTCGACCCGGCGAACCGGCGCATCAGCATCGTGGTGCTCAACCGCGCGGCGGAGGAGGCGATGCGTAGCCAGCAGGCGCCCGGCGCCTCGCCGCCGCCGGGCGGTGCTCAAGTCGGGCGCAATCCGGCCGATATGAGGGGAGGTCCGGGGATTGTCCCGGCGCCCAATTGAACCCAAGGCTGCAGCCATGTCCGAACTGCTGAAGAACATCGACGCCCGTACCCGGCTCGCCGGCACCAACAAGCTCGAGATCCTGCTGTTCACGCTCGGCGTGGACGCGCGCAGCGGCTGCCGCGAGACCTACGGCATCAACGTCTTCAAGGTGCGCGAGGTGATGCGCCGGCCGACCATCACTGCCGCGCCCGACATGCCCGACGCGGTGCAGGGCATGGTGAGCCTGCGCGGCGCGCTCGTCCCGGTGGTCGATCTCGGCCGCTACGTCGGGGTCGGCGACGACGCCGCGCGCGAGATCATGATCGTCACCGAGTACAACGGTCACACCCAGGGCTTCCTGGTCGAGGGCGTCGACACCATCCTGCGCCTGGACTGGTCGCAGATGCGGGTGCCGCCGGAGATGCTCACCGCGCGCCTGGGCGGGCTGGTCACCGCGGTGACCTCGCTCGCCGACGGCCGCCTGGTGATGATGCTCGACGTCGAGCG